>JBEBHI010000026.1:0-25376 GCA_040080935.1 Terricaulis sp.
CTCTTCCGCGAGCACTACAATATCAAGCTGATCCACGCTGAAGAGAGCGATCTCTTCTTAGGCGCGCTGGCGGGCGTGTCCGATCCGGAAGTGAAGCGCAAAACCATTGGGCGGCTCTTCGTTGAAGTGTTCGACGCGAAGGCGTCGAGCGTGGGCGGCGCGGAGTTCTTGGCGCAAGGCACGCTCTATCCGGATGTGATCGAGTCGAAGTCGGCGACGGGTGGGCCTTCGGTCACGATCAAGTCGCACCACAATGTCGGCGGTTTGCCTGAAGACATGACGCTGAAGCTGCTCGAGCCGCTGCGCGATTTGTTTAAGGACGAAGTGCGGGCGCTAGGGCGTGAGTTGGGATTGCCGCCGGCGTTTGTTGGGCGCCATCCGTTCCCAGGGCCGGGGCTCGCGATCCGTGTGCCGGGCGAGATTACGAAGGAGCGGCTGGATACGCTGCGCCAGGCCGATGCGATCTATCTGGATGAGATCCGCAAGGCGGGTTTGTACGATCAGATCTGGCAGGCGTTCGCGGTGTTGTTGCCGGTGAAGACGGTCGGCGTGATGGGCGATCACCGCACGTACGAAAGCGTGTTGGCGCTGCGCGCGGTGACGAGCACCGACGGGATGACGGCGGACTTCTTCCCGTACTCGATGGATTTCCTCGGCCGCACCGCGACGCGCATCATCAACGAAGTGCGCGGCGTCAATCGCGTGGTTTACGACGTGACGTCGAAGCCGCCTGGGACGATTGAGTGGGAGTGAGGCGCGAGGGCGCCTCTCAAATGTCTCGGCTCTGTTCGCGAGACATGAGCGATACCGCAGTGTGCGATTTTTCACGTCGCGGTGAAAGCTCCGATGAAGCAGCGTTGCAACATTGCCAATCGAGCCAAGTGTGATTGGCGCGCAAAGGCACGATGTCCGCTAGTCGTCATCAACGGCAAGATTTTCAACCTTGTGGGCGCCAGCGCGCTTGTCGGCTGAGCGTCAATGTCGTTTACAGAGAAGGCTTTTGAGATAAGCACCGAACGCACCAACGTGGACGAGTTGAAGCTCGATGTGCTGGAGTTCTTCAGGCGCCTCATAGACCACCGTCAGCGCGCGCTACGTCGCGCGGAGCGTTCTTAGGCGCCCACCCTGTGCGCCATTCTCACGGCCGCTTCAGGGAAATCGCGATCGAAAACACGCAAGTCACTGCAACGACGATGGCGCCGCTCCATACCAAAACAGGACTTTGAGCCAACGCCTCGAAGAGAGGGATGTTTGGCGTTGTCATCATGATCGCGGCAAGAATGAAGAGCGTGGGCCGCACGTGATAGCGCGTGGGCGAGCGAGGCTTCTGCGCAATTCGCGATCACCCAGTTGGGTGACACCGCCTCCTAGTTTTACACATAGGGTGCCAAGCCTGCGCGGCGTTCAGTCCCGAACTTGAGGAGCTGAAACTGGCGGGGGCAATGATGAAGAAGCGTGTTCAAGCTTTTAGTGTAGTTGTAGGCTGCGCCGTGCTGAGTGCATGTGCGTCTGTCTCTCTGGAAAGCAGGAATGCGGAGAACGGCGGCGTCGGCGCAGCGTACATGGCGCCGATGCGTATGCTGAATTTGACTGCCACGCGCGGGCCGGCGTCGGTCGAAGCCTCACCCGCGGCTTTGCGCGAAGCGCAGGCCGCGCTGATCGCTGCTTCAAACGCTGCCGCCACAGCCGCCACGACCGCGGCGACCAAGCAAACCGAAATGCGCACGGCGGAGGCAGCCTTCAACGCCGTCAGCTCCAACGACCCTGCTGATGTGCGAACCGCACTTCAGACCGCGCGTGATAAGGCGCGAACCGATAATTCAAGCGCGCAGGCCACGCTTCGCGGGGCTCAGAATACGCTGAGCGAAGCGCAGGCCAATTATCGCGCGCTCGTTCGCGCCGTCGAGACGGGGGGGCAATGGCGCGAAACTCTCGAGATCACAATGGGTGAGGCGCGGGGCGATCCCAACGCGACGTTCGTCGCCGACACCAATGAGAGCATGTTCAGAAGCGGCCACGGCGAGATCCGAATTGTCGGGGGGCTGTTGCAATCGTCAAACATGACCTTCGCTGGCGAACTGCCCGAAAGCATCGACGCTGCAGTGTCGTCGATCGCCGCGATCATGACTGCGGGAGGCGGGGCTCAACCTTTGACGCCTGGATCGGGCCCTGGACGCACGCTGGAGGGGCCGGCTCCCCCGCCAATCACCTGTTCGAACGGCGAAATTGTCATGCAGCCCGTGCCGCAGGAACAGGGGCCGCGCACGCTCAATCTCACGTTCGATCCGGCCGACCCGCGCCAGATCAGAAGTGTCAATTTTTCGCTGTGCCGGGCCGGTTTCTCCCGGCGGGTTTTCATCGTGCCACCCAGTCAGCAGGCGCGCGAGCGCGCCAATGCGGACAGCGGTGTCGCCGAACGCGCCGAGGCTGCAGCTCAACGCGCCGAAACCGCGGCCGCGGGTCTGGAAGGCGCGGTGACCCGCGCTAGCAACGAAGCAGATCGCGCATCGGCGGCCGCAATGCGTGCCGAGGCCGCGACCACCAATCGCCAGCGCCCCCAACGTGAGCGTGCGAGCAATGGAGCGGCCGAGCACACAGGCTCGATTGCTATTGATGAAAGTGAGACTCTAGCGAGCGCTCGTGATGTCACTGGATTGTCGCTGCAGTCAACCGGCGAGGCCCCAGCTTCGCCGGTGCTCAGTTGCGGCACGGGATGTCCGGGCCTCGTCTATCGTCAAGCACAACCCTTTGCCGTGCACGTTGTTCGCTTGAGCGATGTGTGCCCGTCACCGCTGACGGCATGCTTGCCGCAAGAGTTGCCGTTCGTTGAACGCTCCTGGCGCTTCGATCTGCCGAACAACGCGCCCCTGCATGTGCTCCCTTATCGGGCATCGTGGGTCGTCGCGCGGCGCGACAATGTTGGGTTTGTTGACGGCACGCTCGTCTCTCATGAGTTCGATCACCCGAGTGAAGCGTCGCGAATCTTGGGCATACCAGGTCGCGCGGTGAATACGTTCTTCTCTTCGGTTTCGTCTGTGCTGCAGCTGCGGATCAATTTGGCGGGGCAGGAAGAACAATATGCGCGTGCGCGCGCTGACCTCGCCGCCGCGCGCCGCGATGCGGGGCCGGACGAGGCCGACAGGCTGCGCCGGGTTGAGGAAATGCTGCGCCTTGAATTGTCGATCACCCGACTTCGCGCCGAGTTGGCGGCGTTGGAGGCGGAGCAAGCTGATGAGCCGTCGTCCGCGCCCTGAGCGCTGACTACCACGGGAGAGGAAGATGCGGAACGCGTCAATCGTTGCAGGATTGAGCCTAGCCTTTGTTTTTGCCTGCTCGCCGCCAGCGACGACCTCAGGCAGTGCTGTTGAAGGAACGGAGGAAAGCGCAGCTGCCAATGCTGATGCGCCGACACCGCGTGAGAGCGAGATCTCGGCGCTGCCGGTCTATGCTCCAGAGATTTCGGATGTTGCATCCATTTGCGGCGCGGAGACCGACTACGTCGATGTACGAGCCTTTGCTGGAAAAAATGGCGTCACACCACAATTTGTGACCGCCCACGCGCCTTCGGCGGTGATGTTTCGATGGGTCGATCTAGGCGCCATGCGCGCGGCTTATCCGGGTTATCAATACGGGAACGTCGCCGGCCAACATTGGTGCAGCGGCACTCTAATCGCGGATGAAAGCGCGCCGGCGGGGGCTGCGGCGCATCGCGTGCTCACGGCGGGTCATTGCTTCTTTAGCGCGAATGGTTCGGATGGATGGGTTACGCCGTATCGAGTGGTCAACGGTCAGCGTGAATACCTTCAAGATGAAGCTCTCGCGCGCCTGCAGACCGTTGTGTTCGATTTCGAGATCGTTGGCGGGCGCCCACGGGAAGGGGAGTCGCGCAACATTACAGGTATCGACTTCGACTCCACGCACGCGTTGGACTACGCCATCGTCGAGTTCGCTGGCGCGGCGCCGGGCAATCGCGCGCCTGCACAAGTGTCGAGAACCAATGCGCGGGTGAATGATCCGCTGATCATCATCCAGCATCCTGGCGGCGCGCCGAAGAAGATCGATGTGGGCACGCTATTTCAGCTGGTTCCGCGGGCTGCGCCGGTCGAGATGCGCTACAACGACATCGACACGATCGGCGGCAGCTCCGGGTCAGGCATCCGCAACGCGGCCGGCGCCATCGTGGGCGTCCATGTGGCCGGCGGTTGTGACCGCGGCATTGGCAACGAAGGTGTACCGATCGAGGCGATCCGTGACCGCGCGCGCTGGCTCTAGCCGACGCGCCGTCGCGACGGCCATGGCGCTTTGCGCGTGCCTTGCGCCGCAAGAGGGGCGCGCAGACCCGCAGGCGGCGCAATCGGGGTTCGAACTTCGCGCAGTCGACGGCTTGCGCGCCGCCGATCAAGAATTGCTGGCGGCCTCGGGCGCGCCGCTCGAAGTGACGCTGCCGATTGATCGCTACCTCGCCGACCCCCAAGCCAGCGTGCGTGCGGCTGTCTCAGGCATGTGTTCGTCGTCAACGATACTGAATTCGCTGACCACGCGTGCGCTTGAATTAAACGAGCCCTTGCGCCAACGCGTGCAGGCGGCAACCGTTCAAGGCAAACTGCATCCGGTCCAAGCCCGCGCGCTTGAGGCCGACGACCTCACACGCACGTACGGTTTCTTCGAGCCACGTGTCTACATCGTGATTCGCGTTCCGTTTTGCGTCAACTCAACACGCGCCGACGTTATCGTCGCGCCCGGCGACACGATCGATACGATCCTCGAGACAACACAGTTTGGTCCGCCGCGCGCTGGCTACGAACGCTTCTACGAGGCCAACAGTTCTGCATTGCGGCAACTACAATTGCAGCGAGGGCGTTCATGCCGAGGTGAGCAAAATTACCTGAACATCCTCGATTGCGTTGGGCGAAGTCTTGAAGAGGGCGACCAATTCGTCGTGCGTGTGGCGCCCGTTCGCGCCTTTATGCCGCAATCCAGCGAAGCCTACCCGCGCGTGATGGATGAGCTATTGTCCAGTGCAATGCGCAGTCAGTTTGAGCGTGGGCCCTCTGGGCCCGTGCGAACAATGGGGCCGGTCACGCTAACGATGGCAGAGGCGCCGAGGTGCGTCAGTGTCGCTGAACGTCCGCGAGACTATCCGTTCAACACCGATCTCGTCTGGTCGCGCATCGAAGCCGGGTTGGCGGCGGATCCAACACGACGGCGCACCACCGTTGTCGGCATCATCGATCGCGGCGTTGAAGGGCCGCGCGAGGGCGTGCTGCCCGCAGCTTTCTTCGCGGAGAAACAGAATTTCGCGAGGACGCATCAAAACGGCGCGCTTCACATTCTCGATCAGTATGGATCGGATCTAAGCTACTCGGGAGAAATCCGGGCACGTCAACGCGACCTGAACGGAGACCACGGCACTGAAGTCGCGAACCTGGTGTTGGGCGGCACAGCCATTCGCGAGCGGTTCATGACCCGATTGGCGCAGGCGCCGATACGTCTGCGTGTCTATAACATCTCGCACTTGGCCAGCGAGTACACGCTGTCGATCATGGCGCCGGGGGAGGGCATTCGCTACCTTGGCCAGCAGAACGTGCCGTTGCCCATTCGTGCAAACATCATCAACATAAGTCTCGAGCAATCGAGCCCGGAGGGTGACCTCAATACGGTGATTCCCTCATTGAGCGGTTCGCTCTTTGTCGTCGCCGCGGGCAACGGCCGTCGTGCCGATGAAGGGGGAGGTCCGCGCGACTTAGGCAGTCAGGCGGTTTATCCCGCAGCGTACGGTGGCCCCACTAGTCCGAACATCGTGACAGTCACCGCTCTCGATCTCGCCGGTGGGCGCGCATCTTTTGCGAACTATAGCCGCTCGCGCGTCGATATCGCGGCGCCAGGGTGTCTCATCGAGACAATCAATCGCGCTTATGAACCGGTCATGGTCAACGGTACGTCGTTCGCTACGCCGCTCGTCTCTTTCACGGCTTCGCTCATATGGTCGTTCGCGCCGAGCCCGGATCTTGCGCCTTGGCGCATAAAAAACCGCCTTATCTTGTCGGCCAATTATGTAGAGGCGCTGAGCAGCAGCGTCGCGAACGGAGCGGTGCTCGATATTCCACGCGCGATCAGCGTCAACACCGATGTCGTGTCGTTCGAGACCAGGCCTGGGGTCCGTGAGTACATTTTCGGCGAGTACCTTGGACGCGAGGAGCTTCGAGACATTTGCGCCGCCGACCGGGTCTCGGATCTAGCGGTAAGGTTTAACTTCCGCCGTCAGCAGAGCGGCGCCTACGATGTCGCACGCGGCTATGAGAGCGCCACGCCGCCGTCTCGCGTGGAATTCGCCGATTGCGAGGATGCGGACCTGAGTGCTCTTGCAATGCGCTTTCGCGACGAGCGCGGTGGTGAACCCGTTGCGTTGAACGGGCGCGACTTCGACCTGTTGCTGCGCCTAACCGAATGAGAAGCTTAGTTCTGAGCCGCCGGGGCGTATCGTGCGGTGACAATCTTCGGGCGGCCATTATTCAGAGCTAGTCCGGGCGGCTTGGTCGGCAGAGGCTCCGCCACCTCTAAGCCGGTTGGATTTCGAGTGTTGGCAGCGATAACGAGATTGCTCCGGCTTGAGTCTGGCGATGCCCCGCGAGATCCGCCGCCTTGCGCTCGCACAACGAACTGGTGAAAACCAAAGGCACGCGGGCGCTCGCGCAAAAGGAGCTGCGCCTACTCTATCAACGCCTGGCGTTGTTGGATTTTGCCAAGCACATCGCCGATCCTTCGATTGTAGATGATGTCGTTGCAAACGGTCCGAAATTCTTCAAACCGCAAAAAGCCGAAGATTTCTTCATGCCGTTTGAATATTCGGCGGCGGCGTACCGGTTCGGACATTCGATGGTGCGCAGCTCTTATGAGTTCAATCTTAAGATCGACGGTTCGCCCGAAGCCGCGCCGCATGACCGCCTCGCGGTGAGAAATCTGTTGTGGCTATTTGTTGGGCCTTCCAACTGGACAAGCGGTTGCCCGGGCCATGGGGCTTACTCCACTTTCTGGGCTGGCGCTTGTTCAGGCGGTTGGGCCAACGCAGGGCGGCGTCTTAAGCGCGCACGGCTTCGATTCGCGCACGCCGCTTTGGTATTACATTTTGGCGGAGGCAGGTGCGTCCGGCGGCGCGCGATTGGGACCGGTCGGAAGTAGAATGTTCGCTGAGACGCTGTGGAATATGATCCGGTTCTCGCCTGACTCTATTATCGGCGCCGACGGACGCGTGCAGGGCGGGGCATTTACACTCGCCGATCTCATTAATCTGTCCAAAAACGGCGCTTAGGTCTTCACGCTGCGGGTTAGGTCTGGTCGGGCCAACCTTCGGTTCGCAGGATGTGGGCGCACGTGTCGATGTCGCTGCGGTCGACGTAAGCGGGCGCGGAGATGCGAAACCGCAACTTGCCACTGTGGCCGTCAGGTTTGATCTCAAGTTTGTGCTTGTCCCAGAGCGCATCGCCCCAGCGTACTGCCTCGGTGTGGTCGATTCCGCCGCGCGTTGGGAGTTCGAAAACCCGCATCGACGCGCTCATCTCTATGGGACCGAGAGGCCGCGCGCCCAACGCGCCGAAACGCTCGGAGGCATGCGCGATGATATCGCGTGCGTGCACCCGGAGGCGGGCGTCGTCGAACGAGCGATAGAAATCGAGCGCGGCCGGCGTTGCGAGCCAAGCCGAATAGTCCCTTGTGCCGACATAGTCGAAGGCGCCGGGAAAACCCAGATCGACAAAATGGCTTGTGATGGCGGGGCGCGTGCGCTTTGCCTCTGTCGCGCGCGCGTAAAAGAGGGCGCTGCCTTTCGGTGCGAATAGCCACTTGTGCGCGTTGGTGACGTACCAATCGGGATCGATGTCGCTGATGTCGAGATCGAGTTGGCCGACAGCGTGTGCGCCATCGATGAGGACCTTGACGCCTTTTTCCCGCAGCGCCGTCACGATGCGCTTTACTGGAAACACAAGAGCTGTCGCGGACGTGATGTGATCGACAATGGCAAGCCGCGTCCGATCGGTCACTGCTTCGAGGATGGGCGCGATGATATCGTCATCGTGCTGCGGAATGGGAATGTTCGCTTCAACGAGGCTGGCGTTCGTTTCCTCGCAGCGGCGCCTCACGGCAAGATTTACGGCATTGTATTGATGACTGGTGATGAGAACTTCGTCGGTCTTGCCGAGAGGGACCGATTGCAAGACCGCCTGGACGCCAACAGTCGTGCTCTCAACGAAGGCAAGTCGGCCGTTTGGGGGCGCCGACAAATTCGGCCAACGCATTTGCAGCGGCGCGAAGCGATGTCTGCGGAACAGCGCCTTCTCTCGGTTCGATCTCGCGGATGAAGAAATGATCCGGGTGGCGCTCGATGCGTGCGCGGATCGCATTTTGCATCTCAAGCACCGTGATGGGGCACGCGCCGAACGAACCGTGGTTCAAGAACACGCCGTCGGGATCGAGTGTCCAATGCGATCGCGCGTCACGGCCGAGATTCATGCCGAACGATCATCAGGAAGCGTGGCGAGCGCAAGGAAAATCCGACCAAATGTTGGGGCTTGTCGAAGGGGATGGGTTTCGGCGACGCAAGCTGCTGGGTAAGAAGCTGCGTGGGCGATTTGATCGCTGGTCTTGGGGGGCGCTATCGTGAGCTCTGACGAAATTGCGCCGGAGACCTCGCGGCCGCTGCCGTTGCTTTTAGCGCTCGCACCGATTGCCGCGTTGGTTGCTGCTCTTCTTGGCGGCGTACTGACGCTTGGTTTCACTGGCGAACTGCTTTTCAGCACGATGCTCTTCGCCACCGCCGTCGCCGGCGCCATTGGGCTGACCCGCGGCAAGAGTTGGGATGACATTCAGGCCGAAACGGGCCGTCGTCTCGCTGAGGCGCTGCCGGCCATTCTGATTTTGCTGAGCATCGGCGGCTTGCTGAGCGCCTGGATGTTTTCCGGCACGATCCCCCTGATGGTTGCGCTCGGCATCGACCTCATCAATCCGCAATTCATGGTGCTGACGGCGTTCCTCGCCACGGCATTGATGTCGACGATCTCCGGCACCTCATGGGGCGCTGCCGCCACAATCGGCGTGGCGCTCATGGGCGCGGCGGAAGCCATGGGTTTGCCGCTCGCGCCGGTTGCGGGCGCTATCGTCTCAGGCGCTTATTTTGGCGATAAGCTCTCGCCGATCTCGGACATGTCCATCGTCGCCGCCATCGGCGCCAAAGCCGATCTCTACACGCACGTGCGCCACATGCTGGATACGAGCTTGCCGCCGACTTTGATCGCACTCGCTGCCTATGTCGCCGTCGGCTTTTCGTCGTCCGCTGTGGGCGGGGAAGCGATGACGAACGCTGTCGCTGTGAAGGGCGAGCTCGATGCGTTGTTCGATCTAGGCATCGCGCCGGCGATCCCCTTGGCGATCGCGATCGTTGGCATTGGCCTGCGCGGCTCGCCTACGTTGGTCATTGTGCTTTCGTCAATTTGCGCCCTGGCGGTGGGCGTCGCCGTTCAAGGCTTCTCCGTTGGGGCCGCGCTCACAACCTTCGTGAACGGCTTCGATATCAGCGCGATGCACGGCGCCACAGTGCCGAGCGAGGCAGCGGAGAACTTGCTCAATCGCGGCGGTATTTTCTCAATGGCGGAGACGATGCTGTTCATCGTGGCGGCATTTCTGTTCGCCGGGGCGTTGGAGGTGTGCGGCGCGCTTAAGACATTGCTGCGTGCGATGCTCTCTATGGTGCGCTCTGCGTTCGGCCTCGTCGCCGCAACGCTTGCGGCCGGCACGGTCATGGTCGCTATGACCAGCAATGGCACGGTGACATCTCTCATCGTCGGCAATCTGTTTCGCCAATCCTACGCCGACCGCGGCTTGGCGCCGGAGAACCTCTCGCGCGCTATCGAGGATTCTGTCGCTGTTGTTGAACCGCTTATGCCGTGGACCGTGTCGGCGCTGTTCATGGCTGGCACATTGGGCGTCTCGACTGTCGACTATTTTCCGTGGGCCATCTTTTGCTCGCTCGGGCCTGTGTTCTCGCTGATCTTCGCCGCGGCGTACGAGTTTACGGGCTTCGGGTTGAAGAGGCTCCCAGCGGTTAGAGTGGCCTCCGCGACCTAGGTCGCCGTCGTTTTCGGCTCGATGTGGCCGCCGAAGCCGAAGCGCATTGCAGACAAAAGTTTGTTGCTGAACGCGTGTGGCTGGCGCGAGCGGAAGCGCGCAAAGAGTGCGGTGGCGAGCACATCTGCCGGCACGGCCTCTTCGATGGCGGCTTCCAAAGTCCAGCGGCCTTCACCGCTATCGTCAACCGCGCCGCTGAACGCGCCGAGAGCGCCATCTTTGGCGAGCGCGGAAGCGGTGAGGTCCAAGAGCCACGAGGTTATGACGCTGCCGCGGCGCCAGACTTCGGCGATGTCGGCGACGTTGAGGTCGTAGCGTTCGTCTTCCGGGAGGGCGGTTGAGTTCTTGCCTTCTAAGATGCCGAAGCCTTCGGCGTAGGCGGCCATCAATCCGTACTCGATGCCGTTGTGGACCATCTTTACGAAGTGGCCTGAGCCGCTTGGGCCGGCGTGAATATAGCCGAGTTCGGCTTGGGCGCTGGTTGTCGCGGCGCGTTCTGTGCGTGGGATTGTGCCAACGCCGGGTGCGAGTGTTGCGAAGATCGGTTCGAGGCGATCGAACGCAACCTTGTCGCCGCCGACCATGAGGCAGAAGCCGCGCGCTTGGCCCCAGACGCCGCCAGATGTGCCGACGTCGAGGTAAGCGATCTGCTTTTCTGCAAGCGCCTTCGCGCGACGAATATCGTCGCGATAATAGCTGTTGCCACCGTCGATGATGACGTCGCCTGGGGAAAGCAATTCGCCGAGGCGCGTGACGGTCTCGTCTGTAGGCGCGCCGGCGGGAAGCATCACCCAGATTGCACACGGCGTGGCGAGCTTTCGCACGAGGTCTTCGAGGCTAGTTGTCGCGATGGCGCCGTCTGTCACGAGCGCGTCGATGTTGGCGGCGTTGAGATCATAGACGGCGCATTCATGGCCGCCCGCCGTCAGTCTGCGCGAAATGCCAGCGCCCATGCGCCCAAGCCCGATAACGCCAATCTGCAAGGCCGCCTCCATTGTGCTGCGTGCACGATTTAGAGCGCGCGACCGTGGTTCGCTAGAGTATGAGTCTGCCGATCAAGCGAGGGATGGACACTTATGGCTGTGAAGAAGGCCGCGGCTGATCTGCCGCGCTGCAAATGGCCGGGCAGCGATCCGCTTTATCTTGAATACCATGATCACGAGTGGGGCGTGCCGCTCAAGGATAGCCGGGCGCTATTCGAGATTCTGCAGCTTGAGGGCGCACAGGCGGGGTTGTCGTGGATCACCATCCTGCGCAAGCGCGAGAATTATCGGCGCGCATTCGATGGCTTCGATCCGGTGAAGATCGCGCGCTACACGCCAGCGAAGATCGAGAAGCTGATGGGCGACGAGGGCATCGTGCGCAATCGGTTGAAGATCGAGGGCGTGGTGACCTCCGCCAAAGCGT
Source organism: Terricaulis sp. (assembly GCA_040080935.1). Classification (GTDB taxonomy): domain Bacteria; phylum Pseudomonadota; class Alphaproteobacteria; order Caulobacterales; family Aquidulcibacteraceae; genus Vitreimonas. The sequence goes on from JBEBHI010000026.1 coordinate 11,524, forward strand.
ATCTGGCGATGGAGAAGGAGGGCGCGAGCTTCGCCGATTTTCTCTGGAACTTTGTAGAGGGCGAGCAGATCGTCAATCGGCTGAAACCGGGCGGGCCGATCCCCGCAGAGACGGATATTTCGCGCGCGCTCTCGAAAGAGCTGAAGAAACGCGGCTTCAAGTTTGTGGGGCCGACGATCGTTTATGCGTTCATGCAGGCGGTGGGGATGGTCAACGATCACCTCGTGACGTGCTACCGCCATCCGGAATTCAAGAAACGCGCGAAGCGCTAGCGGACGTTGCGGCAGGCGCGGGTGTCAGGACTTGTGCGTGGCTGACGCCGCGTTAGACTCCGGCCTGGACATGGAAGAGAGCGCCAAACTCATACGCACGTGCTCGATTTGGCGGGCGCTTGAGGTGGTCGGCGATACGTCGACGATCCTTATCATCGAGGCCAGTTGGCTCGGTGCGCGCCGCTTCGACCAGTTCCGCGCACGCACCGGCCTGCGCCAATCGCTGCTGAGTGACCGGCTGAAGAAGCTGGTCGCGGCCGAAGTGATGGCGAAGGTGCAGTACTCGTCGGCGCCGCCGCGGTTCGAGTATCGGATGACGCGCAAAGGGCTCGATCTCTATTGGTCGTCGCTGATGATGTTGCGTTGGGAGCGGCGGTGGGCGGCGGCCGCCGGTGACAAGTGCGACGTTGAGTTGACGCATCGCACGTGTGGCAAGCGCTTCGAGCCGACGCCAACTTGCACGGCGTGCGGCGACGAGATCAGCGCCAAAGACATGTCATGGAGTGCGGGGCCGGGCGTGGGTTGGATGTCGGCGCAGTACAGCCGCCGGCGCCAGCATCGTGACTCACCGAGCGACCGGCCACCGGCGTCAACGCTGATGGACGAAGTCGCGCAGATCATGGGCGACCGCTGGGCGGGACTGGTGTTGCGCGCGCTGTTCACGGGGCTGCGCAAGTTTGACGAAATCCTGAGTGACTCAGGTATGGCGACGAACATTCTCTCTGAGCGCCTGCAATGGCTGATCAGCAAGGGCATGATCCGTACGCATGAATATAGCGCTGTGCCGAAGCGGTATGAGTATCGGCTGACCCAAAAGGGCATCGACTACTACCCTGTGCTGCTGATGCTGATGCAATGGGGCGACAAATATTATGTAGCGCCGGAAGGGCCGCCACTGTTGCTGCGTCACAAGCGCGATGCGCATGATCTACGCGCGGTCGTGACGTGCTCGGCGTGCGGCGGCGAAGTGCGGCCGCAGGATGTCGAATTCAATGTGATCGAGCCGGCGCGCGTTGCTATTGTAAGCAGCGCTTAGCCTCGCTTGCGCAAGCGGAGTAGCGGCTCTAGCGTTGCGCGTATGAGCGATAAAGTTTCGAACACTGACCCGCGCGTTATCGTCATCACCGGCGCTGGCAAAGGTCTCGGGCGCGCGTTCGCATTGCACGCAGCGTCAAGCGGCATGCGCGTTGTCGTGAACAATCGCCGCCGCGATGGCGAGGCAAGTTCCGCTGACGCGGTGGTCGCGGAGATCGAAGCTGCCGGCGGCGAAGCGGTTGCTGATTATCACGACGTGCGCGACGGCGGCGCAGCGCAGGGGCTGGTGCACGCTGCGCTGAAGGCGTGGGATCGGCTCGATGCGATAACGCTGAATGCCGGCATAAATGGTCCTGCTGCGCGCTTTACTGGGCAGGTAGAGGAAGGTTTTCGCGACGTTCTGGAGACAAACTTCTTTGCCAATTTGAGCATTCTGCAAGCAGCGCTGCCGCACCTCATCGCCTCTGGCGCTGGCCGCGTGATCCTCGTTGCGTCTTCTGCCGGGCTGTACGGCGTGCGCGGTCGCGCGCCGTATGCGGCGTCCAAAGGCGCGTTGATCGGCCTTGGATTGACGCTCTCGCATGAGCTGCGGCGCGACGGCGTGGGCGTGAATGTGCTCGCACCCTATGCAGCGACGCAAATGACGGCAGATGCGATGGCGGCGGCGGAGGATGTTGGACAGCGTATGACGCCGGATAGCGTCGCGCCGCTAGCGACATGGCTTGCCAGTGCTGAGTGCGAAGCGAATGGCGAGATCTGGGTCGCTGGCGGAGGCTATGTGCGCCGTGCACGCATGATGGAAGGCGATGGCGCCGCGTTTGATGCGCTCGGTGAAGTGCCTGCTGCACTCGATGCAAGCCGCTCCATGCGAAACGCAGCCGGCTTTGCCGGCGCCGAAGCGTCATTCGCCGATTTCGCCGCCAAAGGCTCGCGCTAACGCACAAAGAAAAGCGGGCGCCCGTGAGGCGCCCGCGAAGTCTTGGGAGGAGATCGCCGCGCTTAGAAGCGCTGCGAGAGTGAGATGCCGAATTCCTGCGGCGGACCGAACACCGAGAAGCCGATGCCCACGTTCTTGATGACGTGCAGGCGATAATCTTCGTCAGTGAGGTTCTTGCCGTACACCGAAACCGTGAAGCCGCCAGGCGATTCCCACGACGCGAAGGCGCCCAAGAGGCCGCGACCGTCTTCCAGAACTTCGGGATTGTTCGACGGGTCGAAGTAGAACTCGTCTTGCCATTGATAGTTGATGCGCGAGCTGAACTCACCGCCCCAGAGATCCCATTCGCCGTCAATGAAGGCGTTGAATTGGTGTTCAGGCGAACGCGGCAGCGTGTTGCCGTCGTAGGGGAGCGTGCCAACTGTCGAGACGGCGTTCGAGGTGTAGAGCGCTTGCAGACGTGTGTACGAGCCGCCGATGGTGATGTTCTCGTTCACAGCGAAGGCCGCTTCGACTTCAATGCCAGACGATTGCGCGTCAGCATTTGAAGTGGCGAGGTTGAGGCCCAAAAGTTCATAGACTTGCAGATCGCTGTAATCGAGCAGGAAGCCTTCGGCGTTGAAGCGCAGGCGACCGTCCATCCACGTCGTCTTCATGCCGATGGCATAGTTGTCGAGGATTTCGCTGCGGATCGGCGTCGTGGCTTGCAGAGCGTTTTGCGCGCCGCTGACGAACGAGCCGGCTTTGTATCCGCGATCGTAGCTAATGTAGAAACGCGCGTGATCGACCGGCTCGACTGAGAGTGCAAGGCGCCAGGTCGGTTCTTCGAACGTCTCGTCGGCGTTGACGTTGTACGGCGTACCCGTCGGACCAAGCGGGATGCCTGGCGGCAATGGGCCGAGCGTATCGTTGTCGACTGCGACTTGATGAATCTCACGTTCGTCGTGCGACCAGCGCGCACCGGCGGTGAATTCCCAGATGTCGGCGAACGGCACCGTCATTTGACCGAACACGGCGTAGCTGGTGTTGGTCGCGTCTTGCAGGAAGGTGACGTCGCCGCCGAAGCTGGCCGGCGCGATCGGCAGCGCCGCTTGGACGACGAAACGTTCGCTGCGATCGACGTTTTCCTGAAAGAGGTAAACGCCAGCAACCCAGTCGATCGTCGAAGAACCCGGCGAGACGAGACGGAATTCTTGACTGATTTGATCGGACGCTTCTTCGGCGCGGTCATCGACTGCGAGCGGGAAGCCTGGGAACGGCAGGCCGCCGAGGTTATCGCGCCACGCATAGTCGTTGTTGCGATACGAGGTCAGTGACACGAAGTCGAAGTTCTGGCCCTCGTGCTCTGCGCGGAAGGTGACGCCGTAGTTCGTGCGCGTTTGATAATTGTCCGGCGACGAGAAGCTTTGGCGGTTGTCGAGACCAGTGCGCAGGCCGTTGACGATGCCGGTGAAGGCGGGGTTGGTCGACGCGGTGGTCACAGGGATACGCGCGTGGCCGTCCATGTCTTCGTCGGAATAGTCGACGCCGGCGAGGAACGACCAATTTCCCATCTCAGTCAGATACTGAGCGCGCGCGCCCCATTGGGTGCCGCCTTCGAGACCTTGCCCGGTCGGCGCGTATTCTGCGTAGCCATCATTGGTGGTGTACTGCGCGGCGAAGCGCACGGCGGAGTTGTCACCAAGCGCTGCATTGTAGACGCCTTCAGCGCCGTACATGTCAAAGCTGCCGGCGCGCACGGTGACGTGGCCGCCGTTCTCGAACACGGGACGGTTCGTGTAGACGTTGAGCGCGCCGCCCGAAGCGTTGCGGCCGTAGAGCGTGCCTTGTGGGCCGCGCAGCACTTCAACGCGGTTCACATCGAGAAACGCGAGCGCGCTGGCGCCGGTGCGGCCGATGGAAACTTCGTCAATGGAAATGCCGATCGAGGGATCGCTCGCAGCGGAGTCGCTCGTCGTGCCGACTCCGCGAATGTAGAGCTGCGGTTCGCCGATGTTGAATTGGGTGAGCGTGACGCCCGGCGCGCGTGAGGCGACATCTTGAATGCCGACGGCGGCGGTGCGCTCGAGATCTTCTTGCGTGAACGCGGTGATCGCGATCGGAACGTCTTGCAGGCTCTCTTCGCGGCGTTGCGCGGTGACGACGATTTCGTCCAGGCCGCCGCTCTCTTCGTCTTGCGCGAATGCCGGCGCAGCATTGAGCGATGTTGCCGCCGCGATGACCGCCAGCGACGCACCGAAAACGCTAAGCTTCTTTGAGCTCATTGAATTCCTCCCCTCGTGTTGTTCTTGTTGTCAGGCTTGCAATAGAAGACTGACCATGTAAATCCATTTATGCAAGCTAGCGAACAAACGAGGGTCCGAGTGGTGCATTTGGGAACCAGTTGGATCGAGCCCGCCGCCTTCGGCTGGGCCCTGGTGGCGCTGATTTGGTTGATATTTGCTTGGCGCGAACCGAAGGGGCGCAGCTGGCACATCGTTTTGGCGCTGGCGCCGCTGGCCGTCTTCGCGGCAGCAATTTGGGGTCCGGAACAACTCTCCGGCCCGGCGGCGCTGTGGCTTTTCATCGGCGGCGCGATCTGTGTGGCGCTCGCAGCGGCGTGGGTTTTGGGAACAGCGCTGCGCAATCACGGCGTGATGGACATCATCTATCCGCTGACTGTGCTCGCCGGCGCTTTGGCTGCGGTTTGGGTCATCGGTGCGGACGCTTGGATATGGGCGGCGATGGCGCCGATCGCGTTCTGGTCCATCCGGCTCGCGGTGCAAACATACGGGCAAAACGCGCATGCCGAGCGCGAGCCATACGCCTCATGGCGCAAGCGTTTTGGCGCAAAATGGCTGTGGTGGAGCGCTTTTCAGATCCACCTGCTGCAGGGCGTGACCGTTTGGATTTGGTGCGCGCCGATTGCGTTTGCGTTCGCGACACCGGCGCCGCGTCCGTGGTGGCCGCTTATTCTTGGCGGCGTGATTTGGATCGCGGGCTTTGTGTTGCAGGCGGTGGCTGATCAGCAACTCGCGGCGTTCAAGCGCGACGCCTCCAATCGCGGCAAGCTGCTCGACACCGGCGTTTGGAGCCTTGTGCGTCACCCAAACTATCTCGGCGAAGCGCTGATGTGGTGGGGCGTCTATGCCTTCGCTCTGGCGCATCCGTTGGGCGCGCTGACCGTGTTCGCGCCGCTCTATGTGACTTGGTTCATGGGCTATGCGTCGGCCGCACCATACAAGGAACGGCACATGGCGCGGACCCGGCCGGAGGCCTGGGCGGCTTATTGTGTCCGGACGCCGCGTTTTCTCCCCTGGATACGCCCGAAAGCGCCAGTCTAAGCTAGCCGAAACCGTGGCTTGCATTACCGGAGTTAACTGCTAGCCTCCGGTCAACGGAGCGAACAACGCTCGGAGGAAACCCATGGCGGACGGCAACGCGCGGCGGATCGAGACCGGTGAACTGACGGGCTTGAACCTGCTCAATCCGTACGTTCAGGGCATCTACGAGCCCGTCGCGAAAGAGGTGACTGCGCTTGATCTCAATGTGATCGGCGAGATCCCAAAGGATCTGCACGGCGCCTACTATCGCAACGGCCCGAACCCGGTTCATGCGCCGAAGACACTGCACCACTGGTTCGACGGCGACGGCATGCTTCACGCCATCCATTTCGAAAACGGCAAAGCTGAGTATCGCAACCGTTACATCCGCAGCGACGACTACAATGCGGAAGTCGCTGGGACGATCGATGCAGGCGGTGTGCTGCTGCCGGCGAACCGCGCGCGCGAAAACAAAGTTTACAAGGACACCGCCAATACCGACGTGATCGTTCACAACGGTCAGCTGATGGCGCTTTGGTACATTTCCGGCACGCCGGTGCGCGTCAATGCACGCACGTTGGAGACGATCGGCAACGAGAGCTTCGGCGGCAAGCTGCCGCGCAATGTGTCGGCGCACTCGAAGGTCGATCCGGATACGGGCGAGTTCGTGTTCTTCGACTATTCGCTCTACGAGCCGTGGATGACATTCGGCACGGTGAGCCCGACAAACGAACTGGTGCATTTCGAAAAGGTCGATCTGCCTGGCCCGCGTCTGCCGCACGACATGGGGCTGACTAAAAACTACATCGTGCTGCACGATCTGCCGGTGATCTTCACTGAGAGCGGCATGCGCAATTCGATGTGGCAGATCAAAGTTGCCGATCAGCCGGCGCGCTTCGGCGTTGTGCCGCGCCGCGGCCGTGGCGATGAGATCAAATGGTTCGAGACCGATAGTTGCTACATCTACCACGTCATCAATACGTGGGAGGAAGGCGACGAGGTGGTCATGACCGCCTGCATGATGACGCCGAACGGGTTTGCTCCCGACCCCCAATACGGCCCGTATGCGTCGATGGTGAACATCCTGGCGCTGCACGCGGTGCCGGTTGAGTGGCGCATGAACATGCGCACGGGCGCATGCAAGAAGCGCATTCTGGACGATCGCATCGGCGAATTCCCGATCGTGAACCTCGACTACGCCGCCAAGAAAACGCGCTGGTCGTATCACGTGGCGATGTCGCCGGATCAGCTGCAGAAGTTCGCGGGCCTCTACAAATACGATCTCGAGACCGGCAACGCCGAAACCTACATGTATGAGCCGGGTATGTTCGGCTCTGAGCCTGCGTTCGCGCCGCGCCTCAACGCCAAGAGCGAAGACGATGGCTACGTCGTGGTGTTCGTGACCAACGAGAACACCGGCATGTCGGAAGCGCAGGTCATCGACGCGCAGAACTTCAAGAAAGGTCCGGTCGCGCGCGTACAAATTCCGGCGCGCGTGCCAGCCGGCTTCCACGGGACGTGGGCCCGCGGCGATCAGATGGCCGGCTAATGTCGGCGTTCATCTATGACGCTGTGCGTACGCCGCGCGGCAAGGCGCGGCCCGATGGCGGGCTCGCGGCGCTGAAGCCGCAACAGCTTGTCAGCGGCTTGGTGCGCGCGATTGCAGAGCGCGGCGCCGATGTATCGAAGCCGGACGCGCTCATTCTTGGCGCCGTCGGTCAGATCGGCGCGCAGGGCGGGCATATCGCTCTTGTCTCAAAGTTTGACGCGCAGCTGCCGGATGAAACGGCTGCGCTCAGCATCAACAATTATTGCGTCTCAGGGCTCACGGCGATCGGCCAGGCGGCGGCTATGGTTGAGAGCGGGCATGCCAAGAGTGTGCTCGCCGGTGGCGTCGAGATGATGTCGCGCGTGCCGTTCATGGCCGACAACGCCGATTTTTACGCCGATGCGTCTTATGATCGGCGCACGCGGTATATCCCCGTTGCGCTCGCTGCTGATCGGTTGGCCGAGGATGTCGGCGTGTCGCGCGCGGAGATGGATCAAGCGGCGCTCACCTCGCAGCGACGCACCGCAGCGGCTGAAGGCACGCCGTTGGTGGCGTCGCGGATCGCGCTGAATGGCCTCGATCGCGAAGAGTGCGCCCGTTCGGCGACGACGTTGGAGTCGCTTGCGGCCATGGCGCCGGCATTTCCGGCTTTGGCTGATCAGTATCGCGAAGCGCTTGGCGATCGCGTGATTGATCATCGCCACACTGTTGGCCACGCGCCGCCAATGGCGGATGGCGCTGCACTTGCGCTCGTTGGCGCCGAGCGCGCAGGCGCACGCGCGCGGATCGTAGCCTGGGCGGAGGCGGGCGGAGACCCGGCGCAGTCGCTGACAGCTGGCTTCACCGCGATGCAGCGCGTGCTGGTTAAAGCGCGCCTCACGCTGAGCGACCTCGACCGCATCGAGTTCATGGAAGCGTTCGGCGTCACCATCGTGACATTCACGCGCGACTTCAAAGCAGATGCGGCGAAGGTGAACGTCGGTGGCGGTCACATCGCCAAAGGCCACCCAATGGGCGCCACGGGTGCGATCCTTGTGTCCTCTTTGCTCGATGCGCTCGACGCGAGTGGTGGAAAGCTTGGGCTGGTGGTCGCCGCAGGTGCATCCGGCGTTGGCAGTGCGATGATCGTTGAACGGTTGGAGCGCTGACGTGCGAGCAGATCATCAGGGCTTGATCGAGCGGCACAAAGATCTGATTGCGCGCGCGATCGAGGCTGTCGATACGCGCAAGAGCTGGAGCCCGTTCAAGGATTCGCCGTCGACTAAGATTCACGGCGCCGAAAAACCGGCGGCAGGTAAGGCGGCGTTCGAAGCGCGACTGGGAGCGCGTTACGATCTCGGACAACCCGACGTGACCGGCTGGGTCGGCGAAGAGGTGTCGCCGTACACGCAAGAAGCGCTTGGCATCAGCTATCCGGCAAGCGCACCGCAAGCTCTGATCGAGGCGGCGCAACAAGCGATGCCCGCTTGGGTGAGGGCGGATCCCGAATTGCGCATGGCGCTTTGCGTCGAAATGGCGATGCGTCTGTACGAGCGCAATTTCGAGATGGCGCAGGCGGTGATGCATGTGGCCGGGCAGAGCTATACCCAAGCGTTCAGCGGCTCAGGGCCAAACGCGCTGGATCGTGGCATCGAGGCGTTGGCCTATGCCGCGAAGGCGATCCGCAGCGTCGCCCCGCGCGTGTCGTATCACCGCGACTTCGCCGGTGAGCCCGTTGCGCTCGACAAGACGTACACGCTTCAACCACGTGGCATTGGGCTGGCGATTTGCTGCGCATCCTTCCCGACATGGAATGCGTATCCGGCAATGTTCGCCAGTCTTGCGACCGGCAACCCGGTGATCGTGAAACCGCACCCGATTGCGATTTTGCCGATGGCGATCGTGGTCGAGACGTGCCGAGACGTCTTGCGAGAGTTTGGCTTCGATCCCAATCTCGTAACGCTGGCAGTCGACACGCTCGCCGCGCCGATTGCGGGCGCGTTCGTCGATGATCCTGCGGTGCAGATCATCGATTTTACCGGCAGCCCACGCTATGGCGGTCACCTCGAACGCACGGTCACGGGCAAGCTGTTGTTCACCGAGACGGCCGGCGTGAACTCCATCGTCGTTGAGTCAGTCGACAGCTTGGCCGCGTCGGCACGCGCGATTGCGCGGGCGACGTGTCTCTTCTCGGCCCAGATGTGCACCAGCCCGCAGGTCGTCTATGTGCCGAAGGATGGCATCGCGACCGGTGGAGGACACGCGACGTTCGAAAATGTCGCGCAAGCTATCGTGGCTGAGATTGACGCGATTGCAGCCAACCCGGCGCAAGCGTCGGCGATCATGGGTGCAGTGCAGGGTAAAGTGAGCCTCGATGTGGTGCGCGCGACGCGGGAGGCCGCGTCCAAGCATGGCCTGCGCCTGTTGCGCGAGGCGGCGCCTTACGAGCATCCACAGTTTTCCAATGCGCGCACGCTGACGCCATTGGTTCTCTCCGTGGAACCGAAGCACCAAGAGCTCTACGCCGAGGAACGCTTCGGCCCGGTGCTGTTCATCGTTGCCGCCGAGAGCGGCGAGGCGGCCGTAGCGGAGGCGACGCATCTCGCTAAAACGCGCGGCGCCATCTCATGCTACCTCTATTCCACCGATGAGACCTTCATCGATCGCTCGGCTGACTTCTATGCGAGCGCCGGCGCCAACCTCTCGATCAATCTCACCGGCGCAATGTGGATCAACTTCGCTGCAGCTTACAGCGACTACCACGTCACCGGCCTCAACCCCGCTGGCAACGCCTGCCTGACGGACCTTGCGTTCGTCGCCTCACGCTTCAGGATTGTTCAACGTCGCCGCCCGCTCGCGGCGCCGAAGGAAGCTGTCTGATGATCGTTGTGCCGGCTGAACGCATTGCCGACTTTAAGAGGCGCGGCTGGTGGGGTGATGTGCGGGTCGATGACCTGCTCGAAAAGCATGTGCGCGAGAAAACCGACAAAGAAGCGTGCGTCGATCCGATCAATTGCATGGACATCGTTGGGCGCGAACCGAAGCGGCTGACTTGGTGGCAGCTTGAGGATTTGGTTGGGCGTTACGCTGCGGTGTTGGTTGCGCATGGGCTGCGCAAAGATGATGCGCTGGTCGTGCAGCTGCCGAACTTGGTGGACCTGCCGGCGATCTATCTCGCGTGCGCGCGCCTCGGCATCATCGTGAGCCCAGCGCCTGTGCAGTATCGCGAGCACGAACTCGCTTACATTTGTGGAAGTATCGGCGCCAAAGCGGTGATGACTGCGAACCGCATCGGCAAGCATGCGCATGGTGAGATGCTGGTGCGCGTCAAGGCGGCCGCGACGACGCTGCAGCACGTGTTTGTGCTTGGAGAAGCTGTCGAGGGCTCGATCGCGATCGAGCCCTTGCTGGCGCGTGTGAAGCAATCGGAGCTGGCGGCGGCGCAGCTCGCCGAGCAAGAGGCCAACGTCAGCGCCGATGATATCCTGACGATCTGTTGGACATCCGGCACCGAAGCGCAGCCGAAGGGCGTGCCGCGCAGCCATAACGAGTGGATCATCATGGGTCAGGGCGTCGTCCATGCGGGCGACATCGAGGACGGCGACAATCTCCTCAATCCGTTCCCAATGGTGAACATGGCGGGGATATCGACGTCGTTCGTGAGTTGGCTGCTGGTTGGCGGCAAACTGATCCAGCACCAGCCGTTCGATCTACAGGTCTTCTTGAAACAGATCCGCGACGAGAAGGTCGACTACACGGTGGCGCCGCCGGCGATCCTCAATCTGCTGCTGCAAAACGAAGCGTTGCTCGACGGCATCGATTTTACTCGCTTGCAGAACATCGGCTCAGGCTCCGCGCCTTTGTCGGAATGGATGGTGGATACATTCCACAAAAAGCACGGCGTGCAGATCACCAACTTCTTCGGCTCGAATGAAGGCGCTTCATTTCCAAGCACGTATCGCGATGTGCCTGATCCTGCGCAGCGTTCGGCCTACTTTCCGCGCTTCGGCGAAGGCTTCAAATGGGACTCGAAGCTGCACGATCGTATCTTCACGCGTTTGGTCGATCCTGAGACCGAGCAGGAAGTGACTGAGGCTGGTAAGCCCGGTGAGTTGCGCGTTAAGGGCGCGACGATTTTCTCAGGTTATTGGCGCGCGCCGGAAATCAATGCGCGTGCGTTCGACAAGGATGGCTGGTTTCGGACCGGCGATCTCTTCGAACTCGCAGGCGACCGGCTGCAATTCTATCGCTTTGTTGGCCGGTTTAAGGACATCGTCATTCGCGGCGGCATGAACATTTCTTCCGAGGAAATAGAGGGTCACTTGGTCGGGCACCCGGCCATCGCGGAGGTTGCAGTTGTTGGTGCGCCGGATGATACGCTTGGCGAACGGTTGTGCGCGTTCGTTGTCTTCAAGCCCGACCAGAGCGTCGATATGGCCGAGATCAATCGCTTCCTGACGCAAGACAAGAAAGTCGCGGTGTTCAAACAGATCGAGCGCATGGAGACGATTCAAGCGTTGCCACGCAATCCCGTCGGCAAAGTGTTGAAGCGCGAGCTACGTGAGAAGTTGGCGCAGCCGGCATGAGCACGCCGTTTCCTTATAAGATGCGTCTGCCGGTGTTTTGTGCGCCGATGTTCTTGGTCACTGGGCCGGAGCTTGTGATCGCTGCGTGCAAGGCGGGCATCGCAGGCGCGTTTCCGACGCCCAACACGCGCACCAGCGCAGAACTTGATGCCTGGATGGGCGAGATCACTGGCGCACTTACGCCGAGCGATGCGCCCTGGGTGGCAAATCTCATCACACACTCGACAAACACGCGTCTGGCCGACGACCTCCGCTTGGTCGCGGAGTACAAGCCGCCAATTGTTATCACGGCGTTGGGATCGCCCAAGCCGGTGATGGAGACGGTGAAGAGCTATGGCGGGCTGGTGTTCGCCGACGTCGTCAGCCTCAAGCTGGCGCGCAAGGCGTCGGAAGCGGGCGTCGACGGCATGGCTTGTATCAGCGCGGGCGCGGGCGGGCATACCGGGCATCTCTCCGCCTTTGCGTTCATTTCCGCAGTGCGAGAATTTTTCGACGGTTATATCACCGTCGGTGGCGGCATCGCTGATGGTGCGGGCGTTGCCGGCGCGGTCGCTGCGGGCGCGGACTTTGTTTACATGGGCACGCGCTTTCTGCCGACGGTCGAGAGCCGCGCGCAAGACGCGTACAAGCAGATGATTGTCGACTCTGACGCGGACGATCTCGTCGTCTCAGCCGCGATCACCGGCACGCCAGCGTCATGGCTGAAGGCGAGTCTCGCTGCTGCGGGGCGCAACCCGGACGATCTCGGCGGCCCCGCGCAGCGCGACTATTCAGGCGATTCCGCAAAACGGTGGCGTGATATCTGGGCGGCGGGACAAGGCGTCGGGCGCACGCGCGCGATCGAAACTGTCGCGCAAGTCGTTGATGATCTCGATCGCGAGTATCAAGCGGCGGCCGCGCGCTTTAAGTCGCTGACTTAAGGACGGGCGACGACGAAGCTGACGACGGTGCCGAGTGAGCCGCCGATGTTGAGTGTCTGATACGTGCGCGCGCCTTCGACCTGATAATCGCCCGCTGTGCCCGTCACTTGGCGGCCTGCATCGAGCAACATCCGCACGCCGGTCGCGCCAACAGGATGACCGACACCGATCAAGCCGCCAGAGGCATTGACCGGGCACGCGCCGCCCATCGCAATCGTGCCGTCTTCAATCGCGCGCCAGCTTTGGCCTGGCGCGGTGAGGCCGAGATGATCGATGGCCATGTATTCTGTCGATGTGAAGCAGTCGTGCAGCTCGATGCCGCTGAGCGCTGACACGTCAGGCAAATCCGCGCGCCTCCACGCATCGGTGATCGCCTTGCGCACGTGCGGGAAGATGTAGTCCTGGCCTTTGCTGCGTTCGATCTTGTCAAGGAAACGAATGCCCGCATTGGCGTGACCCCAGCCGGTGATTTGCGGGAAGTCTGCCGGTTTGGCGCCGCGCTTCTCGGCGTAGCTCTCCATGAAGCGATCGGACGCGATGATGATGGCGACTGCGCCGTCGGTGATTTGTCCGCAATCTTGGCGGCGCGTGCCAGGTTCGATGACGGGGTTTAATTCGTCATTGTCGGTGAAGGCCCCCGCATCGAAGCGCCATTTGCGCGTTTGCGCCAACGGATTGCGCATCGCATTGGTGCGGTTGATCTCCGCGATGCGGTTGAGATAGCGGCGATCGAGGCCGTAGCGCTCGTCGTATTCGGCCGCGATGCGGCCGAATACGGCGGGCCACATGAAGCGGCACTCAATGTCTTCGTGGCCTTGCCAGGATGCCGCGTTCTGCACCTTGGAGGCTTCATCGCCAGGCAAGTTCTTTTCTTCCTCAACGCCGAGGATCATCACGCAATCATAGCGACCAGCTTCAATCTCGGCCGTCGCAGTCAGCACAGCGATTGAACTCGATGCACACGCGGCCTCGTGGCGCATCGCGGGCTTGCCGTAAAACTCCGGCTTTACCTGCGCGACCATTGCGGCGAGGTGGCCCTGGTTGCGGTAGAGTTCACCGAACGCGTTGCCGACATGGATCGCATCGATGTCGTTTGCGTCGAGGGTCGTCGCCGCGAGAGCGCCGTCGATGGCTTCGCGCATCATGTCAGTGAAGTCCAAACCTTCGCGTGACCACACGCGCGCGAAATCGGTTTGGTGTCCGCCGAGCAGATAGATCGCCATGAGACGCGTCCTCAGAATGCGTTGTTATCGCATGCTAAGAGGTCAGTCTG
>JBEBHI010000316.1:0-1824 GCA_040080935.1 Terricaulis sp.
CGATGAGATGCGCAGCGAGGGCCTCAATCCTGCGGCTGAGATTGTTGCGACGGATCTTTCTGAGCGGCTCCTCGATAAAGCACGCGCGGGCCTTTACACCCAGTTTGAAATTCAGCGCGGGCTGCCGATCCGCAAGTTGATCGCTTACTTTGAAAAGGCCGGCGATCTCTGGCGCATTTCCGATCGCCTGCGCGCCGGCGTGCGGTTTGAGCAGCACAATCTGATGAAGCATCCGGGGCAACTTGGGCAATTCGACATCGTCGTACTGGCGCATGTGCTGCCCTCTTTCGACCAAGAGACGCGCATCGATGTGCTGCGGCGCGTGGCGGATGCGTTGACGCCGAATGGTGTTCTCTTGCTCGGCGCCGGCGAGACGCTGCCGGAGGGTTGCGACGTGTTCACGCTCGAGGGCGGCATCGCACGCAGACCCAATAACGCGCGTGTCGCCGCGGCTTGAGTGACGCCTGTCATCGGTGACGCTCGTCAACAATGAACTCAACACTTGACCTCGTGCGCGTTTGAACGCGTGCTAACGGCATGGCCGATACCCCACGCGCGATGAGCGCAGCTGACATCGCAGAGTGGCGCAATGGTTGGCGCGTTGCGCTTGGCGCCGGCATCGGCATGGGCACCGGCGTTTCGCTCTATCTCTACGTGAACAGCATCTTCATCGCGCCAATCAGCGAAGAGTTCGGCTGGTCGCGCGGCGAGATCAGTTTTGGCGCGATGATGTCGTTCCTGATGGGCGCGGTGACGTTGCCCATCCTCGGACGCTACCTCGACCGGCTCGGCTTTCGCCGCGTCGCGATCGTTTGCTGTATCGGCCTCGCGTCCATCTATGCGTTGAACGCACTGCAGACCGGCTCGTACATGCTCTATGTCGCGTTAATGATTGCGGGCGGGGTTTTTGGTGGAGGCACCTCCTCTATCATTTACACGCGGCCAGTGATCGCGTCGTTCGCGCGCCAGCGCGGACTTGCGCTCGGATTGGCCACGGCGGGCACGTCGATTGCGGCGATGATCGCGCCGCCTTTGCTGATGTATGTGATCACCGAATACGGCTGGCGCCCTGGCTTCTTTGTGTTGGCGGCGCTGACGGCTTTGATTGGATTGCCGATTGCCTTGGCGTTGATCGGCAAAGCTAAGGAAGCAGCGGCGCAGGCGAGCGACGACGTTGAAGACGCGCCGGTGAACGTGCCTGACGTGTCGCTGCGCGAAGCGGTGAAGCGTGGGCGGTTTTGGCTGCTGGTTCTCGCGATCGCGTGCATCAACATTCCTGGCTCCGGCGTGTTGGGGCAATTGGCGCCGCTGGTGAGCGATACCGGGCTAAGCGATGGCGACGTGGCGATTGTCATGTCGATCTATGCGGCGGGCTTACTGGTTGGTCGCTTGATCACCGGCTTTTCGCTCGATCGCTTTCCGCCGCAATGGGTCGGCGCGATCACGACATTGGTGCCGGCGATTGGCATCGTGCTGCTGATGATCCCCAATCCTTCGTTTGCGCTGGCTGCGCTCGCTGTCGGGCTGATCGGCGCGCAGCAAGGCGCGGAGGTCGATCTCTTCGCGTATTTCATCAGCCGCAGCTTTGGTCTGAAGCACTACGGCGCGATCTACGGCGTGATCGCGATGGCGGGCGCGTTGTCGACGGCGGTTGCGCTGGTGTCGTTCGGCAAGATTCATGACGCGACGGGATCGTACGATATCGGGCTGCAGGTTGGCGCAGTGTTGTTCTGCGTTGGCGCGCTGGCGTTTGCGCTGATCGGGCGCAAGCCGCCTGAAGCGCCGGTGGTTGCCACCGCCTAGCCCCTCCCCCCTTGTGGGGAG
>JBEBHI010000317.1:0-1819 GCA_040080935.1 Terricaulis sp.
TTTGGCGTTCGACGGCGAGGAAGGCGCCGAGGCCCAGCGCCGCCGATTGCAGCAGCATCCGCGTGGCCTTGGTGGCGGAGGCATAACCTGCACCGGTCAACGCCATTTCAGTCTGGGCGCCAACGAACTCTGCACGTGAAAGCGCGCGGCGCTCACGGAATCGCTTGTTGGCGCCAAGCGCGTGGATCGTCTCAGCCGAGTTGAGGTCGGCGTCGCTGGAGCCATAGAAGCGCGCCGCTAAACCTGAGAGACGCGAGATCGAGTCACGTGATCTGCGTTCGTTGGCGAGCGCTAGCAGCATGATGATGACCGCGCCGAAGACTGCGAGCACACCGACCCAGAAATGGATCACGAAGCAAATGAAGATAAAGAGCGGCGTCCACGGCAGATCGAGAAGGCCGGTCGCCGCAGGGCTAGTGATGCCGGTGCGCAGATTGTCCAGGTCGCGCGTGGTGGCGTCAGCCGGAGCGCCAGCACGACGCGCGCGCATGCCCGCTTCAATGACCGCGTCGGCGACCAAACGCTCGACCCGCACAGAGGCCCGCGCCAAGAGCCGCGAGCGAATCGCGTCGAGCAACGCCAGCACCGAGAGACTGGCAATCAGCACGACGCTGAGCAGCAGCAGCGTCAGCACACCGCTCGTGGGGATGACGCGGTCGTACACTTGCAGCATGTAAAGTGACGGCGCGAGGTAGAGCAGATTGATCGCGGCGCTGAACGCGATGATCAGCATGATGTGCGTACGCAAACTTTGCGCGCCGCCGCGCATCATTTGCGCTGCAGAAAATCCCTGCAGTTCCTCCGCAGGAACATTGAAGAAGCGGTCAACGGCGCCACGCGCCTTCGTCCATTGCTCACGCGATGCGGCGACAGCCTCCGACGGGCGGAAGGCCCGCACGTTGGCAACAGCCTTCGCAACCGAGAATTTTGGAAGTTTCAGACCAAGTCCGGCCACGAACAAACCACCCCACAAGAAGTGGCAAACGTCGCGCACCGGGTAGGCACGTGACAGGCGTTTCTCCAAACGGCTTAGCGCCATACGCCTGTCGAGTGCGGCCGCTCCTTTCGGAGCGGCCTACTCAGTGCGTCACGGACCAAACAGGATGAAGTCAGTCTGGTCGATCGCGGCGGTGGTCACGCCAGCCAACACGATCTGTTGGCCGTCGATCGTGATCACCACGTTGCCAGCTTGGTTAACCATTGAGACTTGCGAAGCGAACGTCGCTGCGGTGATCCCCGTCGCGCTGATGTCCAAACGATCTTGGCCGCCGGCCGGAGCTGCGTCGAAACCAGTGATGGTGTCCCGACCCCACGTACCGCTGAACACGAAGGTGTTCTGACCACCGTTGCCGTTCAGAGCGTCATTGCCCAGACCACCGATCAGGATGTCGTTGCCAGCGCCGCCCGCCAACGTGTCGTTTCCAGCGCCGCCGTTTAGTGTATCTGCGCCCGCGCCGCCGTCCAGATTGTTGGCGTTGCCGTCGCCGGTGAGGGAGTCGTTGCCGGCTCCGCCTGTGACGTTTTCGATGCCAGCAAGCTGGGTGAATCCAGAACCCGTACCTGCTGCCAGATCTACGGTGACGCCGTTCGCTGCCGCGGTGGCTGCGTAGCTCAGCGTGTCATTGTTGCCGGCGAGCAAGTCCGCCGTCACGGCCTCGATGTTTACGAGCGTCGTCGCATTGAAGCTCGTCAACCGTGTGCCGTTCCAGATCGCCGTCAGCGTATCGTTGCCCGTGGTGCCGGTGATGCGCAGCGTGTCGGTGTCAGCGCCGCCATCGTACGAGGTGTCGGATCCATCACCGAAATTGTAGATGATGAG
>JBEBHI010000027.1:0-25060 GCA_040080935.1 Terricaulis sp.
AGCGAAGTCCGCAATCTGTGCGCCGAATTGCCCGACGCCATACGCTTGCGCAACGGCGAGGCTCTCCATCTGCAGGCTAAAGAAATCGACATCGGCCTGTAGCAATTGTGCAATCGCGGCGCCGTCCAGCGAGCGCCAGCTCTGCATCGCGTGGCGCGTCACGCCGGCCCAAACCACTCCAACGCGACGGCGCTCGCTCGCGCCTAGCCCATCGCGCCAGAGCGCAACGCAATCGGGCTCGGCATGTAGGTATGGGATTGGCGCCGGAATCGTATCGGCACGCACGCCAAGCGCCAGCATCAGGCTCGCCAGCGGAATGTGGAAGTCCGCCGCGGGCGCCGTCGCCTTTGCCGGCACAAGCTCCGCAACACCTTTCAAACTTTGCATCAGCGCCAAAGCCGTCGCCCGCTCCTGCAAGATCACCCTGGCGCCGCGCGCCGCGAGTTCCGGGATGAACCGGCAAAACTGAAAGAGATCGCCGAACCCCTGTTCGCCCTGCACCAGGATCGTCTTGCCTTCGAGCGATTGCCCACGCCAAAGCGGCGCTGAAGACACCGGCGTGAAGCGCGGGTGCAGTTGGTGGCGCACCTCGTACAGCGGCAGGCCGTGTTCGAAATCGCCCGCGCCAAGCGTTAGATCGCACTTCGCATAAAGCGCGGCGGCGTCATTAGGCGCCAGCGTAAGGACACGTTCGTAGGCCGCAAGCGCGTCCGCGTAGCGCCCCGCAGCATTCAGGATGTAAGCGCGGCGCGCCAGAAACTCGACGCGCGTCGGCGCGCGTGCCAGTACCGCATCGATGTCAGCCAACGCTTCATCGAAACGGCCAACATTGGCTAGCGCAGGCGCGCGCGCCGCTCGGATCGCCAATGGCGTGGACGATAGCGCAAGCGCCGCATCGAACGCTTCCACGGCTTCGCGCCAAAGCTCCAGCGTTCCGAACGCCTGGCCACGATGATAGTGCGCATCGGCGTTGCGCGGATCGATGCCGTTCGCGCGCGCCGCCGCCGTTAGCGCTTCTTCCGTGCGGCCAAGATGCAAAAGCAACCCAGCCCGGCGCGCGTGCACATCGGCGCGGTGCTCGTAAGTCTGATCCAGCGCCGCCAGCGCCGCCTCGTGCTGACCCAGCGCCGTCAGCGACACGCCCTGCAACAGCAACGCTTCCGGATCGCCCGGCCGCAACTTCAAAAAGGTCGCACACGCCTCGACGCATTCGACGTGCCGCCCAAGCCCCGACAGCACCACCGCCCGGTTAAACGCAATCTCGGCGTCGTACGGCGACACTTCATGCGCCCGATCAAAATAGCGCGCCGCGCCGACAAGATCGCCCTTCTGGTGATGGATCGCCGCCATGCAATGGAGCGCGTCCGCATCCTCCGGCGAGCGCTCCAGCAACTCGTTCAGCATCACCTCAGCGCCAGCGATGTCGCCGCTCTGAAAAAGCGAGAAGGCTGCAACCACGCTCTTCATCAGCTGACAACGTCCGAACCGGCCACGTCATTTGAACTGACCGCCAACGGCGGAAACAAGCAATATGCACTCAAAGGCGCCCGCTGCAGCGCGACATTGATCATGCCGTCCAACGTATAGGGCTGCAGCTTCCGGTTTTGCCCGAACATGAAAATGTCATTCGCGCCGCTCAGCGGAAAGCACACTTTCAAAAGCCGGGCAGCGCCGCGCGGCGAGATGGCATAAGCCAGCGTCCCCCACGCTTGAAAGCACAACAGCGGAGTCGGCGCTGGCGCTGGATCGCGCGCAAAGGCGGTAAAGTAGTTCGCATTGCGCTTTGCGCCTTCGTCGAAGTGCAACAACGTCTTCAAGCCATCCCTGCTCTGCACGGCGACGATGGCGTTGGTGTTGTAGCCCAAGAACACAAAGTCCCAGTCCGCCGGGAGCTGCGCTAGCGCGCCCGCGGTCTGAGACGCGAAGTCCGCACGCAGGCACGCATCGTCTTCGACGATAAACGTCGGCTCGGCGGCCGCAGCCGCTTCAAGCCAAAGTTTGTGATGAGACAGCGCGTTACCAAGCGCCCCTGCGCTAAAATGCGACGCCTCCGCGGTCACCAACCCGCGCGCCGCCAAATCGCTACGATCGAGCGATGCACCGACAACAGCGTCAACGAACGCAATCTCCACGCCCGGTCGCGCATTCCACGCCGTGAACTGCGCGCGGCGATCGGCGCGGGCGGCCAAATTGATGACGTTCAAACGCATGCGCGCTCTTTGGCGAGCGCGCCGCGCGGGCGCAAGAGCTTACTCAGAACAAGCTGCCCTGATTGCCGCCCGGCTTCGGTTTGGGCTTCGGCTTCGGCGGCTCAGGATCGGAATTCGTATCCGACGCGGGCGCGCGAGCGGGGTCGATCACAGCGCGTTGCTTGTCATCGGCGAACGTCAGTTCGATCTCATCGCCCGGCGAAAGATCCTTGGCGGCGCGCACCAGCGAACCATCCTCGCGGTGAACCATGACGAACCCGCGCGCTAGCACGCTCTTATGTGAAAGCGATTCCAGCATCCGCGCCGCGCCATCGAGGTGCTTGCGATGCGCTTCCAGCGTCCGTTTCATCGCCGGCGCAATCCGCGCCGAAGCGCGGTTCAGCAATTCGCGCCGACGGCTGATATCTTGCGCCAACGCTTCCGGGCGCAAACGCGCCGCGACGCGATCCAGCTTCGATTGCGCCGCGCGCGTATTGGTGACAAGCGCCGCATTCAAACGCTCAGCAGCGCGGTCGTACCGTTGCTGCGGAATCTGAAACAGCGTTTCCAAACGCGGCAGCTTCGCCGCAGCGGCCCGCAATTCAGTGCGCCGCCGCTCCAGTCCGCGCACGAGCCCATTTTTCAAACGCCCATCAGCGCTCGTCACGCGCTCAATCAACTCAGCCCGCACCGGCACAGCACGTTCAGCAGCGGCTGTCGGCGTCGGCGCCCGGTGATCCGACGCGTAATCGATGAGCGTCGTATCGGTCTCGTGGCCAACAGCGCTAATGAGCGGAATCTCACTCGCCGCCGCCGCACGCACCACGATCTCTTCGTTAAACGCCCAGAGATCCTCGATCGAGCCACCACCACGCGCCACGATCAGCACATCCGGCCGATCACGCCCCTGCACGCCATTGAAGCCCTTAATCGCGCGCGCAACCTGGCCCGCCGCTTCCGGCCCCTGCACCAGCACCGGCCACACGATCACGCGACACGGAAACCGTTCACCCAAGCGATGCAGGATGTCGCGAATAACCGCGCCCGTCGGCGAGGTCACAACACCAATCGTGCGCGGCAGATACGGGATCGGCTTCTTGCGCTCACGCGCAAACAGCCCTTCGCCCTGCAGCTTCTGCTTCAGCTTCTCCAGCTGCGCCAACAGCGCGCCAACGCCAGCCGGCGACATGCGTTCGCAGATCAGCTGATATTGCGAGCGCCCAGGATACGTCGAGAGCCGCCCCTCAGCGACAACCTCAAGCCCTTCTTCCGGCTTGAAGCCGAGCTGCTGCACGTTCGCCTTCCACATCACCGTGGAGATCGTCGCGCCTTCGTCCTTCAGATCGACATAGAGGTGGCCAGACTTTGCAATCAGCACGCGGCCGAGTTCGCCGCGCACACGCACACGGTCGAAGTTCGTTTCCATTGTGCGCTTTACCGCCGATGCGAGTTCGCTGACCGAAAGCTCGGGCAGGTTCGATTGGGCGGTGGTAGCGGCCGCAGCGTCTGACATCTCTTTCATATAAGGCGACTCGCGCGCCTCCGCCCCAGATGCTTAAACAGTTCCCGGCTTGGGGGAGCCGGGGGATCTACGCATGGCGTTTGACGCCAACGACCTGTCGCCGCATGAGCATTTCGTGGTGGAGCGGACGAACGCTGGGGAAATCGCCGATTTCACCACCATGGGCGGCCCCGGCGGGGCCAAGCCGATCGTGCGGGCCGGCTTTTTGCGCAAACTCCTGCTCGGCCTCGATCAGAGCTGGACCATCCAGACACCAGGCGTCCGGATCAAAGGCGCGCGCATCGAAGGCGCGCTCGACCTTACCGATTGTTCAGGCGATGGCCTCCCGGCGTTGTCGCTGGTCGAGTGCGAAATCCCTGAAACGGTCGATCTCAGTCACGCCCGCTTGGCCCGCGTTTCGTTCGAACGCAGCCGCATGTCTCGCCTCGTCGCGATCGAGGCCGAGATCCAGGGCGAACTGAATCTCTGCGCCGTCGCGCCGTTCGAAGCGCCCGGCCGTGAGACGCTGACCGCAAAGCTGCGCGGCGTGCGCGTCGATGGCGACGTGCTGGCGCGTGATGCAAAATTCGCGCGCGCAATGGATAGCGACGAAGATGCGCTCATGCTTCAAGGCGCGGAGATCACCGGCAATCTCCTGCTAGATGGATCGTTTGACGCATTTGGCTGCATCTGGCTCGCGAACGCACAAGTCGATGGCGGTTTCTCGCTCGAAGGCGCGACGCTCTTAAACCGGAGCGAAGACACAAGCGGCCAAGCCATCAACGCCGACGGCGCCCGTTTCGACACCGTGTTGCTGCGCAAAGCCAAGGTCGAAGGCGAAGCCCGCTTTTGCGGCGCACGCATCACGCGCGATTTCGACATGAGCGACAACGCCTCGTTCCGCAACGAAATGGGCGCGGCGGTGATGCTTTCGAACGCCGAGATCGGCGGTCAAGTATGGGCCGACACCGTAAAAATCGCCGGCATGCTCTGGCTGCAGAACGCCTCGATCGCGCGCAATCTGGAAATGCGCGCCGCCGAAATCGTCCACCGCACCAGCATGCGCGGCGACGCCTACGGTCGCGCGGTTGATGCCACCAGCATGAGTGTGGGCGGCGCGTGGCTTCTGCACGGCGCCAACATCAAGGGCGAACTCTTCCTCGCCGACGCGCGCATCTCAAGCTACCTGGCCTTCGGCGGTGGCCGCTACATCAATGCCGGCGCCTGGGCCATTCGCGCGCCCAACGTGCGCGTCGGCGGGAATCTCACGTTAAAGCTCGCTGACGATGGCTTTGCGCCACACGGCCAGAAAACCGTCATCGAAGGCGGGGCCAAGTTCGACCGCGCGCGCGTCGATGGCGCGTTCGCATGGTCGCAACTCGAACTGCGCGGCCCTGGCCCGGACGGCGCACGCGGCGCGGTGTTCTCCATCGCCGACGCGCAGATATCCGGCCCCGTGCAAGCGCGCACACTCACCACCCAGCAAGACGCCTTCATCGACGCCTCCGGCGCCTCATGCGCGGCGCTCGACGACGACGTGAAAACCGGTTGGGGACCAGACAACGCACGCCTTGGGCTCGACGGCTTCGCTTACGGTCGCATCGACAGCGATGGCGAGAAATGGCGTTCGCGCTTGGCCTGGCTGAAGCGCTCGCGCCGCGATGGCGAAAAGTTCTCACCGCAACCGTTCACCCACGCCGCCAGCACCTACGCGCGCATGGGCCGCCGCGAGGACGCGCGCCGTGTGCAACTCGCACAGCACGATCTGCACACGCTTGCAGGTTCAGCAGGCCCATTCACCTGGGCGCTCTCATCGCTCTTCGGCATCATCTCCGGCTACGGCCTCGCACCCATACGCATCGTCCGCGCACTGGCGCTGTTCCTCGCGCTCGGCGTCTTCGGCGTGCTGGCGATGAACGCCCAAGGCGCGCTCGTCACGCCGCAAGGCCGCGCCTGCAACGGCGCCGTCGAACCTACACTTTACGCGCTCGACGTTGCGCTACCCGTCATCGATCTCGGCCAAGCCAGCCGCTGCGCGCCAGGGCGCACCGCCCGCGCAGAATTATCGCCGGGCGTCGCAGTCTCCGAGACAAGCGATTGGCGCTGGCTAGAAGGTGTCGCCCTCTGGCGCTGGGCGCACGCGCTCTACGCCATGCTCGGCGCCATCCTCACGGCGCTAGCCGTGGTGACCTTCTCCGGCATCATGAAGCCGAAGGACGAGTGAGCTTCGACGGCGCCTCCGAGATCGAGCGCAGCTTGGAGATCGC
Source organism: Terricaulis sp. (assembly GCA_040080935.1). Taxonomy (GTDB): domain Bacteria; phylum Pseudomonadota; class Alphaproteobacteria; order Caulobacterales; family Aquidulcibacteraceae; genus Vitreimonas. Next base: position 5,958 of record JBEBHI010000027.1, read on the forward strand.
CGCCGAACGTGCTGGCGATCTCACCAGCGACATCTACGCCCGCCTCTTTCGCGATTTCCCAGAAACCGAGCGCCTCTTCATCATGGACCGCGATGGCGGCGTACGCGGCAACATGCTCTCGCACGCCTTCAACACGATTCTCGATTTCATCGGCGAGCGCCGCTACGCGCACAATTTCATCTCAAGCGAGATCGTCACGCATATTGGCTATGAAGTGCCGCCAGATGCCTTCGCCTCGTTCTTCGCCGTCATGCGCGACGAACTCCGCGCCGCCTGCGGTCCGCACTGGTCACCCGAAATGGAGGACGCGTGGCGGCGCCTCCTCTCCGACCTCGAACGCTACGTCGCCCGCCCCACCCACGTCGCTTAACCGATTGACGCTCTTCCTCTGACATCGCAATGCAGTCGCGGGAGCTCGGCATGACACTTTTCGAATTCGTCCTGGCGTTTTCGTCGGTCATCTCGGCGCTGGCGCTCGGACACCTCCTCGCCGGCGCCGTCCACATTCTCCGCCGCCGCGCCCACGTGCGCTTCTCGCTCACGCATGCGGCCTGGATGTGGAGCATCCTCGCAATGACGTTGGGCAATTGGGCGGCGGATTGGCAGTTACGGTCGCTGACCGAATGGCCGGCCTGGACCGTGCTCTGGCTGATCACCAGCAAGATCGCGCAATACGTCCTGTGCGTATTCGTGACGCCGGAGTTCAGCGGCAATGAAGAATGGATCGACCTCGTCACGTTCCACGAACGCGAAGGCCGCAACTACCTGTGGGCGATGGTCGCCTTCTGCTTCATCGCGCTACTGTTCAACATCACCTTCTCAGGTTTCTACGGGTCTTGGTTCCGGGACTCCATCATCACGATCACCGCGTTCGGCCTCACGCTGGTGGCGCTGTTTATAAAGGCGCGCTGGGCGCAGGTGGGCGCTGCCGCCTGCTTCGCCGCGCTGGCGACGTATTTTTTGATCGCCGCGAGCACTCTCGGCACTGCATGAGCCGCCCCGCGCTTGACCGGGCGCGCGTCCGGTCCCAATCCCATCCCCATGAAGATTCTGATCGTCGGCTCTGGCGGGCGTGAGCACGCTCTCGGCTGGAAGTTGAAGCAAAGCCCGCTCGTCACGGAGATCATCGCCGCGCCCGGCAATCCGGGATTGGCGGAGCTTGGGCGCTGCGTCGCGATCAAGGCCGACGATGCGCGCGAACTCGCAGCCTTTGCGCTGCGTGAGCAGATCGAGCTCGTGGTCATCGGCCCGGAAGCGGCGGCGGCGGCCGGTTTGGCTGATGCGCTCGGCGCCGTTGGCATCCCATGCTTCGGCCCAACCAAAGCCGCCGCTGAACTCGAAGCCTCAAAAGCCTTCATGAAAGAGTTCTGCGTCCGCCACGGCGTGCCGACAGCGGAATACAAAGTCTTCGACGACGCCATCCGCGCCAAAGCCTATCTCGGCGATCGCGAACCGCCCTTCGTGATCAAGGCCGACGGTCTCGCTGCCGGCAAAGGCGTGGTCATCGCCGCAACACGTCGCGAGGCTGATGAGGCAATCGACGAGATCCTCTTCCTGCGCAAGTTCGGCACCGCCGGCCAACGCATCGTCATCGAGGATTTTCTGCCCGGCGAAGAAGCCAGCTTCTTCGCGATCTGCGACGGCGAGACAGCAATCGCGTTCGGCGCCGCCCAAGATCACAAGCGCGCCTATGACGGCGACAAGGGCCCCAACACCGGTGGCATGGGCGCCTACTCCCCCGCACCCATCTTCACCGATGCCGTGCGCGATCAAACCATGGAGCAAATCATCCTGCCGACATTGCGCGGGATGAAAGCCGAAGGCCGCCCCTTTGTCGGTGTGCTCTTCGCCGGTCTAATGATCACACCCGCCGGTCCCAAGCTGATCGAGTTCAACGTCCGCTTCGGCGATCCCGAATGCCAGACCTTGATGCGCCGCATGAAAAGCGATCTCGCACCTGTTCTGCTGCTCGCTGCGCAAGGCGAACTCGCCGGCGCGCCCAAGGTCGTGTGGGACGATCAGCCCGCGGTGACAGTGGTGTACGCCGCGCAAGGCTATCCCGATGAGCCACTCAAGGGCTCAGTGATCCGCGGTGTTGGCCAAGCCAACGACGTGCCGAACGTCGTCGTCTTCCACGCCGGCACCCGCACCGATTCCGACGGCCTCCTCCGCGCCGACGGCGGCCGCGTCCTCAACGTCACCGCCACCGGCCCAACATTGCGCGACGCCGTCAACAGCGCCTACGAAGCCGTCCGCCGCATCGACTGGCCCGGCGGCTTCTGCCGCAGCGACATCGCCTGGCGCGCCCTGAACTAGCGCCGCGTCACGCACTTCCACTTGTCGTCATTCCGGGGCAATGCGAAGCATTGAACCCGGAACCCGTGGGCCAACGACGAGCATGTTGCCCCTGGGTTCCGGATCGCGCTTCGCGCGTCCGGAATGACGAGAGTTGAATGACTGAACCAGCCGCCGACCCGCACGCAGACTTCAAAGGCACCAAGCCCGTCGAAGAGCGCCACAAACTCGACGACGTCGCGCTTGATGCATGGCTGCAATCCAACGTCGAAGGCTACGCAGGCCCGCTGACCATCAATCAGTTCAAGGGCGGGCAATCGAACCCGACCTACCAACTCGTCACGCCCACACGCAAATACGTCCTCCGCAAAAAACCGGGCGGCAAACTCCTACCCTCCGCGCACGCCGTCGACCGCGAATTCCGCGTCATGTCGGCGCTGCATCCGACAGGCTTCCCAGTCGCGCGCCAATACGCGCTCTGCACCGATGACAGCGTCCTCGGTGCGATGTTCTACGTCATGGAAATGGTTGAAGGCCGCGTCCTTTGGAACGGCGCGCTGCCGGAAATGACGAAGGAGGATCGCCGCAAGACCTACGAAAACAAAATCTCGACTTTGGCAAAGCTTCACAACACCGATCACGAAAAGATCGGCCTTGGCGATTACGGCAAGCCCGGAAACTATTTCGGGCGCCAGATCGATCGCTGGTCGAAGCAATACAAACTCAGCGAAACCGAAACCATCGACGAGATGAACCGTCTCATCGAATGGCTGCCGCAAACCATCCCCCCCGGCGAGCGCACCTCAATCGTCCATGGCGATTATCGCCTCGACAATTTGGTGCTGCACGCAAGCGAGCCGCGCGTCATCGCCGTGCTGGATTGGGAGCTTTCAACGCTCGGCGATCCACTCGGCGATTTCACCTACTATTTGATGAGCTGGGTGCTGCCGAGCGATGGGCGCTCCGGCCTCGGCGGCGTTGATCTTGCGCCACTCGGCATTCCAACGCTCGATGAAACCGTGAAGCTCTATTGCGACCAAACTGGCCGCGACGGCATCGCCGAACTCGATTGGTACTTCTCCTACAACGCCTTCCGCCTCGCCTGCATTTTGCAAGGCATAGCCGGCCGCGTGCGTGACGGCACCGCCGCGAGCGCCCACGCCGCGCAAATGATCCAACGCATTCGCCCCCTCGCAGCCGCGTCGTTCCACTACGCGCAAAAGGCCGGACTCAAGTGAACGAGCGTCAGCGCGATCTCTTCCTCTACGTGTGGTCGACGCGGCGCGCGGCGGGTCAAACCGCCATTGGTCTGCGCGGCCTCATCATCGGCGCCATCGGCGGCCTCGTCTTCACTTTCGCGCTCGCAGGCGCCGCAGGCTTCGAGAACTTCCTGAAAATCCTGCTGCCCGCCGTCGGCGCCTTCGGCGGCATCGGCTTCGTCGGCGCCAACCGCGTCTACGCGCTGCAAGAAAACCAATACCAAGCGATCCTCGCCACCGGCGCGCAAATCCCAACGCAAAAGCCGGTCATGCAGCCTGGCGACCGCGGCCCCGCCATCGCCGTCGCCATCGCGGTCGCTGTGATCGCTGGCTTCATCATCTTCGTTGCGGTCACGCTGGGTTAGCGACGAAAAGCGGGCGTAATGAGTTGACGCCGCCACCCCTCGGGCGGATCAAAACCGCACCAAACGGGGGATTCTCATGCTGCAACGCGCAATGACCTTCGCCGGAGCGCTCGCCGCGCTCGCGATGCTGTCCAGTTCTGGTTTCGCACAAGACACCGCGCAAGTGCGCGCCGCGACCATCATCCACGCCGGCCGCCTCCTCGCCGACGCATCGAACGGCCGCGTGCTCACCGAGCAATCCATCCTCGTCGGCACAGACGGCAACATCATTGCGATCCAGCCGGGCTACACCACACAGGACGGCGCGACGATCATCGACGCGCGCAATCGCTTTGTCATGGCTGGCCTGATCGATAGCCACGTCCACCTCACCAGCGAACTCGGCCCCAACCAGCTCCTCGAAGAAGTACAACTCACCGTCGCCGATCAAACCATGCGCGGCGCGGAGAACGCGCGCAAAACTTTGATGGCCGGCTTTACCACCGTCGCCGACCTCGGCGCCAACAACGACGCCATCTTCGCGCTCCGCCGCGCCATCCGCGAAAACCGCGCGCTCGGCCCACGCATCATCGCCTCAGGCTCAGCCGTCACCCCAGACGGCGGCCACGCCGACGCCAACGGTTTTGCGCCCGACATCCTCAACGTCCTCCGCAGCGTCTCCGCCTGCTCCGGCGCAGATGCCTGCGCACGCGCCACGCGCCGCCAAATCCAAGCCGGCGCCGACGTCATCAAAATCACCGCAACTGGCGGCGTGCTCTCCAACACCGCAGCTGGCGTCTCGCAGCAGCTCACCGATCCCGAACTCTCCGCGATCGTACAAGCCGCGCACATGATGGGCCGCCGCGTCACCGCGCACGCGCACGGCACGGACGGCATCAACGCCGCTCTCCGCGCCGGCGTCGATTCCATCGAACACGGCACCTACATCGACCGCGACTCCATCCGCATGTTACGCCAAGGCGATCACTATCTGATCCCGACAATGATGGCCGGCTGGTGGGTTGGCCAGCTTGCGGAGCGCGGCGGCGTCCTCACACCGGCGCAAACCGAAAAAGCACGCCGCGTCGGCCCAGATCTGGTTCGCATGGTGCGCATGGCGCGCGCTGCTGGCGTCCGCATGGCTTTCGGCACCGACACCGGCGTCTCACCGCACGGCCAGAACGCGCGCGAATTCCAACTGCTCGTCGAAGCCGGTTACACGCCGATCCAGACGCTGCAAATGGCCACCGTGAACGCCGCCGATCACCTCCAGGTCGGGACCGTCACCGGCCGCATCGCACCCGGCATGGCCGCCGACATCATCGCCCTCGACGGCGATCCCACCACCGATGTCACAACGCTGATGAGCGTCCCCTTCGTGATGACCCGCGGAACAATCGCCAAGAACGACTGAGACCACGCTTCCCGGACGCATCCCCGGCCTTGAGCCGGGTGCGAGCCGGGATCCAGGGACAACATGCAGTGCGCGCGCGGCCTGGGTCCCGGCTCTAGGCTGCGCTTCGGCCGGGAAACGTGGTGTTCTAACTTCTGACGAACCACGCTAAGCACGCCCCATGCTTCGAGTGATCGCAAAGGGTGGCGCGGAAGTGGCGTGCGAAGACGCCGCCGCGCTCTGGTACGACCTGGAATCGCCGGACGAAGGCGAGGAGCGCGAAGTCGAAGCCTCGCTCGGCATCGACGTCCCCACGCCGGCCGAACGCGCCGCCTTCGAAGAATCCGCGCGCTATTACGAAGAACGCGACGCCCTCCACCTCACCGCAACTCTGCTCGGGCGCCGCGACGAAGGCATGCTCGTCTCCGGCGCAGTCACCTTCATTCTCGCCAAAGGCAAACTCGTCACCGTCCGCCAAGTGCGCCCGCGCGCGTTCGACATCGGCCAAGGTCGCGCCTCCGCGCGCATCGGCTCGTCACAAACCGGCGCTGACGTTCTGATGGCGCTTGTCGAAGGCGCAGCCGAACGCCTCGCCGACGTGCTCGCCGAAGCCACGCGCGACGCAAACCTGCTCTCAACGCAAGTGTTCGCCAAAGAGGGTACGCCCGATTTGCCCGAAGCGCTGCGCGAACTCGGCCGCATCGGCGCACTCGCCGCGATCGCGCACGACTCGCTCTCCAGCCTGCAGCGCCTCCTGGTTTACGCGCGCGCCAGCAAAGGCAAATACGGCCTCGACGTCGCGCGTATCTCCGCACTCGCGCGCGATGTCGGCGAACTCGAACGCATCGCCGAGACGATGCAACCGCGCCTCTCGTATCTGCAAGACGCGCTGCTCGGCCTCATCAACGCGACGCAGACAAACGTGCTGAAAGCGCTCTCGCTCGCCACCATCGCCTTCGTGCCTCCAACGCTCATCGCGTCCATCTTCGGCATGAACTTCAAAGCGATGACATGGTTCGACGAGCCGTGGGGCCCGTGGGTTGGCTTTGCGCTGATGTTCGCCGCTCCGGCGATTTTGTTCGTTATCGCCAAGTGGCGCCGCTGGTTCTGAGGCAGAACGCCTAACCCGCGTTAAGACATCCGCCTCACTCGCGCCCCAACTCGCACCTACCTCACATTCAGTTAGTGCTGAGGAGCATACGCATGAAATATGTAGTCCTGGCGGCAGCAGCAGCCGTTACGCTCGCCGGTTGCGGCACACAAATGGGCGATCGCATGGCCTCAGGCGCTGCGATCGGCGCCGGCACTGGCGCTGTATTCGGCGGCGTTGGCGCGCTTCCAGGCGCTGTGGTTGGCGCTGCCGTCGGCGGCCTTACCTCACCCGATCAAGTCAATCTCGGCGAACCTGTGTGGGACGACAAGGACGGCCATCACTGATTGAATTGAGCGGCGTCCGCGCTTAGAGCATCGCGCGGGCGCCCGTCTGTTCTGCGGGAATGCCCGAGGACAGTCTTATGGCTTCGCTTGAATTCACCCGTCGCTACGCGATGGCGCATCGCCTGTTGGCGACCAAAAGCCCCAAGTGCGCAATCCCGCACGGACACAACGAGTTCGTCACCGTACGTCTCGATCCGCAGACGACCTTCAAATTCTCCGATACAAATTCCACCGCACCGTTCGAAGCGGTGAAGAAGCGCTGGCACGCCTGGATCGACGACCACGTCGACCACGCACTGCACCTCGGCGAGAATGATCCGCTGATCGGCTACTTCCGCGAGCACGAACCCACGCTCCTAAGACAGATCATGACCTTCCAAGGCGACCCAACCACCGAAGCGCTCGCCGCGTGTTTCTTCCTCAAACTCAGCGCCTTCATCGCCGACGACAAACTCCCCTTCACCGTCCGCGAAGTCCGCATCGAAGAAACGCCGACCAACACCGTCATCATCACGCGCGAGACCTTCGACCCCGCCACCTGCGGCATCCGCGCGGGCACATGGCCATCACGCGCCGACGTAAGCATCAACGATCTCTGATCGCGCAGACGCGACTACCGGACGCTTGCGCGCAAAACCTATCCACTGCGCTGCAGCAAGGTTTCATGTCCGAAGTCGGCGAGCGCACTGCCCCCGACGGCTGTAAGGCCGCTACGCCCGAACCGCGGGCCGGAGCAGAACCCCAATGGACGCAGCGCACCCGTTCCACCGCATTCGCAACGCGCTGGTAGTGATCGCCCTCATCTCCGGTATGCCCGCCGTCGCCAGCGCGGCAAACGAGACGCCGCCTTCGACGCGCTGCAGCGCGGTTGAGTATCGACAATTCGATTTCTGGATCGGCGACTGGGACACCTTCGAGATGGACACCCCGAACGGTCCGTCCATCGCGCGTGCGCAGATAAGTCCGATCGTGAGCGGCTGCGCGCTGCACGAGCTCTACGAACAGTCCGATGGTCTTGTTGGCGATAGCATCCTTAGCTTCGATCCCGTTCGCCGGCAGTGGCAACAGACCTGGATCACCAATCGCGGCTCGAACATGGTGTTGTGGGGAGATCTGCGCGACGGAGCGCTCGTGCTTGAGGGCGAAGTGCATCTGCACGATGGCGCCACGGTCCGGCAACGCATCACCTGGCGAGCGGAGGGCGATGCCGTCCGAGAGAGTGCAGTACTGTCCAGAGATGGAGGCGCAAGCTGGGAACCCGCCTTCGACGTTCTCTTCCGCAGGCGCGACACGCACTGAGGCGGATGATCCGGCAGATCCCTGAGGCTCCTCGCCTGCGGTGCAGGCGAGGAGAAGCGAAGCGTTTCGCCCGAAGCGTCCGCCGACGCGCGCCACGCCCGACGCCGCTGGCGCATGCTAATCTCGGCGCGACTCGAACGCCGGAGCCCGCATGCCATCCTTCCTGACCTCGCCCCAGATCGCGCCGATCCTGATGCTGATCGCCTCGAACGTCTTCATGACGTTCGCCTGGTACGGCCATCTGAAGTTCAAATCGACGCCCCTGCTGATCGCCATCGTCGTCGCCTGGGGCATCGCGTTCATCGAATATTGCCTGGCCGTTCCGGCGAACCGCATCGGCTCTGCCGTCTATTCGACGGCCGAGTTGAAGACGATGCAGGAAGTCATCACGCTCTGCGTGTTCATCGCGTTCTCGACGCTTTTCCTGCGCGAGCAGCTTAGCTGGAACCACCTACTCGGCTTCGCACTCATCGCCGCCGGCGCAGCGGTGGTGTTTCTCGGCAAAGCCTAGAGCAAGAACCAAACCAGCCACGGCATCGCGATCGCAAACGCCATTGCGATCTCCACGCCAATGCTGAGCCGGTTGAACTTGCTGTCGGCGCCATCGCGCCAGATCGAAACCGCCCGCCCAAAGGCAGCGCCAGCCCACCCGGCCGCAATCGCCGCGCTCGCACCCGTCGCGTTCACACCGATCAAATAGTTGCCGCTCTTCAAGTAAAGCAGCGTGAACGCCAACGCGATGAAATGAAGGCCTAAAAAGACGCCGCCAAATGTAGCGCGAAACTCAGCCTGCCCGCCGCCTTGCTCGTCGGCCTTCAAGCGCACGAACTTCGCCGCCCACGCGGGATCCCAGAGCGCACGCGCACCTAGTCCCACGCCGACAAGCAATGCCAACGCGCTCAACCACCAAGCAAAAAGCATCAACGCATGCCGGGCAGGCTCTCGCCGTCCGTCTTCGCGCGCTTGCCGGTCCAGCCATACTTGCCGAGCTCTTGCATCGCGATCGAGCGCGCGTGCACTTCATCCGGCCCGTCCGCCAAACGCAGCGTCCGAATGCCTGCGTAGCTCTTCGCCAAACCGAAGTCCTGGCAAACGCCAGCGCCGCCGTGGGCCTGAATTGCATCGTCGATGATCTTCAACGCCATGCGTGGCGCCGAAAGCTTGATCATCGCGATCTCGTTCTTCGCAACTTTGTTGCCGGCGATGTCCATCATGTACGCTGCTTTCAAGCACAGCAGGCGGTTCATCTCGATATCCGTGCGCGCCTCAGCAATGCGCTGCTCCCACACCGAGTGCTCGGCAATCGTCTTACCGAACGCCACCCGCGTCGTGATCCGCTTGCACAGCGCCTCAAGCGCCGCTTCGGCCGCACCGATCGTGCGCATGCAATGGTGAATGCGGCCCGGACCCAAACGCCCCTGCGCAATCTCGAACCCGCGCCCTTCGCCAAGCAACAAGTTCGACGCTGGAACGCGCACGTCCTTCAGCTCGATTTCCATGTGTCCGTGCGGCGCGTCGTCATAACCAAACACGGTCAGCGGCCGCAGGATGTTCACGCCCTTCGCATCGAGCGGCACCAAGATCTGGCTCTGCTGGCTGTGCTTGGGATTATCCGGATTGGTCTTGCCCATCAGGATCGCGACCTTGCAACGCGGATCCCCCGCGCCGCTCGACCACCACTTGCGGCCGTTGATCACGTAATCGTCGCCGTCGCGCTTGATCTCGCACTGGATGTTCGTCGCGTCCGAGGACGCCACCGCAGGCTCCGTCATCAGGAACGCCGAACGGATCTCGCCGTTCATCAGCGGCTTCAGCCACTTGTCTTTTTGTTCGCGCGTGCCGTAGCGCTCGAACACTTCCATGTTGCCCGTATCCGGCGCCGAGCAATTGAACACTTCCGACGCGAACCCCACGCGGCCCATGATTTCCGCCAGCGGCGCGTATTCCAAATTCGTCAGCGTCTCGCCTTCGAACTGGAACGTGTCATCGACCTTCGGGTGTCCGCTCGACGGCGGCATGAAGAAATTCCACAGGCCTTCCTTCTTCGCCTTCACTTTCAGGTCTTCCACAACCTGAATGACCTTCCAGCGCGAGCCTTCCTTCTGCTGCGCCTCATAAGTCGGCACGGCCGGGACGATATGGTCGTCCATGAATTTGCTGACCCGGCCCATCCACTCTTTGGCTTTGGCGGAATGTTCAAAATTCATGGGATGTCCTCCGGGCGCGCTAGCGGCGTTGTTTGCGGCACGCTAAAGCCGGGGCGTGACGGGGGCAATGCGCTCATGGACCTTGCCGCAGCGATACTTGAACACGGGGCCGTGCGGTTGGAGCCGTTCGAGCCGCACCATTGTGCGGGACTGGCCGCCGTCGCCGAGGCGGACCTGGAGCTCTTCCGCCACATCCCGTTCCCCGTCGCCAAACAAGGCTACGGACCTTGGTTCGAATTTCTCAGGGCCGACCAAGCCGCAGGCCGCTCAATCCCGCACGCCGTATTCTGGAACGGACAGATCGTCGGCCAGAGCTGCTACCTCAACATTCGCCCGCGCGAAGCCGGCGTTGAGATCGGCTCCACCTGGTACGCTCGCGCCGCGCAAGGCGGCATCGTCAACCCAAGCTGCAAGCTGCTGCTGATCGGCAATGCCTTCGATCAAGGCGCCGAACGCGTCGAACTCAAAACCGACGCGCTCAACAAACACTCCCGCGCCGCGATGCTAAAAATGGGCGCAACCTTCGAAGGCATCCACCGCAAACACATGCGCCGCGCCGATGGCACCCTGCGCGACACAGCTTGGTTCTCAGTGATCCGCGAAGAGTGGCCGCAAGTGCAATCCGGTCTGGAGAAACGCATCGCCGCGCTAGCGTGACACTTTGCAACACCGCGAAACGGGCGTAGATAAGCACTGACGCGAGCGCCGTGTTTCACGGCTACCGGGGCGCTCCCCGCCGCGCCGCTCTCCAACTCTGACAATAGGAGGCGCGCGTGACTTCGCTCGCTAGCACTCACATCGCGGGAGGCTGTGCATGACACACATTCTCTTGCTGGTTCTCGTACTCGTCAGCTCAACCGTGTCGGGCGTCTTCGGCATGGCTGGCGGCCTGATGCTGATGGGCGGGCTGACGCTCGCCATGCCCGTCTCCGCCGCAATGGTCTCACACGGCGCGGTGCAATTCGTCTCCAACGGTTGGCGCGCCGTTCTGCACCGCGCGCACATCGATTGGCGCATCATCGTGATGTACGGCGTCGGCTCCGCCATCGCCGCAGCGCTGCTCGCATTAGTCACGTACGAGCCAACGAAAGCCTGGGTCTATCTCATGCTCGGCCTCGTACCCGCGCTCGCGTGGCTCCCCAAAGGCAAATTCCATCTCGACGCCGCCAAGCCCACGCACGCCGTCGCCTGTGGGCTCTTCGTCACCGGCCTCAACGTGATCGCCGGCGTTTCAGGCCCATTGCTCGACGTGTTCTTCGTCCGCACCGGCCTGCCGCGCCACGCCATCGTCGCAACGAAAGCCGCAACACAAGCCTTCAGCCACACCGTGAAAATGATCTTCTACGGCGTGCCGCTCATCACCGCTGTGAACACCGGCCTGCCGCCTTGGTGGTTCTTCCTCGTCGCCGCGCCACTCGCGATGATCGGCGCATGGCTCGGCGGCAAAGTGCTCGATCGCATGAGCGACGTGAACTTCTTGAAGTACACACGCTGGATCGTGACGGCATTGGGTGTCGTGTATCTGATCCAAGCGACGGTGCTATTCGCGACGGGGTGAACACCTAGAGAGGCCTGAGCCTGTCGAAGGCCGGCGGGTTCGCGCCCTTCGACAGGCTCAGGGCTCACGCGCGTGACGTCGCCAGCAGAAATCTATCCCACACCTAAAAAGCTGAGCGATACTGCGCTCGCATGTTCAAACATCCCCGCCTTCGGCCACCGCCGCACCCTCTTCCACATCCAGCAGATCCGAAGGTTTGCACTCGAGCACTTCGCAGATCTTCGCCAGCGTCTCGAAGCGCACCCCCTTCACTTTACCTGTCCGCAACAGCGAAAGGTTCGCTTCCGTGATGCCCACGCGCTCAGCCAAGTCTTTCGACTTCATCTTGCGCCGTGCAAGCATCACATCGAGGGTGACGACGATCCGCAGCATCAGACGATCTGGTCGTTCTCAGCTTTCAGCGAAGCTACTGCTGCGTCGAGCACACCGCCGATCATCATGACGGACGCAGCGAACACCATCAGCGCGATATCTAGTGGATCGAAGCGCCACGCGAACGGTGCGCCGCCTAGCAAAGAGATCGCAAGGGGAGAAACGAGCATCTTCAAGAAAAACGCCGCCAGCGCACAAAGACCCGCGAGTTGGAAGGCGGCGCTCGCTTTGTCGGAGACGAACCGGCCGTCATGATATTCAACGAGCACAGGTTGAAGCATCGCGACGGCTGCCGCCGCGGCTATGGCAGGCGCATAGCTCAAGAGCTTGATCAAGATCGCAGACGGCGCGCCGACATCAACCGCCCAAGGCGCCGGTTCGAATGTTACGAGGTACAACTCACCGATCAAGGGCAGCCCAATTGCCGCTAAGAGCATCGGAATCAATAGGGCGCCCATCACGCGCATCTGCCCTGCTTGCGCGCGCGCCTTCTGAATACGGATATCTGCGTCACTCATCACACAATCTCGTCGTTCTCTTGTTTGATTTTCGCGGCAGCCTCGAGCACGCGGCCAAGCACGGCGACAAATGCGGCAAAGCCGATGAGTCCAAAGTCAAACGGCTCCATGTGCCATTCGAAACCTCGCCCCTCTTGCGTGATCCAGGCAAAGATCGTTGGGGAGCCGACGATTTTGAACCCGAGCGCCCAGAGTGCGTACTCGGCCGCGGAGCGGACGCCAGCGCTCGCCTTCAGCGTGAAGAAGTGGCCCTTGCCGTACTCGTCGAGCACCTTGCTCAAATCGAGCAGTGCGCCGGCCAGCAGGAAACTCGGCACTGCGAGCACGATGAAGGCGCCAACGGCCCGAATGAAATTGAGGACGCCAGCAAGGTCGGGCGTCACCTCGCCGCTCCGCAGCGCCTCGGCGGCGGGCGGCAGGATCTCGCGTCCAACGGCGCCGATCACAATCAGGACGGCCCCAACCACAGCTGCCGTTGCGGCGCCGCCGGCAAGTTGTTGAGCGCGCTGCAGGGGCGCGAGTGCGGCCTCTGTCATCTAAAGAATCCTCTCAAGTAAGACGATAATCTATTATCGTCTTACAATAATTTTGTCAAGAGGAGGCTCAGGATAGTTAAGGCCCTGGCAACCAGGGCGCGGGTCCCATGGATCACTAGAGATTCGGGACGGCAAATAATGCCTATCATCACGCACATTTTGCTCTACGCGGCCTACGCAATGGTCTCGCTGACGGTCGGGCTCGCGCTCAACCAAGTCGGCGGCGAAGAGCTGGGCTCGTCCATCCTTGGCGGCATCGCCCTCTTCTCTGCGTGCGCTGTGACGCACGCTGGCATTTCCGCGACCGCAGCAGCGGGGCGCGTCGGCCAAGCCGAGAAGAAGATCAAAGGCGACATGGAGCGTCTGCGCACCGCGCATCGCGAAGTCGCCGCCGACATCGATGCTGTGCAAACGCGGCTCGATCAGATCGAAACCCAAGTCGCGTTCGGCGCGCCGCCGGCGCAGCCACAAATTGCGCCGCCAATCTCGAACGACGGACAGATCGAGCTGCGGATGATCGATCAGATCGTCGACAAGCTCGGCGCGGCGATGGATGCGCGCCTCGGCACGCTGCAAAGCGCCGGCAACATCACCGCGATCAATCCGACAGCCGCGCGCGGCCCGATGGATCTGGTGCGCGAAGCTTTGATGGAGAACCGCGTCGAACTGCACTTGCAACCGATCGTGCAGTTGCCGCAGCGCAAAACGGCGTTCTACGAAGGCTTCACGCGTTTGAAGGATGCGAACGGCCGCCTGATCCTGCCGACGGAATTCATCCCGGCTGCTGAACAAGCCGGCCTGATGGGCACGATCGACAACGTGCTGCTCTTCCGCTGCGTACAGATCGTGCGCAAGCTGATGAAGCAAGATCGCCGCATCGGCATCTTCTGCAACCTTTCGCCCGCCGCTTTGGCGGATGAGCACTTCTTCCCGCAATTCCTCGACTTCATGCGCGAGAACCGCGATCTCGCGGGCAGTGTAATCTTTGAGATTCCGCAAGATTCTTATGAGAACCGCACATCGCTTGAAGCACGCGCAATGGCGAAGCTCGTGGACCTTGGTTTCCGCTTCTCGATTGATCGCGTGACCAACACTGAGATCGATCTGCCGGACCTTGAGCGCTCAGGCGTGCGCTATGTGAAGGTCGCCGCCGGCACTTTGGTTGAGCAAGTGGTGCATCGGGGCTTACGTCCGCGCTCAGCAATCACGCGCGAGATCGCGGCGGCCGATATCGCGGCGGTGTTCCAACGCTACGGCATCGACCTCATCGCCGAGCGCATTGAATCGGAAGACACCGTGCTCGAAGTCCTCGATCTCGACGTCCCCTTCGCGCAAGGCCATCTCTTCGGCGCACCGCGCGCGATCAAAGAGAGCCTGATGGAAGAAACCGCGCCGCCACGCGAATTCTACCTGAAGCAAAGCGGCCGCGTGAGCTAAGCCGCCTTGCGCGCGGCCGCGCGCTCGTCCACCTAACGGCCAATGACGAAACTCATCGCCATCACCGGCGGCTCCGGCGCGGGCAAAACCACGGTCGCGCGCGCATTAGCGAAGCGATTGGGCGCTGGCGCGGTGGTGATCGCGGAAGACGATTATTATCGGTGTTCGTCCACCGTGCCGGACTTCGATCCCGCGACTTACAATTTCGACGTACCCGCCGCCAAAGAGCACTCGTTACTGCGCGAGCATTTGGCGTTGGCCAAAAGTGGCGAAGCCTTCGACAAGCCTCTCTACGATCTCGTCACCCACCGCCGGACCCCAAAGGTCGAGCGCATCGTCCATGCAGACTGGGTAATCGTAGAAGGCATCCACCTGCTGGCTTCGCCAGAGTTGAGCGATCTTTTCGACGTCAGCGCTTTCATGCACTCCGACGAAGCGCTCCGCCTCGGCCGCCGCATGATCCGCGACGTGGAATCGCGCGGTCGCACGCCACGCTCGGTCATGGCGCAGTTCTTCACTCACGTGCGCGCCATGCACGAAGCGCACGTTGAGCCACAGCGGGCACTGGCTGACTTGGTGATCGTTTGCCCGTACGAAGCCGGGCCTGACCACGCGGACGCTAGCGCCGCGCAGATTGCGGACCGCCTGACGTGACCACGCCCATCAACAGCATCGATGAAATCGCTGACCGCTACGACGCGGTGCTCTGCGATGTGTGGGGCGTCGTTCACAACGGCCGCCAAGCCTACCCCGCCGCCAGCGCCGCGCTGCAGCGCCTGCGCAACGCGGGCAAGCACGTCATCCTCATCACCAACGTACCGAAGCCGCGCGGACCAATTCCAGGCCAACTCGATCGCGCCGGCGTGCCGCGCGATGCTTGGGATGCCATCGTCACCTCCGGCGATGCCATCCGCGCCGAGCTAGCAACGCGCGCGCCCGGCCCCATGTTCAAGATCGGCCCCGACGATTACGACCGCACACTGTGGGAAGGTCTAGGCCTCACCCAAGCGCCACTCAACGAAGCCGCGTTCTTCGCGATCTCCGGGCTCAATCGCGACGACGAAACGCCCGCAGATTACGTCGAGGTGTTGCGGGAAGCCAAAGCACGCGATCTGGACTTCATCTGCGCCAACCCGGATGTCGTAGTGCAATTCGGCGACCGCATGATCTGGTGCGCCGGCGCCATCGCGCGCGACTACGAAGCAATCGGCGGCAAGGTCATCATGGCCGGAAAGCCGTTCGCGCCGATCTATGACCTGGCGCGCAAAGAGCTCTCAGCTATTGCGGGCCGCAGCATCGATTCCGCGCGCATTCTCTGCATCGGCGATGGCGTCGTGACGGACATCGCCGGCGCAAATGCGCAAGGGCTCGATAGCCTCTTCATCGCGGCCGGCATTCACGGCGAAGCGCTTTGGACAAGCGGCAGACTCGATCCGAAAAAAGTCGACGCCGCGCTTACTGCTGAGAAGGTGCGTGCAACCTACGCAATGGCGGCGCTGGCCTAGTACGTCTGCACGCCCAGATTATCGAACTGCTCGCCGATGTGGCCATCGAAGTCGCGAGCTTGGTTCATGTCTTCAGTGCCGTCACGATCGCCGCTGCGACGGCGGGCGACGCCTCTACCAAAAAGCGCGATCGGGTTTCCGGATTCCACCGCTAACGCCGCTTCGAATGACGTCTTAGCGCCCGCCCATTGCCCGTCGCGCAGTTGCAGCACGCCGCGGCAGAGCTGGCCTTCGACATTGCGCGGATCAGCGGTGACCGCCGCGTCCGCATCTTGGCGCGCGCGCTGGGGCTCGCGGTCCTCATTGAGATCAAGCCAGCAGCGGCCAGCGCGCGCCACCGCCAGATTGCCGTCAGCCCGGATGGCTTGGTCGTAGTCATTGGCGGCGCCCTCAGTGTCGCCTAGACGCTGCTTGGCGCGCGCGCGGCCCGCAAGCGCCGTAGCAGAGCGCGGTTCTTGATTGAGCGCCGCGTTGAAAAAGGTGATCGCTTCGACGAACTCGCCGCGGCGGACCATGATTTGGCCGACCAGATCGTTGGCTTCGCCAGACTGATGCAATTCGATCGCACGGCGGAGCACCGGTTCGGCGGCATCGAGCTGGCCGCTCGCAACCAAGATGCGGCCGCGGCCCAAAAGGGCTGCAGGGTTCTCTGCATCAAGCTCAAGCGCTGAACCGTAGTCGCGCAGAGCCGCGGTGACATCGCCGCCTTCGTCCTGCGCGTCGCCGCGTGTGCTAAAAGCAACGGAGCGCTGCTCGGATGTTAGTGATTCATTCTGCGCGGCGGCGGTGCAAGCTTCGATCTTGGCCTCGGCATCGCGGGCTGTGAGGCAGCGCTCGGAATCGTCGACCACTTCGGTGCGATCGCATGCGGCAAGAGCCAAGGCCGCAAGCGCGCCGACAAGCCAGATTTTGCGCATGCGCGCCCCTCCTCAAGGTCAATCTAGACCATCCCCGAAAGGCGCGCCTAGAGTGCGTCTACATAACAAGGAGCGCGGCGATGGCCAATTTGTTCGACCTCACGGGCAAGAGCGCAATCGTCACGGGCTCCTCACGCGGGATCGGCAAGCAGATCGCTTACCGCCTTGCGGAACATGGCGCGAATGTTGTTGTCTCATCACGCAAGCAGGACGCGTGCGATGCGGCGGTCGCGGAAATCAACGACAAGCTCGGTCGCAAAGCTGCCATCTCAGTGGCGGCTAATATTGCCGCGAAGGAAGCGTTACAGAACCTCGTCGATGAGGCCAACCGAGCCTTCGGCAAGATTGACATCTGCATCTGCAACGCAGCATCGAACCCATACTTCGGACCGATGAGCGGCATCTCCGACGATCAGTTCACGAAAATCCTGCAGAACAACATCATCTCCAATCACTGGCTCATCAACATGTGCGCCCCACAAATGCGCGCGCGCAAAGACGGCGCGGTGATCATCATTTCATCCGTCGGCGGATTGAAAGGTTCGCCGGTTATCGGCGCCTACGACATTTCGAAAGCCGCCGACATGCAGCTGGCGCGCAATCTCGCGGTCGAGTTCGGGCCGGACAATGTGCGGGTGAATACGATCGCACCTGGCCTCGTGCAGACCGACTTCGCCAAGGCGCTCTGGGAGAACCCTGAGATCCTGAAAGCCTCCACGTCACGCGCAGCGTTGAAGCGCATCGGTCAACCAGACGAAATCGCCGGCATGGCGGTGCTGCTCGCCTCGCAAGCGGGCGCGTTCGTGACAGGTCAGACGATTATTATCGATGGCGGCGTGATGGCCGCTTAGAACGCGCCGATCACTGGCACGAGCGTGGATTTCAACGCCTGGGCGCTGAATGGCTTTACGATAAAGCTCGAAGCGCCCTGCGCTTCGGCGCCTTCGGAATTGTCGTTGGCGACCATTACGAACGGCGTTTGCGCGATACGTTCTTCAGCGCGCACACGTTGCAGAAATTCCATGCCGGTCATCGGACGCATGTGCGAATCCGAGATCACCAGCGCGTATTCTTTGTTGCGCATCTTGGCCAAGGCGGCGGCGCCGTCATTGGCTTCGTCGATATTGGTGAAACCGAGTTGGCGGAGCAGGTTTCGCATGATGCGGATCATGGTGTTGTAGTCATCCACGATCAAAATCGGCATCGTCATCGAAACGGACATCAGCGCCAGCCTTTCCCACCGACCGACGCTTGTTGTTATCGGAAGCCGTCACACTGCCGGGTCAGGGTGCGATGACCCGGCAGTGAGACGTTTCCGGCTTTAAGTGCGCCGTGTCGTGGGAACATAGATAGCAAAGACCTGAGAATTTTCGGTAAAACAGCGCTTAAGTATGAATGAACACGGGCATGTATTGTTCGTGCCCGGTTAGACATTGGAAACGGAAAGCGCCATTTCTGGCGTAATCGCGAAAGACTTTGTGAACGAATGGCGAGCTTGGGCCCAACCTCAACAATTCCTAACGATGCGCGCGGCGCAGCGATTGCGCTCGGTAATTTCGATGGCGTGCACGCGGGCCATCAAGCCGTGATCGCGAGCGCGCGTGAGGTTGCGGATGAAGAAGGCGTTGCGTTGGGCGTCGCCGCGTTCGAACCGCATCCCCGTCGCTTCTTTAAAACGGACGCCGCCCCCTTTCGTTTGCAGAGCGCGCGTCAACGCGCACAAGCACTGAGCGAGCTCGGTGTCGAGGAAGTGTTTGAGATTGGTTTCGATGCGGCGCTCGCCGCCTCAACCGACCGCGAGTTCGCCGAGCGCGTGCTGCGCGATCTTCTCGGCGTCTCGCATGTCAGCATCGGCGCTGACTTCGAATTCGGCAAAGGCCGCTGCGGCAATGCCGAGAGCCTGGCGCGGCTGGGCGATGAATTGGGCTTTACTGTCGAGGCCGTGGCGCCGGTCGGCGGATCAGAGAAGATTTCGTCAACAGGCATCCGTGAAGCGATTGCGCGCGGCGACATGGCCGCGGCGAGC
>JBEBHI010000171.1:0-7023 GCA_040080935.1 Terricaulis sp.
GTGCCAGTCGTCGATTTCGCGCGCGCTCATGTTGACGCATTCAGCGAACGCAGCGCGGACTTCGTCGTCGGTCGCTTTCGGCTTCATGATTTCGGCGGATAGATTTCGTTGAAGCGATCCCAGATCGGCTTGCGATCGGCGGGCGCGCCCTCGATCACCAGTGCGTCGGGCGCAAACATGACATCGGGTTGCGCGCGTGAGGCCCAGATGTGCGAGGTCGGCACGAACCAAGTTGGGTCATCGAGTGTGCCGGCGGCGAAGAAGACGAGTTCTGTCGAGCCGGCGGGCGTGTGCCAAAGGCGTGTGCCGCATGTGGCGCAGCGATGAATGTCGACGCCGCGACCGGAGTCGGCGGTTTTGCGATGATGAATCGTTTCGCCGGTGTAGCTGAGCGCTTCGCCGCGCGATTGCACGACAGCGAAATAGGAAGAGCCAGAGAGCTTTTTGCAATCGGTGCAGTGGCAGGCGTTCAACGCAAGCGGGCGCCCACTGTAGGAATAACGCACGGCGCCGCAGAGACAGCCGCCTGTGTATGGCGGGTCTGGCAGTGGCGGACGGTTCATGGCCGCACCGGTTTGACGGCGCTTGCAGCTTGCTTGGCGCGGGCGCGGGCTTCGTCTGTGTCTTTGCCGCGCGAGGCGGCGACGCCCATGCGGCGCTTCTTGAAGCTTTCGGGTTTGCCAAAGAGACGTAGTTCTGTTTCGGGAACGGCGAGCGCTTCGGCGACGCCGTCGAACGCGATGCCTTCGGCTTCCATGCCGCCATAGATGACGGCGCTGGCGCCGGGCGCGCGGAGTGAGGTGTCGACGGGAAGGCCAAGAATGGCGCGGGCGTGCAGCGCAAATTCGCTCTGCACCTGGGAGACGAGCGTGACGAGGCCGGTGTCGTGCGGGCGCGGGCTGACTTCGCTGAACCAGACATCATCGCCTTTGACGAAAAGTTCAACGCCGAAGATGCCGTAGCCGCCGAGCGCTTCAGTGACTTTGCCGGCGATGCCACGCGCGCGTTCGAGCGCTTTCGCGCTCATCGCTTGCGGCTGCCAGCTTTCGACGTAATCGCCGTCGACTTGCACGTGGCCGATGGGTTCGCAGAAGTGCGTGCCGGACGCGGCGCGAACGGTGAGCAAGGTGATTTCGAAATCGAACATCACCTGCCCTTCGACGATCACGCGCGGTTGCTTCACGCGGCCGCCGCTGAGTGCGTAATCCCACGCGGAGGCGACGTCGGCTTGTGACTTGAGACGGCTCTGGCCTTTGCCGGAGGACGACATCACCGGCTTCACGAAGTTAGGGAAGCCGATTTTATCAACCGCGGCTTGCATCTCTTCGAGCGATGACGCGAACGAGTAGGGCGACGTCGGAAGTTTCAACTCTTCGGCCGCAAGCACGCGAATGCGCTCGCGGTTCATTGTGTAGTGCGCGGCTTTCGCGGTGGGGATCACGGTGGCGAGCTTGTCGGCTTCGATGCGCACGAGTTCGTCTGTGGCGATAGCTTCGATCTCGGGGACGATGAGATGCGGACGCTCTTGCTCGACGAGGGCGCGAAGGGCTTTGGCGTTGGTCATGTCGATGACGTGGGCGCGGTGCGCGACTTGTTGAGCCGGTGCGTTGGCGTAGCGATCGACGACGATGGTTTCGACGCCGAGACGCTGAAGCTCGATGACAACTTCCTTGCCGAGTTCACCGCCACCGAGGAACATGACCTTCAGAGCGGAGGGAGAAAGGGGCGTGCCGATGTGGGTGTTCATAGCGGGTGTTTAGCATCGAAAACGCTGCCGCCAATACGGACCGCTGGTGCTCCGGAAACTAGTGCGGCTTGAGCAAGCGCAGGCCGCCGGCCTTGTGCGCGGCACGTTTGCCGGTCTTTTCGCTTTTCACCACCCAGCGCGGATCGTCTTTGGTGGCGGCGATTTCGAAGTCGTCGATTGTAAAGCGACGAATGGCTTTGCGGACGACGACGCCTTGCGTGCGGCCCTGGCTGGTGTTCCAGGAGACGCGGGCGCCTTTGTGAAGATCGGAGGCGTTGGCCATGTGGGGCAACGAGGTTGTGGCGAGGCGCGTTCCCTATGGAGCGCGGGCGCTCCATGTTCCGTTACGACTTGCTTCGCATCGCGCGCACAGTGCGACCGGCTTCTTCGATGGGATGCGCTGCGGCGCCTTCACGGAGCTTTGCGAGGTTTGGACCTCCGGCGCGATGTTCGGCCATCCATTGCGCCGCGAACTTGCCGCTCTGAACGTCGGCCAACACGGCGCGCATCGCGTCCTTTACGTGGGCGTCGATGATCCTCGGGCCGGTGACGTATTCGCCGTATTCGGCTGTGTTAGAGATCGCGAGATGCATGCCCGCGATGCCGCGTTCGTGGATGAGATCGGAGAGTAGTTTCACTTCGTGTAGGCAATCGAAGTAAGCGAGTTCGGGCGGTGTCCCCGCTTCCACTTGGACTTCCCAGGCAGCGCGAATGAGATGCGTGAGGCCGCCGCAGAGGACGACCTGTTCGCAATAGAGATCGCCTTCGGTTTCGATCTTAAAGCTTGACGCAATCATGCCGGCGCGGCCGCAGCCGATGGCTGCGCCGTAGGAATAGGCGAGCGCTTCAGCGCCGCCGGTATCGTGTGCCACGGCGACGATAGCGGGTAAGCCGCCGCCGCGTGTGAAAGTTTCGCGCACGGCTTTGCCGGGGCCTTTGGGCGCGACCATGACGACGTTGATTTCGGGAGGCGGCTTGATGAAGCCGAAATGGTAGGCGAAACCGTGCACGAACATCAGCGTCTGGCCGGCGCGCAGATGCGGCGCGATTTCGGCGGCGTAGAGATCAGGCATAACTTCGTCGGGCGCGCACATGACGAGAACGTCGCAGCTGGAGGCGGCATCGGCGACGCTGATGGGTGCGAAGCCGTCGCGTTCGGCGTCGGCCATGCGACGCGCGGTTTGGTGAAGCGCGACGACGACGTCGACGCCGCTGTCGCGCAGGTTCAGCGCGTGGGCGTGACCTTGGGCGCCGTAGCCGATGACGGCTACACGCTTAGCTTTGATCAGCGACGCATCTGCGTCGCGCTCGTAGAGGACGCGCATGAAATACCTTTGTTCTCTTGCGTCCTTAGCGCGCGCGCCTCACTTAGGCAAAGAGGAGCAACGTCATGGCGAGTGCGGCTGAGATTGTGCGGTTCTGGCGCGACGCGGGGCCGAAGTTTTGGTTCGTGAAAGATGAGACGTTCGACGGGCGCTGCCGAGGGTTCGAGAACGAGCACCATGCTGCGGCGCGCGGCGAGCTGGGTGCGTGGGAGATGGATGCGGAAGGCGCCCTGGCGCTGTTGATCCTGCTCGATCAAATCCCGCGCAACATTTTCCGAAACAGCCCGCATGCGTTCGCGACGGATGGGTTGGCGCAGGCGATCGCGATTCGGGCGCTCGACAAGCAGTTTGACGCAGCGATCGACACGGACCTTCGCTTCTTCTTCTACATGCCGCTTGAACACGCTGAAGATTTAGCGCTGCAAGACCGGTGCATGACGCTGTTCACAAATCTTGGCGACGCAAACTATTTGAAGTTCGCGGCGCTGCATCACGACATCATCGTGAAGTTTGGCCGCTTTCCACATCGCAACGGCATTCTCGGCCGCAAGAGCAGCGCTGAGGAATTGGCGTTCTTGGCTGAAGGCGGTTTTGCCGGGTGACTATTTGATTGGCGCGTCGAACGCGTAGCGCCAATTGCCTTCGACATCGCGAGTCCAGATCGAGACGTAGCGGCCTTGCGTGCGCGTGCCGTCCGGCGCGGTGTAGTTGGACGTGCCCCAGGTCCAGCCCATGTCACCGCGCGATGAGACGCGGCCGGTTTGCGGCGACCATTCGAGACGCGCGGTGGCCGGCCAACTTTGGTAGCTCGCAGCAATGCCTGCACGGCCATTCAGCGTTTGCGCTCCAGTGACGATCAGCGCGTCCTCAGCGGCATAGGCGTTGAACGCGGCGGCGACGCCTTCGGCTTGCGCCATCGTGTTGAAGGCGCGATCGGCGTCGAGCAATTCGACGACGGCGCTGCGCGCGAGTTCTTCTTCGGTGCGTGAGCCTGCAAGTTCCGAGAGGCGAAGCGCGAGACGGCCGCCTGCGTCGAGGCTGGCGACGCACGGGCGCGAGAAGCTGGCGGCGCGGCCATCGAGTGCAACCTCAATGTAGGCTTGCTCGCCAGCTTGGCAGACTTCTTCGGCGCCGCCGACGCCGCCCGCTACGCCCATTAGAGCGCGCGTCAACGTGGCGATTTCGGTCCGTTGTGCGGCCGTAACTTGCGTGACGCGCGGGGCATCGCCGCCCCAAAGCCACCAACCGGTCGAGGGATGGCCGGTGAAACGGCGCAAATTGAGAGCGCCTTGCTCACCGCGCAGATCGAAGCGGATGACGCGCGCGACGCCGCCATTGGGCGACGCGATCGTGACACGCACGGCCATGTTGATGCCTTCGGCAGCGATCAAAGCGCGCCCGCCAGTTGTCGGCGTGACGTCAGCAGCGACCAGAGCCTGAGCCCATTGCGGCGCGCGCAGCGATAGGTTCTGCGCAGAAGCCGGCGCGATCAGGAGAAGCGCCAAGGCGCAAGCGGCCAGTGCGCGGAGCGTCGTCATGGTCCCCACCCTATTCTCATTCTTAAGTAGAGCTTAGGGCGCCGGGGCGGAGCGCGGAAGCCTCAAGGCTCAGGCCGCTCCCGAACTGGCTGACCATCCCGCAGCACCCACTGGGCGGTTCCCGCCACGCGGTCGATCTCGCGCTGGAGGTCGCGAATCTCACGCGGCATGCCCGCGTCTACGCCGCCGAAATCCACAACGGTTTTGGTTTGGCCGTTGCGTGTGAGCGCCACCGTGTACGTCGGCAGATCGCTGACCGGCGCGCGGTAAGCGTCGCGCAGATTGTTGAAGCCGACCTCATCAAAGCGCGCGACCAATGCGGCGACGTCGTCACGCGAAATCGTCGCCGTGCGTTCGCCGACAACGTTCACAAAGCGGCGGCCCTCATAGCGGACTTGGCCGTCGCTATTGACGGTGACGGTGTAATCTGGACAGGAGCCGAAGCAGACGCCGCGTGTGAGGCGGATTTCGACATTGCTCATGGACGGTGTCTCCGCTGGCGTCGCGACCGGCGCGCAAGCTATCAGCGCAACGGCGCCCAGAAATGCTACGAAGAAGCGCCGAGCGTTCATGATCGATCCTTAAGTGCGCTGACGCGCGATAGCTTCACGATTGGCAATCCACGCAGCGTCGCGGCGCTGCAGAAGGTAGCCCGGATATAAACTCTCCAGCGCCTCTCCTAGCTCCGCCGACAATGCATACGCCGACGTTTTGTCGTCCAAGCGGCCGACAGCCAGACGCCGCAACATCTGACCGCGGCGGCGCGGGTCGATAGCATTCTGCGCCTCCGAGACCAGCAGACGGCGGCATTTGGCCAGAAATTCGGCAGCGTCCGTGTCAGGTTCCGTCGCACTGGCGTCGAGGCGGCCGATCCGGGTGGATGCGAAGACAACGGCGTCGAGGATCGGCGGCCGGAAGCCCTGGAACGCCGCCTCTTTGTCGCGGCCGTGTGTTTCGGGAGATTCAGTCGGAAAGAAGAGGCGCCCTCGATCGGCGATAGAAGAGAGCCGCTGGCAGGTTTCGAACGCCATGCGACGCGTTTCGTCTGCGCTGTACGTTGCGCCGCGACCGCGCGCGACGGCTGCGGCTTGCGAGACTTGATCGATCGCTTCGTGTGACCAAGCGATCACTTCGGCGTCCATCTCGGCGCGCAGCGTTTCGTATTGCAGCTCGGTTTGGCGGCGAACAACCAGCCAGTTAAGGCCGAACGAAACAACGGCGACGATGGCCGAGATCACCGCGACCCACTCGTTGATGCCCCAATTCATGATCGCTACTGCCCCTGCGCGCGCTGCGTCATCTGTTGGCGTACGCAGCCGTGATAGTCGGGCGACGGCGAGCCGCCTTGGTAAGCGACCAATGCGCTGTAGGTCGTTGCGTAGAGAACGCCGTAGCGTTCGGGACCGCCGACAGCTGCGGGATCGCGCAGCGTGACGATTTCATCCATTGGCACAGTGACGTCTGGCGCGGCAACCCAGGTGCAATCGGTCGCAAGTTCCTGGCGCGCGCGAATGGTGACGCGCTCGTCAGCGCCGCCCTGCGCGGCGCCGATGCTCAAGCGGAAATCCGGCTCGGGGCCGACATAGATGACCTGCGGGCCTCGCACCTCCTGCGCGATGGCGGCCGAGAACGGCGCCAGAGCCAACATCGAAGCAATGAGTAGTTTGCGCATCAGTTTCTCCCCAGCGCATCTAACGCAAGCGCTTCGCGCTCGGAAAGGCCTGTTGCAGCGATGCGGGGCCAATCGGGCATTTGATTGGCGATCCAGGTGAATTGGCGTTTGGCGTAACGGCGGGTGTCGCGTTGGCCGATCTCGGTTGCGGCTTGTAGTGACATTTCTCCGCGCAAATAGGCGCCGAGCGCTGGCGCGCCGTGGGCTTTGATCGCTGGCAGTGTCGGATCGAGATCGCGTGCGGCGAAGGCGCGGACTTCATCGAGCGCGCCCTGCTCCAGCATTTTATCGAAGCGCGTGTTGATGCTCGCGTAGAGCGCGTCGCGATCTGGCGTGAGCGCGAGGCCGCGCCACTCGTTCATCGCGAGCGCTGGCTTTGTGTTGGCCTGAAAGGACGTGATGCTCTCGCCGGTGGTCTCGATAACTTCGAGTGCGCGGATGATGCGCGGCGCGTCGTTGGGTTCGAGACGCGCGGCGGTCTGCGGATCGAGCTTCGCAAGATCGGCGTGGAGCGCGGGTGCGCCTTCGCGTTCAGCGCGCTCGATCAATGCAGCGCGCAATTCCGGATCGACGTCCGGCATTTCGGCTAAGCCTTGGGTCAGCACTTTGAAGTAGAGGCCGGTGCCGCCGACGATGATCGGCGTTTTGTTGCGCGCACGAATGTCTGCGATGGCGGCGAGCGCGTCCGTGAGCCAACGGCCGGTGGAATAGCGCTCGGCGGCGTCGACGTGGCCGTAGAGG
>JBEBHI010000318.1:0-1817 GCA_040080935.1 Terricaulis sp.
TGACCGGTTGTTGTGGCGATATCGGAGGACAGGGTCCTCAGCTATGATCTCACAGAATTCCACCTGCACGTCCGATTTGTAACAGTCTGGAATCGGCGACATCCGGCCTTGCGCTCGCGTCACGTTGAGCGGCTGGATCCCTCCAAACCTGCCGCAGCTATCCCAGTTCGGTCACCACGCATCTATCTGCGCCCTGTGGCGCATCTACACCCAAAGCGGTGAGGAGGAGCACGTGCGATTGATGGGCTTGACCCTGGCGGTGGCGCTGTCGGGCTGTGCGCATGCCTTCCCCATGAATGGCGGCGACGCGGGCGTCATGCAGGATGTCGCCGCTGGCCGCCAACAGGTCGAAGCATTTTTTGGTCGACGCTTCGAGGCTCCGGTGAACGTGGTTGTCGCTCAGGATCGCACGGCATTTGACAGGGCATTGCCTGAGGGGTGGGGAATTGCGCCGTCACAGTGTTGGATGGTCGGCGTCGGCGTTGCCGACAGCCTCTATTTGTTGTCCCCATCCGTCTGGTCCCATGATGCCTGTGACCATTCGGGTGATGCCGCGGAAGTACAGGGCGTCATCACGCATGAACTGACGCACGCGTTCCACGGCCAGCACAATTCGACGCGCGACTTCACCGGAATGGATGACGCTGGTTGGTTTGTGGAGGGACTGGCCGTCGTCGTGTCAGGTCAGCTCGCCGCAGGCCATGCCGACGATGCGCGCTCGGCGATTGCTGCGGGAGCCGTGCCGACGACACTCGCTGACGCTTGGAGCGGACGTTATCGCTATGGAGTCTGCGGCTCAATGGTGCGTTTCATCGATGCGACATGGGGCCGAACCACACTCATCGCGCTTCTTCCGGCGACAAGTAACCAACAGATTCTCGCCCATTTGGGTCTGAGCGAAGAAGAATTCTTGAGCCGCTGGCGCACCTGGGCAGACGCACAGACCTAAGCGGTGATCATGCAAACGTGTTCGGGGCGATGTCCCTAGTCGGCGACGATACGCAATGGCGAAGGGAATATGATCGACTGCATGATTGGAGCGCGCCCGTCGCTCAACAAATAGCGGGCACACGAGCCGTGGACCAGAGTTGGTCTTCACTCGACGATATCGTCGCCTAGCCTCCGGGCGCGGAGGGCTGCGCACTCCGCTAACTTTACCGGCGCAAAGCAAGCGTTGAGCTTGTGTAGTCCAATATCAATGCATTGGCGCGGCGAAGAATGTCCATGCCCAAGATCAACGACGGAGCTTCAGTGAGTTGCAAGGCGGCGAACACCGAGAGTTCGGCGAAGTTCAGGTTGAGCGCACCGAAGTCGTGGCCCGCAATTAGGACAGGCGTCACTTCCGCAGCGACCGTGGGCGTCCTGTGGCCGGTCGCGCCACCGATGGGCTCGACGTCGCTTAGGCGTGGATCATTTTCGCGAAAACCCAAAGCATCTCGCAAGGGCCTGTTCGCCACAGTCACGCGCGCGCCGGTGTCGATGACAGCAGTGGCGTTTAGTCCGGCGATGCTGACTGGCGCGAGTGCGAACATACCGTGCCGGAATTCGACATTGACGGAGTTCTCTAGCGGCACGCGAGTGGTGCTGGTGTCAATATTGAGTCGGTTAGAAACAAAGTCGAACTCAAGGCGCGTGTTGGCGAATGTCCTTGCTCCCAGCACGCCTGCATGTGTCGCGGCGGAGACGGCGTCTGGCGGTGTCTGAACAGCGACCTGACGGTCGCGGCGAAGGCCGGCTATTTCGACAGCGTCTAGAGAATACATATTCGCATCGACTGCCCCGCTGGCGCCCTGGAGGCGTGCTGTGCCTGTGGGTGT
>JBEBHI010000172.1:0-7011 GCA_040080935.1 Terricaulis sp.
ATGTCGATCAACAGCGCGTTGTTGGGTGATGAGCGCGCGGCCGCGTTGCCGTAGTCGCCAAAGTCCTTCAGCAGCAGCGTGACCTGATCCCACGGCTGCCAGCCGAAGATGCGTTGCTCGAAATTGAACGCGTTCTCGAAGCTGCGGGCGACGTAGGGCGTGAGGTAGGTTTCCGTCGGATCAAAATAGAGCAGGCGCAGATGATCGGTTTCGAGGACCGATAAGTCGATCAGCGGAATATCTTCCGGCGCGCGGCTCGGCGGCGGTGGCTCAGGCGGGGGTGCTTCATCGGAGATCGGCGGCGCGGCGACATCCGGCGCGGGCGCTTCAGGCGCTTGTGTAGCAGGGGCGTCTTGAGCGGTGGTGTCGGTTTGCGCGTGCGCGGAAGCGATCGATGCCAGCGTCAGCGCCGTTGCGCAGAAGAGCGTGCGGATCCCCATATCCTCGCCTAGCACGCTTCAAAGGCAGACACGCCGCGTCTCGCTCGACGCGGCGTGTTGCTTTGCGTTAGTTCGCCCGAAGGGCGGCAGCGAAGTTGGCGTCTTGCGCCATCGCCGCGAAGGCTGGTTCACGCGCCAGGGCGGCGAAGGCCGGCTGCCGCGCCAGAGCCGTAAAGGCTTGAGCGTTGCGGGCCAGCGCTTGCAGCGCCTGCGCATTCCGCGACAGCGCTTCAAACGCCTGCGGGTTTTGCGCCATGGCGGCGAAGGCTTGTGGGTTTTGCGCCATCGCTTGCATCGCGGCAGCGTTCAGTCCTTGAGCTGCGCCTGCCTGGGCCTGGAACGCTTGGGCATTGCGCGCCATCGCAGCGAGACCTTGCGCATCGCGTGAGAGCGCTTGGAAGGCCTGCGCGTTGCGGGCCATCGCTTGGAACGCCTGAGCATTGCGCGCCATAGCGTCGAACGCCTGGGCATCGCGCGCCAGGGCTTGGAACGCTTGTGCGTTGCGAGCCAGGGCCTCGAAGGCTTGGGCGTTGCTTGCGAGGGCGCTCATCGCTTGCGAGTCACGCGCGAGGGCTTGGAACGCTTGTGCGTCCCGCGCCATGGCCGTGTTCGCTTGCGGATTGCGGGCAGCTGCGGCGAAGTTGGCGTTGCGCGCGAAGGCGGCAAACGCCTGCGGGTTGCGCGCCATTGCCGCGAACGCTTGCGGGTGGCGAGCAAGCGCTTCGAACGCTTGCGGATTTTGAGCCATTGCGGCGAACGCTTGCGGTTCGCGCGCCATCACTGAGAACGCTTGCGCGTTGGCGGCGAGGGCGGTGGTGGCCTGCGCGTCAAACGCACGAGCGCTCAGCGCCGAAGCTTGGAACGCCTGAGCATTGCGCGCCATGGCGGCAAGGCCTTGCGCGTCGCGACCCAGAGCCTGGAACGCTTCTGCATTGCGGGCCATTGCTTGGAAGGCTTGCGCATTGCGCGCTAGAGCATCGAACGCCTGCGCGTCACGGGCCAAAGCTTGGAAGGCTTGTGCATTCGATGCGAGGGCCTGGAACGCCTGTGCGTCAGCGGCCAGCGCGCTCATTGCCTGAGCGTCGTTCGCAAGCGCTTCGAACGCAGCAGCGTCACGCGCCTGATTGAGGCGAGCGCCAGCCTGGCGTGCGTCGGCTTGGAATGCCTGAGCGTTGCGAGCGTACGACGCAAAAGCTTGCGGGTTGCGCGCCATCGCGGCGAAAGCCTGCGGGTGGCGTGCTAGCGCTTCAAACGCCTGCGGGTGCTGCGCCATCGCCGCGAAGGCTTGCGGTTGACGCGCCATGGCTTGGAACGCCTGAGCGTTTTGCGCCATCGCCGTGAAGGCGTCAGCGTTGCGTGCTTGCGCTGCCGTCGATTGCGCTGCGCCGGCCTGAGCTGCGCGTGCGAGAGCGGCGAAAGCTTGAGGGTCGCGTGCGAGAGCGGCGAACGCCTGCGGGTCTTGCGCCATGGCGGCGAGCGCTTGCGGGTTCTGTGCGAGAGCGGCGAAGCCAGGATCGCGCGCCAATGCCTGGAACGACGGATCGTTGACCATCAGGTGGAAGGCATCCGTCTGCATCAGCAGCGGCACGGCGTCGTCACCCAGTGTCACGTCCGCGTCAGTGACCTGAGCGGAGCGATAGCGCTCAACCGGTGCGATGGTGCCTGCGGTCTCGCCGTTCGGCGGTGAGATCGAGCCAATGGTGACGGCGCCAACCGCCAGCAGCGCGACCATACTGGTCGCTGCGATGCCCAATTTGGCGTTATTCGACAAGGCTATGGCCACTGTCGTCCCTCCTAGTAATAACATTGACCGCGCGCCTGCGAGTTGCGGCCAACATTGCGGTTCCGTCAATGAAAAGTTCTACGGAAGCGTAATGTCCGCGGCGGCCGCGCTACGCGCGAAACAGGCGCATCGGGGCTGATTTTGCTGGGTTTTGCGCGCTAGTGAGACGCTGGATACCGCTACGCCTGCGGGGTGACTGGCGTCACTAGACAAACCAATTCCCCATCCAAGCGCGCGCTAGGCGTCTGCGGGCTGATCTTTCGGGGCGAGCAGCAGGTACATCGCAGGCGTCACGATGCGCGCGATCAGGGTCGAGCTGATCAGGCCGCCGATGAGCACCATGGCGATTGGTGAGAAGAGGGGTGAGTCCTCCAGCAGGAGCGGCGTCATGCCGCCAATCGCGGTGGCGCTCGTCAGCAGCACGGGCAGGAAGCGCACTTCGCCTGCGGTTTCGATCGCTTCGCGCAATGGCACGCCGCGCGCGCGGGCCTGGTTGGCGAACTCGACGAGCAGGATCGAGTTTTTGATCTCGATGCCAATCAGCGCGACGAAACCGATGATCGCAGTGAACGAGAGCGACTCGCCGCCGATGAAGAGCGCGATCAAGCCGCCCATGATCCCGAACGGAATGACGAACGCGACCACGCCGGTTACCGCGAACGTGCCGAACTCAAGCAGCAGCACCGCAAGCACGCCGAAGATGGCGATGAGAATGGCGGGACCGAGGCCGCCGAAGCTGCGCGCCTGCGCTTCTGCTTCGCCGCCGAAGGAAACCGAATAGCCAGCAGGAAGGCGCAACGCTTCCAGCCGTTGCGCGACGTCAGCGGTGACGCCGCTGATCAAATAGCCCGGCTGCGTGTAGGCGGTGACAGTTGCCGTGCGCTCGCGCTGTACGCGATCGATCGAGGCCGGGCTGCTTTCCATCGTTGGACGCGCCAGCTCTGAGAGCGGCGTCGCGCCACCTTGGCCATTCCAAATGTAAAGCCGCTCAAGCGCCGACACGGGCATAGCATCCTCGCGTGGCGCTCGTAGCACGACAGGAAATGCATCGCCTGCCGGATCGCGGAACTGCGCAACCGGTAGTCCCGCGATGGCGATCCGCAGTGTCTGATCGATAGCGCCCGCAGGCACGCCGCGCAGAGCCGCCGCCGCATCGTCGATGTTAAGATCGAGATCGATCAGCCGCTCAGCCATCGGGTTCGAGACATCGCGCGCGCCCGGCGTTTCGCGGATGATGTGCTCGACTTCGCCTGCGAGTTCGCCAAGCGCTGCGAGATCAGGCCCGCGAATGCGGATCGCTATCGGTGCTTCGATTGGCGGTCCATTGGCAAAGCGGCGCAGGTTGATGTGCGCACGCGGATATTCGTTGAAGCGGGCGCGCAGTTCTTCGATGGCGCGCATGCCTTCGTCGTGTTTCCATTCGTGGAAGCGCGCGTAGATCTGGCCCTGGTTCGAAAGCTGCTCCGGCGGGATTTCATTGTAATAGATCTGCGGATTGCCGCGCCCGCTGTTGGCGAACTGCCATTCGATCTCGGGACGCTCGGCTAAGACGCGTTCGGCGTAGGCCACAGCTTGATCCGTCTCGCTGACGGCGCTGCCTTGTGGCGTTTCGATATCGACGAGGAAGTAGGGGCTGTCGTTCTCTGGAAACAGACTGAAGCCAAGCTTCGGCACCAGCCCGAGCGAAAGAAAGAACGCAACGAGCCCGATGATCACGGTCTTGCGCGGGTGCGCGAGAGCGACATGCAGCGCTGGACGGTAGATGTTGTGAATCGCTGCCATGACGCCGTCGAGCAGCAGGTTGGAGTGCCCGGAATCGCTACGCGGCAGCAGGCGGCTGGCGAGGAACGGAATGATCGTCAGCGCGACGAACAGCGAAGCGATGATTGTCGTCACCACCGCGACGGGGAGCGAGCGCACGAAGGCGCCCGCGCCTTCAGGCAATGCCATTAGCGGCACAAACGCGAGCAGCAGCGTCGCCGTGCAGCCGATTACGGCGATGTTGATTTCGCTGACGCCAGCGATGGCGGCTTCGCGCGGACTCAGTCCCTGGCGTAGGTGACGCGCAATGTTCTCCGTAACGACGATGGAATCGTCCACCAGCAGGCCGAGCGCTAGCACGAAGCCGGCGATGGAAAGCTGGTTCAGCGAATAACCAAGCTCCTGGATCGCTACCACGCCGATGGCCAGGGACAGCGGAATCGACACCATCACGACGATCGAGGCGCGGAAGCCGAGTGGCAGCAGTGTCAACAGCACCAGCGCAAGAGCAATGGCGAAGTCGCGCGCGAGATTGCCAAGACGATGTCTAACCGTCTCGGATTGGTCGAACCCGCGATGGAGCTGAATGTTCGCAGGCAACGTTTGCTCGAACGTATCGACGCGCGGGCGAATGCCTTCGATAACGTCGAAAATGGACTCGCCTAGCCGCGTTTGCGCGCTAACGAACACAGCGCGTTGGCCATTGAAGCGAGTGATGTGCGAGCGCTCATCGTTTTCCCACGACACATCCGCGACGTCGCCGACAGTCAGCAGCGATCCATTCTGCGCGCGCAGGGCGACGCGGCTGATCTCGTCCAGTGAGTCAAACGACCCGGAAGATTGCACGTTGAAACGGCGACCGCCGGATTCCACTGCGCCCACCGGTGTATCGACCCCTTCGCGCTGCAAAGCTTCGGCCACCGCCGATAACGGCAGGCGATAGGCCGCGAGCTGATCGAGGTTAGCTGCGACGCGAACTTCCGAGGGCGGCGCGCCCCATACGTCGGCGTTCTGTACGCCCGGCGCTCGCTCGACAGCGTCGCGCAATCCTTTGGCGTAGGCTTCAAGTTGGCGGAATGAAGCGTCGTCACTTGTCAGCGCCATTTGCACGATCGCTGTTTGAGCCGGATTATATCGGCGCATGCGAATGTCGACGACGCCGTCTGGGAGCCGAGAGCGAACGACGTTGACCTCGCGCACGACCTCGCCGAACTTTTCTTCGGCGTCGGCGCCCCACTCGAATTCGACGTTGATGACAGCAAGACCTGCACGGCTCGCCGAACGTATCTCGCGAATGTCCTCAATTCCGTTGATCTGATCTTCCACCGGAATCGCGACTAGGCGCTCCATCTGCTCGGCGTCCGCGCCTGGCAAGATCACCGCAACGGCGACGCCGGGAAATTCGACGATTGGATCTTCGGATTTCGGGATCGAGAAGATCGCGCCAACGCCAAGTGCGGCGAGCAGAAAGAACAGGACCGCGCTGAACTGCCAGCGATCGACGAAGAAGCGCGTGATGGCTTCCATTTACGTGCCGGCGGCGATGCGCACGGTTTCGCCGTCGCGTACGTAAGCTGCGCCGGCAGCCACGATCCGGTCGCCCGGATTGAGCCCTTCGACCACGATAACGCCAGCTTGCGTCACGCCCGCCGTACGCACTGCGCGGCGGCGCGCGACGGCGTTCTCGTCGAGCACATAGACAATGCCTTGATCGGCGCGCGCGTCGAGCAGGGCGAGTGTCGGCACGATGATCGAGGTTTGCGGGTTTTCGCCTGGCGTCGCCGCGACCTCGACTTCGGCGACCATGCCGCTGCGAAGTCCCTCGGGCGCGGTGATCTCGACTTCGACTTCAAACGCGCCCGTTCCGACGTCGCCCTTAGCGCCGACGCGGGTGACACGGCCTGGCCGCTGCGCGCCATCCACACGGATTTGTGCGATATCGCCGACACGAATGCGCGCGGCGTCGTTTGATGCAACGGGCGCGCGAACGACGATGCCCGACCCGGTTTCGCCGAACACGAAGACCGGCGCGCCAGCGGTGAGCGTTTGTGCTGTCTCGGCCGCACGGCGCAGGATCACACCGTCAGCAGGCGCGGTGAGCACAGAAGAGTCGCGCGCGCGCTCGACGGCAAGACGCGCGCTCTCCAATCGCGCTTCAGAGACAAAGCCGCGCTCGAACAATTCTTGCGCGCGCGCGAGATCACGTTCGGCGTTGGCGCGCGCTAGCGCGGCTTCATCGACGTTGGCGCCGGCGCCGGTTCTGCGCAGCGTAGCGAGGCGTTGGCCACGGCGCACAACATCGCCAGAGTCGACATCAATCGCGCCGACAACGCCGGCGGCAGTGAATGCGAGAACAGGTTCGCGGCGATAGCCAATCATGCCGCTGGCGCGGATCGTGCCCGCCGCGGAAGCAGGCGCAACTTCCACCACTTCAACGAGCGGACCTTCAGTGACGGCCGCGGTCTCTTCGGCCTCGCCACCGGAACAGGCAGCGAGGAGCAGGGCGGCAGCGGCCGTAACGATCTGAAAAATGGCAGCTTTCTGCACGGCCCACCCTAAGAGTGAACGATAGCGGATTTATTCATTCGTCACAAGCGGTAATTGGCCGGATCAGGCTGACCAGAAGGCCTCGGCGGGCGCACGCAAATCGAACAGACGGTCAACCGGCAGCGCGGCGCGATCGGCTTTCCCAAGCAGGCTTCGCTTTTCATCGCCGGTGATCAGCATGGTAATTGCACTCGCACGCGAAAGTGCTGAGCGCGTGAGCGTTAGGCGCGCCGCCGCGCCGGCAGCATTGTGTGCTTCGACCGCGATCACGATGCGCGGATTGTCTATGTCCAAAGCATCCTCGATCTGCGGCGATTGCGGAAACCAGGATGCAGTGTGCCCATCAGCGCCCATGCCCATCAAAGCGATGTCGATGTGCTTGCCGGCATAGGATGCGTCCGCGCGCAGGGCGGCTTCGTCGACCCGCACGCCATGCGCGTACATCGGAAGAAGACGCGCGCCGCTCCCAATCGCCGGCGC
>JBEBHI010000319.1:0-1805 GCA_040080935.1 Terricaulis sp.
TCATCGTCGTCGGTGACGACAGGATCGGCCTCGCCTTCCTCGGCATCGAGCGCGGCGGCTTCCTCAGACTCTTCTTCTTCGTCCTCGTCGTCATCGCCCCCAGCGCGGGTCTTCTTCTTCGGCGTATCCTCATCGTCGTCGTAGGAGGTCTCGTTCGCATTTGCGCGGGCGCGGCCGCGCTTAGCGCGGACACCCTCCTCGGCAGGATCGAAGCTCGTGGTGCACTTGGGGCAGACCGCTGGGCGGCGGTTCAGGTCGTAGAACTTCGCCCCGCAGCTCGGGCAGCTCTGCTTAGCGCCCAAATCGGTCTTGGCCAAAAGGCTCTCCTTATCATCGCGTAGGGTGCGGCCACCCCTTGCGGGGCGCTCGCTTGCCACCGTCTGGCGCGCCTGTCAAAAGCTTTGTCCCGCCCAGGTTTTTGAGCTTTCGGACGAGAGTGCCGCCATGCGTCTGAAGGCGCGATTTGCCGGACCATTGCAGGGTCGTGCCCGACCGCCAGGGGATAAGTCCATCTCCCACCGCGCGCTCATCATGGGCGCCCTTGCGGCAGGTGAAACCCGAATCGAGAGCCTGCTTGAGGGCGACGATGTGCGCCACACGGCTGAAGCGGCGCGGCTGTTTGGGGCGAAGGTTGAGCGGCGGGACGATGGGATTTGGGTCGTCAACGGCGTGGGCGGGTTTAGCCAGCCGACTGAGACGGTCGATTGCGGGAACTCTGGGACGGGGGCGCGGCTGCTGATCGGCGCGGCGGCGAGCTACAAATTGAGCGCACGGTTCGATGGCGACCAGTCACTGCGCAAGCGGCCCATGAACCGCGTGATCGCACCGCTTTCGCAGATGGGCGCGCGGTTTGACGGCAAGCAGAACTGCCTGCCGCTGATCGTGCACGGCGGGGCGCTCAAGGGCATTACCTACCGCTCGCCGATTTCCTCGGCGCAGGTGAAGTCGGCGGTACTGCTGGCGGGACTGAACGCCGAGGGCGAAACCGTGCTGATCGAGCCGGAGCGCTCGCGCGATCATACCGAGCGCATGCTCAAGGTGTTCGGCGCGGACTTCGACTATGTCGAGATCGACGGCGCACAGCATCCGCGGGTGCGGCCGAGCAAGCTGACGGGCGTGCCGATTTATGTGCCTGGCGATCCCTCCTCAGCGGCGTTCCCGGTAGCGGCCGCGTTAATCGTGGCGAAATCGGAAGTTCGGGTTGAGGACGTGCTGGTGAACCCGCTGCGGCTAGGGTTCTTCGAGACGCTGCTCGAGATGGGCGCGAACATCACTTACGAAGAACGCCATGATCCGATCGGGGAGCCGATCGCCAATCTGGTGGTGAAAGCCTCGAAGCTACATGGCGCGACACCGCCGCCTCGACGGGCGCCGGCGATGATCGATGAATTTCCGATCCTGGCGGCGGTCGCGGCTTTTGCAGATGGCGAGACGCGCATTACCGGCGCGGCAGAGCTGCGGGTGAAGGAAAGTGATCGAATTACTTTGATGGTCGATGGCTTGCGCGCCTGCGGCGTGGAAGCCGAGGAATTAGCGGACGGGCTGGTCGTGAACGGGCGCGGTCCGAAGAGCGTGCGCGGCGGCGCGGAGATCCGCACACTGGGGGATCACCGGATCGCGATGTCGTTCCTGGTTTTGGGCTTGGGTTCTAAGGAGCCCGTGACGGTCGACGATGCGGACATGATCGCAACATCGTTCCCGGGCTTTTCAGCGTTCATGCAGTCGCTCGGCGCCGACATCACGAAGCTCTGACAGCGCTCTTAACCGGCGCTTCCCCACGGTCTCACCCCGCGCCAGTAACGACA
>JBEBHI010000001.1:0-75371 GCA_040080935.1 Terricaulis sp.
TCTGGCTCTAGCGGCCTGCTCGCCGCCCGCGCCACCAGCCGAGACGCCCCCACCCGCGACGACTGACGAAGCGGCAACGCCCGGTGTTGTCATTGACTCACTGCAAGCAGGCGCACGCGTGACGAGCCCGTTCGCTGTTGAAGGCGCAGCACCAGGTGATTGGTATTTCGAGGCGCAGTTCGCGGCGAAGCTCGTTGGCGCAGATGGCGCGACCATTGCCGAAGCGCCGGCACGCGCGCAGAGCGATTGGATGACAGAGGCGCCGGTGCGCTATCGCGCCGAATTCACATTTGCCGTCACGCAGGAAACACCGGCTACCCTTGTGCTGCAGGAAGACATGCCCGCCGACAACGCGCACCCACGCGAAGTGACTATTCCGGTGGTGCTGGTTCCGCGCTAACGTTTGCGCTCGGTGTCGTCCGGGGGCGAATATGCGGTTTGTTCAAACGCTGTGCGTAGGCTTGGGGCTGGCGCTTGTTGGGTCATGCGACCGCATTCCGGGCGCACATCCAAATCTAGAACCGCAAGGCGCCTCACTCGTCATTGAAGTTGACGCCGCAGCGGCTGTGGATCGGCAACTCGAACAGATGTCGGAACAGATGGCCGGCGCTCTACGGGCCGCATCCATTCGGTATAACGGGCGCGGCGTCAGCGACGGGACGGTCCGCATCCGGCTGGTTGATCCGACCGACATGCCGCGAGCAACGCAGGCGCTCGCACCGATCACAGGTCATATGACGCTTACGGAATTGCCAGACGGTTTGATCGAGGCGAGGCCAAACGAAGGGTACGTCGCGGGCGCCGCCGAGCAATTGGTGCAAGACTCGATACCGGTCATCCAGCGCAGACTTGCAAACTTAGGCGTTGTTGAAGCGTACGCGCCGGGACAACTAATCATCCGGACCAGACAACAAAGTGTGCCCGCGCAGGTGCGGGCCAGGCTCCAGCAGCAGGGCCAGCTAACGTTTCACATGGTCCGCGAACTTTCAGCCGACGAAATTGGGAGCGGAGTTTTGCCGCGCAACACCATACTCGCACCACCGTTTATGGAAGGGCCCAACGCGGAAGCCGTGGAACGCCAGCCGCAGCTTACCGGCGAGCACCTTGCCAGCGCCACGCCGTCAACCGACGCGCAAACTGGACAATGGGTTCTAAGCTTCGCGCTAGATGCCGAAGGCACGCGACTCTTTTGCCGGATTACGCGCGAGCATACGGGCAAGCGATTTGCCATCCTGCTCGACAATCGGGTTCTCACCGCGCCAACAATCAACGAACCGATCTGCGGTGGAAGCGGTCAGATCAGCGGCAATTTCGACGCGGAAACTGTCAACGATCTGTCGATCATTCTGAGCACCGCTCTACCCGCGCCTTTTCACATCGTCGAAGAGTTACCGCCTGCCGCGCCCTAGCTCAGCCAGCGCAGCGTTGTCGGCTCGATCGGATTGATGAAGTCGCGCTTTTCTTCGCGGCTCTTCGTCCATTCGCGTTTGAGCTTTAGGTACCACTTCGCTTGCACATCGATGTCGTCGATCCAGAGCATGGACGGGCTGTAGCGCAGACCCTCGTTTTGCAAATCGACCATGCGGCCGTCCTGATCGAGAAATTCGCGGCCCGCGGGCACAAGGATGGGCTTCATCACATCAAGCAGCGGCGCGTTTTTCCAGTACGTCACTTGTGTGATGCGGGTGGAGTGTTCGTTTTCCGGGGTAAGGCACGTCAGCGTGAAGAGGCGCGATTTTTCGTTCTCGACCACTTCCCAACGGAAGCCAGGCAGCATGAACGAGATTTCGGTCGTCACGTTGCCGCCGAACAGCATGCGATAAGCCAGCGAATTGCCGCTCGGCGCGTGACGCTCAATCGCCCAGCCGCGTTCGCGTGGGACGAACAGCTTTTGCTTCAGCTTTTTGCCGGTGCTCGGCGGGCGCCACCACCATTGGTTATGCACGTACGGCACGTGCGCGGGGTCCATGAGGCCAACGACGGCGTTGTCCATGGTGGCAGCAAAGATGCGATGGATGACGAATTTGGGCTCGCGGAAATCGCCGAGATCGAAGTGCGGCGGTGGCGGCGGCTCGCCATCGAAGCGCGGATCAGCTGAGACGAACGCAAAGATGATGCCGTTCGCTTCATATGTCGGGAAATGGCGCACCCGAATGCGGTTGGTCTCATACGGCTGATCGGCAAGCAAAGTCGGGATCAGCTTGCAGACGCCATCCTGCGTGCCATAGCGCCAACCATGGTACGGACACTCGACCGTCTGCACGCCGTTGTTCGAGACAATGCGGCCAGCTGAGAGCGGCACTGCGCGGTGCGGGCAGATGTCCCGCATCGCGAAGGCCTTGCCCTCTTCATCACGGCCCAGCAGCACCGGCTCGCCCAAGATCTCGCGCCGGAACATCTGTCCACGCTTCAACTCGGCCGACGTCGCGGCGAAGTACCAGAGGTCCCGAAGCAAATCGCTCATTGCTGTGCGAGATACAGGATCGTGGGGATGCCTACAAAGCCTAGCGCCGCCGATGCGACAATCCCGCACCCGCAAAGCGCAGCGAGAAAGGCCCGGCGGCGGCGCATGTCGGCGGGCCGCGCCTTATTCATCGCGCCGCCGGCGAAAAAAATGAGCCCAAGCGTCCCAACGACGATGCCCGCCACGGCCATCATGAAAAGCGCAGTCTGGATGAAGAAGACCACGCCGGTCAGCCCTTGCCAGTCAGGGCGGCGAAGAACTCGGCGACTGGCGAGCCTTCAGGCCATTGCGGCGCGCCGTCGGGAAGCGCGACCCAAGCCTGCTTACGGCTCGTCCAGATGTGAGCGACAGCGTTGAGTTTATCGCTGTCGTCCAATGTGCCCGCGCGGATCACGGCCACGCCGGCGCGCGCGGTGTTGGTGTTGTAGAGGCGGCAGTGACAGACGCTGCAGAAGCGCTGGCGCGAAACGCGGTCTTCCGTGACGTGCTCATAGATCACCAACGGCCCGGCAATCGTCAGCACCGCTTCGGGCACCGCCGCTTGCTGCGAAAACGCGCTGCCGCTGGAGGTTTGGCAATCGCGGCAATGACACGCGTAGGTGCGCGGCAATTGATCGAGCGCCAGCGTGTAGCGCACCGCGCCACAACGGCAGCCGCCCTCAACACTCATTGGACGTGGATCGTGACGCGGAAGGTTTGGTTCGCCGGTTCATTGGCTTCCCACGGGCGACGCTGCTCCATGACGATCTCGCCGCTGCCTGCGGCAGTCGCAGTGAAGATCGTCACTTCCCAATGGTTGCCGCCGGTGAAGCCCGGCTGGCTTTGCGCTTGGCTGGTGTTGCCCGACGCTTCGCCCGAGCGGGTGACGAACGCAGGCACCGTTGCAGGCGCCCACACGTAACCAGCAGTCGGCACGCCGACGAGTTCGATGGCGAAGCGTTGGTTGACACCGACGTTCACAGTCTGCCCGTTCTGCTCCTGCGTGATGTGCACAGCGACATCACCTGGCGTCGGTGCGGCGACTGAATTATTGGCCACCGGCGCTGTCTCCTCTTTCGCTTCCTGTCCAGGCGTGCACGCGGCCAGCGCCAGTGCGGCGGCAAACAAGGCTGACCGGATCATTGCATCGCTCCTGCTTCCATGAGCCCGATATAGAACCGGACCGTGCGTTCGATGTTTTCGAAACTGAGATGCTCGTTCGTGCCGTGAATGCCTGCGAGATCGTCCGTCGTAAACATCATCGGCTGGAAGCGATACACGTTCTCGGCCACCTCTGAATAGTGGCGCGAGTCCGTGCCCGCGAGCACTAGGCCGGGCGCAACCGGCACGTTTGGCATCACATTGCGCGAAAGTGCAGCCAGCAGCGCGTAGCTGGTGCTGGTGGTGCTTGAGGTGGTGGTGGCATCACGCGGCTCTTCGGCCCATTCCAGATCGACGCCTTGCATGTCCGCCACCTCGGCGCGGGCGCGTTCTAGGATCGACGCAGCGGTGTCTCGCGGGTGAAGGCGATAGTTGATCATCGCCGTGGCCTCGGCCGGGAGCACGTTCGCACGGACGCCGCCATTGATCATGGTCGGCGCGACGGTGGTGCCCATCAACGCACGCGCCGTGCGATCTTGCGCCATGCGCTGACGCAGCAGCGGGCCGAACAGCCATTCGTTCGAAACTGCCATGCGGTTGGTGAATGAAATCTCTGGCGCGAGCGCACGCATCATGTCGATGGCAGGGCCGCCTTCGAGACGCTGCTCGATCGGCATGTCGTGGATACGCACGACGGCTTCGGAGACGAGCGAGACAGCTGTTTCCGGCGGCGGCATCGAGGAATGCCCCGGTTCGCCTACAGCGTGAACACGGAGCGTGGCGAAGCCGCGTTCGGAAATGCCGATCATCGACGCAGGACCGCCTGTCAGCGGATGGTTGGTGATCGCGGCCATACCTTCGTCGAGGGCGAACCAGGCGCGCACGCCGCGTTGCTGCAGCAGCGCCGCTACTTGAACCGCGCCGTCGTCGCCGCCGATTTCTTCGTCATGACCGAACGCGAAGATGATCGTGCGCACCGGCTTCTTGCCTTCGCGCGCCAGATGCTCAGCCGCTTCCAGCAACAGAACCAGCGAACCCTTGTCATCTACAGCGCCGCGCCCCCAGACGGCGTCATCGCGCAACTCGCCGGCGAACGGATCGACAGTCCACGCAGCGCGCGTATCGTCCGGCACCGGCACGACGTCCTGGTGTGCGAGCAGCAGCAACGGAGGCTGCGCGGGATCGCTGCCTTCCCAGGTATAGATCACGGTGAGATCGTTCACGGTCTCGCGGTGTGCGACGGCGTTGAACGCGGGATACGTCGCAATCATCCAGGCTTGGAGATCGGTGAAGGGCTTGCGATCTTCGTCAGGAGACACGAGCGAGACGGTGCGGAAGCGAACCGCTTGGCTCAAGTGCGCCGCAGCTGACGCCACATCGATCGAGTAACGCGAGGTATCCGGAACCTGCACGTCCGCCGGCGGCGGCGGCGCCGTGAACGACATCGTCCGGTAGCCCACAAACCCCGCCAGCGCGACGAGCACCAACGCCAGTCCGCCAAGTATAAGCCGCACCATCCGGTTTCCCCTCACGGCGCTTCTCAGGCGCCTGCCGAATTGGAGCGCTGCCCGGTCTGCAGGTCAATTGCGGACAGCCGCGTCACCGAGCGAAGATCGCCTGTGAGGCGCTGACGCGACACTCCAACGCCTTTCCGTGCGGTCTCAATACGTAGGCTTTCACGCGAATCCGCCCACACTGCCCAACAAATGCGGCAATGGTACACGCTCTCAAGCGGCATGATCGTTGGGCTGGATATTGCGCAGTGCATCCGCCTGGCGCTCTTTAAGACCGGCATACCGGATCATCCCTACTGGACCCCAGGAGGGACGATTTGTCTTTTCAACTATCGAGGTCACCCTTACGCGCTCACTTGCCGCCATGTGGCTGCGGCGCAGGGATACGATTGGGAAAAGCTCATAGTCCCGCATACTCAAGAAGGAGAGCGGGCATCGACTGTGCAAGCTGTTCACAGTGTACAGGAATGCTGGGGGCACGCCGAACACACCGACATCGCTGACTTAGCCCTAATCAAACTCGGCCCCGAAAGACTGGTTGGCCGGTACCAGGATAGCTTGTTCATCCTTGATGAGGGAACGATCACCCCAGCGGAAGTTGACGACATGATAGTCGCCCACGGCACCCTCTATCACGAGACCTACATCGAAGGAGATGGGATCGCGCCACGCTACTGCGCACTGTCGTTTCGCGACATTGGTCCTCGATCGAACGACGGGACTCTGAGAACTGCCGCGACGACGCTTCGCCGTGCAACCAACATCAAAGCGCTAACAGGATTGAGCGGCGGCGCCGCTTACAATGAGACCAAGAAAGGCCTCTCTGGAATAATTACGCGAGGTCGGCTCGACAACTTAGATGCCAGAATTCACTACTTGGATTTTGCGTACATACTTCCTGCGCTTCAAGCGATGCATGATGGGTCCCAAATTGCATCGTACAAGTCTAGGCCCGCAGCTTAGCCCCGCGTGTTGCTCAACTCCAGCACGTCGTCGAATGTGCGCAGGCCGCTGCGTTGGGCGTTGACGAGCACAGCCATGTTGCCGGGCGCGTGTTTGTTATCGAGCATCTTCTCGTGCGCGTCGGGAATTTTGTCCCACGGCAGCACTTCCGACATCGCCGGATCGATGCGGCGGTCGATGACGAGCTGGTTGGCTTGGCTCGCGTGATAGAGGTGCGCAAAGTGTGAGCCCTGCACGCGCTTTTGGTGCATCCAGAGGTAACGCGCGTCCATGGTGAGATTGTAACCGGTCGTGCCGGCGCAAATCACGACCATGCCGCCGCGCTTCACGATGCGCACCGAGACCGGGAACGTCGATTCACCGGGGTGCTCAAACACGATGTCCGGATCTTTGCCACCGGTGATGGCGCGCACGGCTTTGCCGAACTTGCCGACTTCTTTCATGTACTCAGGAAAGCCTTCGCCGTTCACTTTCGGCAGCTGGCCCCAACAATCGAATTCCTTGCGATTGAGCACGGCCTTCGCGCCCATCGACAAGACGTAGTCTTTCTTCTCGTCGTCCGAGACGACGCCAATCGCGTGCGCGCCCGAGACAGCGCAGAGCTGAACCGCGAAAACACCAAGGCCGCCCGAAGCGCCCCACACCAGCACGTTCTGGCCCGGACGCAGCACGTTCGGACGCCAGCCGAACAGCATGCGATACGCAGTGGCGAGCGTCAGCGTGTAACAGGCTGCCTCTTCCCACGTGAGGTGCATCGGACGCGGCATCAGTTGGCGCGCTTGCACTTTGCAGAACTGCGCGAACGAACCGTCCGTCGTCTCGTAGCCCCAGATCTTCTGCGTCGGCGAGAACATTGGGTCGCCGCCGTTACACTCTTCGTCGTCGCCGTCGTCTTGGTTGCAGTGGATGACGACTTCGTCGCCCGGCTTCCAGCGCTTCACCTTTGTACCGACAGCCCACACGATGCCCGAGGCGTCAGAGCCAGCGACGTGATACGGCTGCTTGTGCACATCGAGCACGCTCATCGGTTCGCCGAGAGCTGCCCACACGCCATTATAGTTCACGCCCGCGGCCATCACGAGAACGAGCACTTCATCTTCGCCAACGGTGGGCGTCGGCACTTGCTCAAGTTGCATCGCTGTGAGTGGACGGCCGTGGCGCTCCTTGCGGATCGCCCACGCCCACATGTTCGCGGGCACATGATAGGCCGGCGGGATTTCGCCGATGTCGTAAATGTCCTTTACGGGCTTCAGATTGGCTTGAGACATAGCACGACCCTGTATTTTGCTGCGGCGCACAATGAAGTGGTTTTCCGGGCAGCGTCAATGGGCGGCGCGGCCCGGTAGCGCAGCGGAATGTGCTCTGTTACCCCGCCGTGGGGGAGTTAAACATGAGGCAGGCCTACGCCCCGGCGAATTCCGCCGAAGCGCACATGCTGGCGCACATGCTCGATCAAAACGGGATCGAAGCGCACATTCACGGCGAGGCGCTACAGGGCGGTGTCGGTGAACTGCCGGCCGCTGGCTTGCTGCAGCTCATGGTGGCCGATGAGGATTACGACCGCGCACGCGCGTTGATCAGCGCCTGGGAGCGCGCCAGCGTAGCCTCCACTGACAGCACCGGCGAAAAGCGTCGCGTGCCGATTTGGATGGGATTGATCGTGTTCGCTATGGGCGTCGGCGGCGGCTGGGTTCTGCGCGAGGCTGCAAAGCAGAACATGATCCCAATCGACGCGCAGCAATGGGGTTCCGATGACAATGGCGATGGCGTCGACGACGTCACCAATTACGCCCGCGTCGGCGCCAATTTCGCTTACAGAACTGAGATCGATCGCAACTTCGACGGCAGAATCGACGACGTGGTTCAATACAACGCGAACGGCACAACCACGCACGAGGAGACCGACGATGACTTCGACGGCTTCTTCGAAACCAAAACGCGTTTTCGCGACGGCAATGTCGCTGTAACGACCATCGATCTGGATCGCGACGGGAAGGTGGATCGCACTTTGTACTACGTCC
The DNA here is from genome assembly GCA_040080935.1 of Terricaulis sp. Taxonomy (GTDB): domain Bacteria; phylum Pseudomonadota; class Alphaproteobacteria; order Caulobacterales; family Aquidulcibacteraceae; genus Vitreimonas. The sequence goes on from JBEBHI010000001.1 coordinate 8,043, forward strand.
GCAGCATTCTCGATCGCGAAGAAGTCATCGACGATGACGCGGAGCGCGTGGTCGCAACGAACTTTTATGAAGGCCTGCGGCTCAGCCGGTCCGAGCACGATCTCGATGGCGACGGCTTCGCGGAGACGCTGCGCACGTACGACGCCTTTGGCGAAATCGCCGGGACAGAAACACGCCTGCGGCGTTAGGTGGCGACTGGGGCGCGGTCGATGGCTTGCACTGAGGCGCGAAAATGAACCCAGTAAGATCGATCCTTCTTGGCTGCATCAGCGCGCTATTCGTAGCGGCAGGGCTGTTCTTGCTGGTCCGCGGCGAGCCGACGCAGCGTACGCTGGCCTACGGCGTCATCGTGTTTTTCGGCGCGTGCGCGGTGGTTGCGTTGATGCAATTTGCGCCTCGCGAACGGGTGAAGTTGGACGATGACGGCGGGCTGACACTATGGCCAGATAAAATCCAAGCTATGGGATTGGTGGTCGGGAGCGCGGGTTTAGCAATCGGCTGCTTCCTGAGCGCGCCGCTTGCAAAGGCCGACGGCGAAGGCTTCGTTTCAATCATCGGATATGTTGGTGTGGCATTTTTCGGCCTCGGCGTTCCGCTCGCGGCCTGGCGGCTCTTTCGCCCCAACGCTCTCGCACGGATTGACTCAGAAGGCGTTCGAACGTTCGGATTGGGAGCCTGGTCCCTGGACTGGCACGAGGTGGACGCAATTCACGAACTCAACGTGAGCGGACAGGCTTTCATCGCCTTTGAAACGAAGCACCGCAATCTGATGCACGATATGCCCCGCTTCGCGCTGAACTTGAGTCTGACGAGGCTCGCCGTCGGGCCGTTTCACGCTCTGAGCATAGAATTGTGGAGCAACAAACGGCGGACATCACTTTGACTAGCGGCGAGTATGGCGTCCGGCGCGATCGCTTGTGGCTGTCGTTTGCCGTCGGCGTGATTGTGGCGCTCCTATTCTTGTTCGTCAGCGTCGTGCTCACCGGCGTTTGGGCGGGCGTTTGTCTTGCGGCGGGGATCGCGCTCACGATCGCCAGCATTCAAGCGCTCCGTATGATCTTCGACAAACGGCCGTTGCTGCGGATATCGGCGGAGGGTATTTACTATCGGCCGTTCGCCGCAGACACCGTGCCCTGGTCAGAGATCACGGCCATCGCGCATTGGTCCGCCTACACACGCTCAGTCTGGCTAGGGCGCGTGAGTTGGACGCGCGCGCCAAGCAATGACCAGATCAACTTCGCTGTCGCCGATCCTTCGCGCTATCCAAATCATATCGGTCGCAGCATTACGCGAGCGATGCAGCGCGCGGGCGGCCTGCCGCCGATCATCATTCAGCTCTGGTCAATTGACGTTACGGCCGAAACAATAAAGGCAGACATCCGCAAGTATTGGCCGGGTGAAATTGCAAGACTTGATCCGCGCGTGATGAGTGCGCCGCAATGATCTACACATTCAAACGCCGGCGCTTGGTTCAAGGGTGCTTCACGTTCTTCGCGCTCGCCATCATCGTTTACGTTGTCGCCACGAGTTGGTTTTTCGTCGCTGGTTACGCGTGGCCCGTGAAGTTCTTGCTTATCGCTTCGGCCTTAGGCTTGTCGCTTACGCTTCCAGGCATTTTTGCCGATACGTTCTCGCCTGGCCCCATCCTAACGATCAGTGCCGAAGGCATCCGCTATTTGCCATTCTCACGCGAAACCGCGCCCTGGTCGGCAGTGCGCGAGGTGACGCTGACGCGCGGCTATTCGCACGCGCGCGGGTCGAGCGATTATTATCGCTTCAAACTCATGGATAGCGTCAGTTTCGCCGTGCATGACCCGAAGCGCTTTCCGGCGCCGCCGGGCGGCGTGCGGGCGGACAAAATTGCCATCAGCATCATGCCGATTACAGTGGACGGTTCGCCAGAGGCGATCGTCGCAGCGATCCGCGCCTGCTGGCCGGGCGGCAATATCCGCGAAGTCAACGCAGCACCGCCCGACGCCACGCTCCATTAACCTAGCGGCGCTCGCCGGGCGGCATGTGTTCTGTTGCACCGCAACAAACCTCCGCGCATGATCGGAATCGCGCGATGACGAAGTCCTTCCAACATACCCCCGACCCGCCGTGGATCTTCCGGACCTATGCCGGACACTCGACACCAGCGGAGTCGAACAAGCTCTACCGGGCAAATTTGGCGAAGGGTCAGACCGGACTTTCCGTCGCGTTCGATCTGCCGACGCAGACTGGCTACGACAGCGACCACATTCTGGCGCGCGGGGAAGTCGGCAAAGTCGGCGTGCCCGTCGGGCATCTGGGCGACATGCGGGCGTTGTTCGACGGCATCCCGCTTGAGCAGATGAACACGTCGATGACGATCAACGCGCCGGCGGCGTGGTTGCTCGCGCTCTATGTGGCCCTGGCCGAGGAGCAAGGCGCCGATCCGAAGAAGCTGACCGGCACGACCCAAAACGACATCCTGAAAGAATATCTCTCGCGCGGCACCTACATCTTCCCGCCTGCGCCGAGCTTGAAGCTCACCGCGGATACGATCGCTTGGAGCCTTCAGACGATTCCGAAATGGAATCCGATGAACGTGTGCTCGTATCATTTGCAGGAAGCCGGCGCGACGCCGGAGCAAGAGCTGGCGTTTGCGTTGGCCGCCGCTATCGCGGTGCTCGACGAGGTGAAAGCGCGCGGCGAGATTGCGCCTGAGCGCTTCGCCGACGTCTTCAGCCGCATCTCGTTTTTTGTGAACGCCGGCATGCGCTTCGTGACCGAGCTCTCGAAGATGCGCGCCTTCGTTCTGCTTTGGGATGAATTGGGCAGCGAGCGTTACGGCGTCGAAGACGAAAAGGCGCGGCGCTTTCGCTACGGCGTGCAGGTCAACTCGCTTGGCCTTACGGAGCAACAGGCGGAAAACAACGTCTATCGCATCTTGCTAGAAACGCTTGCCGTCACCTTGTCGAAGGGCGCGCGCGCACGCGCGGTGCAATTGCCAGCTTGGAACGAAGCGTTGGGCCTGCCGCGCCCCTGGGATCAGCAATGGTCGATCCGTATGCAGCAAGTGCTCGCCTACGAGACGGACCTGCTGGAGTTCGAGGACATTTTCGAAGGCTCGAAGGTCATCGAAGCGAAAGTCAACGAACTCGCGGAAGGCGCACGCGCTGAGCTGGCGCACATCGAGGCCAACGGCGGCGCGGCGCGCGCGTTGGAAAATCTGAAAGGCGCGCTGGTTGAGTCCAATCGCCGCCGCACTGAGGCGATCGAACGCGGTGACCTCAAGGTCATCGGCGTCAACGTCTTCACTGAGGGCGAGCCCTCGCCGCTCGAGGCTGGCGAGAAGAACATTCAGACGGTGGATTTTGCCGTCGAAGCGCAACAGATCGCGCGCTTGAAAGGTTGGCGCGCGGCGCGTGACGATGCAGCAGCCCAAAGCGCACTCGCATCGCTCGAAGGCGACGCACGCGCAGACAAGAACATCATGGTCGCCTCGCTCGCCGCGGCCAAAGCGGGCGTGACCACCGGCGAATGGGCCGGAGCGCTGCGCAAAGTGTACGGCGAATATCGAGGCCCGACGGGTGTCGCACTGGTGATCGAAACCGGCGGTGAAGATATCGAAGCCGTGAAGCGCGATGTCGCGGCGCTGAGCGAAAAACTCGGACGTCAGCTCACGTTCCTGGTCGGCAAGCCAGGCTTGGACGGGCACTCAAACGGCGCTGAGCAGATCGCGGCGCGCGCACGCGCAGTTGGCATGGACGCGATCTATGAGGGCATCCGCCTGACGCCCGCGGAGATCGTCGCGGCGGCGAAAGAGAAGAAGGCGCATGCGGTGGGCTTGTCGATCCTGTCCGGCTCGCACGTCGATCTGGTGCAGGAAGTCGTGCGCTTGATGCGCGCCGAAGGTCTGGGCGATGTGCCGCTGGTGGTTGGCGGCATCATCCCGCCAGCCGATGCGCTTGCGTTGAAGCAGATGGGCGTCGCCGGCGTTTACACGCCGAAGGATTTCAAGATCACCGGCATCATGAGCGACGTCGTGAAGCTTGTGGCGGCGCGGGCGTGAATGTCGAGGCGTTAGAGCGCGCTTGCTTAGAAGCATGGCCCGCTCGGACGCGCACACAACGTGACGGTTGGGAGTTCTGCGCTACCAGTGATCGCTCCGGCCGCGCTAACGCAGTTTGGCCACTAAGCTGGACGGGCGCCGATGTCCATCGCGCCATTGCCAATGCGCGCGCCTGGTGCGCGTGCCAAGCGATCACATCGACGTTCAAGCTGGCGGATGGCGCGACCGCGCCACCGGATTTGGCCGGCGCGCTCACCGCCGCGGGCTTCACGCCACGCACTGAAACTTTGGTGATGACGCGCGCAATCGAAATGGCGACGTCGCCCTTTGGCGTCGAGCTCCATGACAAACCAAGCGATGACATTTGGTCGCCACTCAATGAGAGCGCGCCGGACGCGGCCGATGCAGCTGAGCGCCGTTACATCGTCGAACGCATCGCCGCGCCGCGCCGCTTCGCCCTTGTTCGCTCCAACGGCCTGCCGGCCGCCGTCGGGCTTGGCGTACTCAGCGGCGATCTCATCGGCATCTATCTGATGCGCACAGCGCCATGGGCGCGGCGGAACGGATTTGCACGCGACATCGTGCAGACGCTGACGCACTGGGGCGCATCAGAGGGCGCGCAAACGGCCTATCTACAAGTCGAGCAAGCCAACGAAGTCGCCGTGGCGCTCTATGTGCACGAAGGCTTCAACGTCGCGTATCGCTATCGCTATTGGCGCCGTTAGCGCTTGCGCGCTCGGGCGCTGCGCCCCGGCGCCGCCAATTCAATCCAAACCGGCGCGTGATCAGACGTCTTCTCCCAGCCGCGCACATGACGATCGACGCCGCATGACTTCAACGCAGGCACGAGCGCGGGGTTGAGCAAAAGGTGATCGATCCGCAGGCCTGCGTCACGCGCGTACGCATTCCGGAAATAGTCCCAAAAGGTATAGACGCGTTCGCCAGGCCGAAGCTGACGGACAGAGTCAGTCCAACCTTGCTTGACCAGCTTGGCGTAAGCGGCCCTGATCTCGGGGCGGAAAAGCGCATTGTCGGCCCAACGCTCAGGCTTATAGACGTCGAGTTCTGTCGGCATCACGTTAAAGTCGCCGCAGAGCACCACCGGCGTCTCTCTCTTGACCAAGCTGCGCGCATGCTTGGTCAAACGCTCGAACCAGCGAAGTTTGTAGTCGAATTTCGGACCAGGTGCGGGATTGCCGTTCGGCAAATAGAGACAGCCTACCGTTAGCCCCGCAATGTCGGCTTCGATGTAGCGGCTTTGAAGATCATCGGGATCGCCTGGCAGACCACGGCGGATTTCCACCGGCGCCGCGCCGCGCACTAAAATCGCCACGCCATTCCAACTCTTCTGGCCGTGCCAGATTGCGCGATAACCCGCCTTTGCAAGATCGGTTTCAGGAAACTTCTCTTGCGGCGCTTTCAGCTCTTGGAGGCAGACAACGTGCGGGCGGCGTTCTTCGAGCCAACGCAACAACACCGATAGACGTCCCTTCACGCCGTTTACGTTGTAAGTGGCGACGATCATCTCAGCTTCGCGTGGATTAGCCGCGTCATCGCGCTGGCGCCAACCAGCGGCGCGAGGAATGGCACCAGCGAACACGCAAGCCCGACCATGAACACGCTCAAGCCGTGGCGCTTACGAAACGCGACAGCGTCCTGGTAGCTCATGTGGCGCACGGCGGTGACGGTCGCGTATTCGCGGCCCATCAGAAAGCCGTTGAGCGTGTAGAACGTGACCGCATTCACGACAGGAATGAAATAGAGCGGAATCGCCAACAGATTGAGCGCCAACGCAGGGAGCGCGATACGCAGGCCGTTGAGCAAACCTTGTTGGATCGGCACCGCGCGCGCGGTCGGCGCGCCGATCTTCTTCTCAACGCGCTCGGCCGCGATATCGAATAGTGCGCCGCCCACAACCATTGAAATCGCAGGCGACAGCGCGATCGCCAGCACAACCACGACGATCGTCGCCATGAATGAGCCGGCCATGGTGACGTAGCCGAACCAGCCATCGCTATCGGGGATCAGCGGCACCAGGTAACGCAAGCCCGCTTGCGCCGCGAGAACTGTGACCGTGGCGGCAACGACGAGGTTAATGAGCGCCAGCCATGTCAGGCGCCCGAAGATGACGTCCTTCAGGCCGCCCATGATTGCGGTCATTGCGCCCGTCACCAGTGCCTCCGCCGCTTCCAGCTTGACGGCAGATAAATCGCTTCCCACCCTCGCGCCAGCGGGAGTTGTGGAATGAGCGATCTGCGGGAACGTATGCGCGGCGAAGCCTGGGAATGGCTGAAGACGATCGGCGCGGCGTTTCTCGCCTACGTCGCCTTCACCACGGTCGCGTTCGCACAGTATCGGATTCCGTCCGAAAGCATGGTGCCGCACATCGAAGTCGGCGACCGTGTGACGGTGTCGAAGTTCGCGTACGGCTATAGCCGCTTCTCGCTGCCGTTCGACATCGGCTTCTCGCTGCCGCGTTCGGAGCATCGGTTGTTCGAAGGCATACCGCGCCGCGGCGACGTTGTCGTCTTCATCCACCCGATCTCAAACGAAGTGATGATCAAGCGCGCGATCGGCTTGCCGGGTGACGTGATTGAAATGCGCGACGGCACATTGCTCATCGATGGACGCGCCGTTGAGACGACTGAGCCGCGTTTGCTGATGCGCCAAGTGCATCCGCGTGGCCGCGAATGGGCTCAACGCTACGAAGAAACTCTCCCCGGCGGCGTCACGCACGCGGTCCACAATCTCACCGACGGCGCGCCGCTGGACAATTTCGGGCCGTACACGGTTCCCGAAGGCCACATCTTCTTCATGGGCGATAATCGCGATAATTCGCTCGATAGCCGTTGGAGCGGCATGGGGCCGGTGCCGCTCGAAAATCTCATTGGCCGCGCTGAGATCGTTTACGCCACAGCCATTTCATCGTGCGGGCGCGACCACACGGTTGCGTGCCCGATGGATCGCTGGATGCGGCCGCTGCACCACTAAGCGCGGCTGCGCTGAACCACGTAAATGCCAGCAAGAACGAGCGCTGCGCCGAAGAGTGCAACAGCGCTTAGCGCTTCGCCGAACAACATCCATGAGAGCACCGCCGCGACGACGGGCTGCATCCAAAGCAGCACTGTGGAGATTACGATCGGCAAGCGGCCGACACCGTAAGCGATGAGGCCCTGCCCGCCGATCTGCACGAACAATCCAAGCCCGATCACCAACGCCCAGCCAACCCAAGTTTGCGGCAACATCACTTCGCCGAGTGAGAAGCTCAGCACAGCCGCGACACCAGCTGCAGCAAGCGTCGCCCAGAACATCACTGCGCCAACGCTGACGTTCTTCCCAATCGAGCGGACGATCATCAGATAGCCCGCATAGAAAAGCGCCCCGAGCAGAGAGATCGAGTCGCCGATCCAGCCGTGCGCCGAGGCTTCTGCCGGACCGCTCCCAGACTGAGCCCGCGCCAAGGCTAAGGTGACGGCGCCCACAAGCGACACGGCCACGCCTGTCAGGATCGGGGCGCTAAGACGCTCCTTGAGCCAGAGCCAGCCGAAAAGCGCCGCGAAAACAGGGGTTAGGTTCACCAGCAGTGTGGCGTTGGTGATCGTGGTTAGATTGAGCGCCATCGCCCAGAGCGAGATCTCCAGGCCGAACAGGAGGCCCCCGGCCACTAGCCATAGCGTCTGCCTGCCGGATGGAATCGGGCGGCTGTTGGCGGCCCAGACGGCCAGAATCGGCAGCGCGAATAAGAATCGCCACAGGTTGGTGGCGTGTGGACCGACCTCAGAGAGCCGAATTGCGATCGGCGCGAGCCCGATTAGGGACGCCCCCGTTAACGCCGCGAGCGCCGCTTTTCCCTGCCCCGAATGATCAGCCATTTGCCTGAAAAACGCCGGATTTTGTTAAGGTGCAAGGCCCGATTTTGCGGCAACATAACACCGCCATTGCGTTAACCTTTGAACCTGGTTCGGACCCTGTGTTCACAGATTCGACACGCGAAAATTCGCTGCTGAGGCCATCCCCCATTGACCCTGCATTAACGGGTGGCATCACTATATATAGCGGTACGGTTCGGCCGGGCACGCAACCAAATGTGGTTTGGGCCAGAGCCGAGTCGAGTTAACACAGACCTAAATTCGGGGGCAGGAATATGCAGGCACGAGCGGAAAAAGCGGGGGTCCACCGCATGGGTGACGTCCATCGTGGCAAGCCCAAGCCCCTGCGTCCGCTCAAGGTCGTTGAGAAGGTCGTTACGGATCCGAGCCGCGATGCGCTGCTGACGGAATTCGGCAAGACGACTCTCAACGATCGCTACCTGCTCACCGGCGAGAGTTATCAGGACATGTTCGCGCGCGTTGCGACGGCGTTCGCCGACGACATCGGCCACGCGCAACGCATCTACGATTACATCTCCAAGCTCTGGTTCATGCCGGCGACGCCTGTCCTTTCTAATGGCGGCGCTGAACGTGGCCTTCCGATCTCGTGCTTCTTGAACGCTGTCGGCGATTCACTCGACGGCATTATGGACACGTGGAACGAGAACGTGTGGCTCGCGTCGAACGGCGGCGGCATCGGCACCTACTGGGGCGGGGTTCGTTCCATCGGCGAAAAGGTCGGTCAGAACGGCCAGACGTCGGGCATCATTCCGTTCATCCGCGTGATGGACTCGCTAACGCTCGCGATTTCGCAAGGTTCGCTGCGCCGCGGTTCAGCTGCTGTGTATCTTGATGTGCACCACCCGGAAATCGAGGAATTCCTCGAAATCCGCAAGCCGGCCGGCGACTTCAATCGCAAGAGCTTGAACCTGCACCACGGGCTCAACCTCACCGACGAATTCATGATCGCTGTGCGTGACGACCTTCCGTTCGCGCTGCGCTCGCCGAAGGATCAAGCGCCGCTGAAGCATGTGAATGCGCGCAAGATCTGGCAGAAGATTCTCGAGCTGCGCCTGCAAACCGGCGAGCCCTACATCATCTTCTCCGACACCGTGAACAAGGCGATGCCGAGCCACCAAAAGAAGCTCGGCCTCAAGGTTCGCCAATCGAACCTCTGCTCGGAAATCATGCTGCACACCGGCATGGATCATAATGGCCGCGAGCGTACGGCCGTGTGCTGCCTCTCATCACTGAACGCCGAGACGTTCCTTGAGTGGCAAAACGAGCCGGAATTCATGGACGATGTGTTCCGCTTCCTCGACAACGTGCTCGAAGACTTCATCGCGCGCGCGCCGCCGGAAATGGAACGCGCCGTTTACGCCGCCATGCGCGAACGCTCGGTTGGTTTGGGCCTCATGGGCTTCCACTCCTTCCTGCAGAAGCAAGGCGTGTCGATGGAATCGGCGATGGCGAAGGTCTGGAACAACAAGATCTTCAAGCACATCCGCCGGGGCGCCGACGCTGCCTCGGTGAAGCTCGCACAAGAGCGCGGCGCTTGCCCGGATGCGGCCGAGAACAATGTGATGGCGCGCTTCTCACACAAGCTCGCGATCGCGCCGACCGCTTCGATCTCGATCATCTGCGGCGGCACGTCGGCCGGCATCGAGCCGATCCCGGCAAACATCTACACGCACAAGACGCTCTCAGGCTCGTTCGCGGTGAAGAACCCCTATCTCGAGCAATTGCTTGAAGAGAAAGGCAAGAACACTGAGAGCGTGTGGTCGTCGATCCTAAAGAACGAAGGCTCGGTGCAGCACCTCGAATTCTTGAGCGACGACGAGAAGAACATCTTCAAGACCGCGTTCGAAATCGATCAACGCTGGATCATCGAACTTGCCGCCGATCGCACGCCGCTGATCTGCCAGGCGCAGTCACTCAACATCTTCATCCCAGGCGATGTCGATAAGTGGGACCTGCACATGCTCCACTGGATGGCATGGGAGCGCGGCGTGAAGAGCTTGTACTATTGCCGCTCGAAGTCAGTGCAACGCGCAGGCTTCGCCGGCGAAGACAACAAGGCCGACATCGACTCGTCGACGGATCTGACGATCGAAAAGACCGACTACGAAGAATGCCTCGCGTGCCAATAGCACGCTGAGTTTGGTTGGATTGGAATGACTGGGCGCTGAGAGCAATCTCAGCGCCCTTCTCTTATGGCTCGTAGCGCGCCCGGAGCACTGTGCGCGCTGATGGCGGCTCGACGCCACGGTGTCCGATCTGCCCTGGCGCTTCCGGCACACTGTCCTCCAAGCCAACGGCCTCTGCCTGCGCTGAGGTGAGGCTGACGCCGCTGCTCATTTCCGTCGTGGCGCGCTCTGCGTGCAGAGAGGACGCTGTGTTGGCGGCCAAGCTCGCGATAAAGGCGCCGCCGCCCAGCAAGGCGATGACCGCAAACGCCAACGCGGCGTGCTCGCGCGCGCGTGGCTTGCCGTTGATGCGGCGAAAATCACGGCGCGGCGTGGCGGCGCCAAGCTTAGGCTCCGTCGGGAGTTCATCGGGCACCGGGCGCAGCATCTGGGTTGGGATTGGCGCTTCCCACGCTTGGCGCGCCGTGTTTGTGCGCCCCGAGGCGTGGCTGGCGATCATGAGCGGCGCTTCGCTGAATTCCGCATCTTCGTAAAAGGGCCGAAACGGCAGCACGATCACGTCCGCTTCGATCGGGCGCACAAGCGTATCTGCAGCATCGAACAACGGCGCCAACGCCGCTTCATCCACGCCATCCCACGCCGTTAGATCAACGACAGGCGCCTCAAAGACAGTTTCGCGGCGCGGTGGTGCAAACAATCCAGCGACGATCGCGTGTCCCGAACGCAACGCGCGCTCGGCCGCCACGCGAAATGCAGATGAGCGCAACGCACGGCGCGACCAAAGCACGACGCGAAGCTCTGCGTTGTCAGTGCCCGTGATCGAATAGCCGGCAGCGTCGAACGCCTCGGCGAGCGCTTCGGCTTCGCTTGCGTCTTCGCGAACAAAAATGAAGACCACGCCGGTCATGAAGCGTCGCCCTTCCCAGATGCGGTGAACTCGCGGCGCCACATTAGGCGCCGGTTGCGACGGTAATAACCATGCTAAGCACAGGTCTGTTCCTCGCCTCAGGTGCGAATTCTGCAAGCGGTTGGCGCGGGCGCCTCAAGACTTTGTGTTCTGGCCGCCTTTTACGCGTTACCCGCGTCATTGCGCGCATCTATTCGGCCTCCCACGTTCATCCTGTGCTCAGGAACACATCGACTGAGCACGGTGTTTAGGAGACATGACCAAACTAGCCGCCTCCGGTATCGCCACAGCATTCGCGCTGGTGATGATTGGCGGTTCGACTGTCGCCTCAATACAAATGCAGCCCGCAGATGCTGCGCCTGCCGCGATAACGCAAAACGCCAATCCCGCTGACGCTTTGCAACTCGGCCAGTGCCGCATCGAGTACGATGGCCTTTCAGCTGAAAGCCAACCGGCGCCCATGGAGTGCGAACACGCGCAATGGCTCGCTCAACGCTGGGGTGGTCGTGTGGTTGAAAAGACTGGCGTCGGCCTAACCGAGCGTGCTGTTTACCAAGGTCGCAACAATTTTGTTGGTGTGCCCGCGAGCGACGTTCCGCGCGCTGGCTATTGTCGCGCTTTTATCGACGGCGCCGACCAGCAACCGGTCGAGAGCGATTGCCGCTCCGCCGAACGCATCGCGGCGGCTGAAGGCGGCCGCGTGCTGTTCATGCCGCTCTAGGCGCGCATCGGATCGAATATCGCTCTGTGGCGCTCGAGAATATTTGCGGTCGTTTGCGCATCCGGCTCCAATGACCAATTCCCGTGCTCAAACGTCCCACCAAGCACGATGCCATCACGGCGTCCGAACATGTAACCGCGCCCGATGACGTTATAGTCGATCTCCGGCTGCGGTAGCAGGATCGCAAGCTGCCCGCGCACAGGCTCAATCTCGGTGTCGCCGAACAGACGACCAGCGCCGAGGCCCGTGCAGTTGAAGATCGTCCGCTCCGGCAACGCCTGCACCTGCGAAATATCCGCGAACTCGCGCACATGAATTTCGCCGCCCGCTTGGCGCACGTCCAGTTCCATGCGGCGCAGATAGAGCGGTGTCTCAATCATCATCGTATCGAACTGGCGCACGAACGGGCTCGGGAAGTTGTGCTCGTCGGGCGCGAGGCTGCGCAGATTGACGATCAGTGCGTGCATCGGATCATCCGGCGCAGCCGGATAGGTTGAGTTCGGGTTATTGGAGAGTGAGTAGTTGACCTCCCAACTCACGCCGTAGGCATCGCCCACAAGCGACTGATAGCGGCGGAACGCAAAGCGCGCGGCTTCGAACTGACGCTGACGAATTTCCGGCGTGGCGGTCTCGTCGTCGAACGTCGAAGACGGCCACCATTGCGCGCCGGCGACGTTGGAGGTCGTGTTCGGCGGCAGATCCTTCGCGTAGATGCGGACATTCGCCCCGCGCTCTTGCAACAGGCGCGCCGTCGCCAAGCCGACAGCGCCGCAACCAAGAACCGCGACGTCCGGCTTCGAGCTATCGTAGCCAAGGTCAACGGCCATCTTCGCCGTGCCCCACGACAGCGTGATGCCACCGCCGCCGTGACCATAATTGTGCACCAGCACCTTGTTGCCGAGCGCCTCGCGTTCAACGCGAAAGCCACTGGAGCGGTACGGACGCAAGCCAACATCGATGCGGATGATGCGTTCTTCAGAGACGAGCACAGGCGGAAGACGCACAGGCCGCGTGCCCGGCGCCATGCGCAGATCGCGCATCAAGCCGCCGCCAAATCCGCGCGCCGTCGCGCACGACGACGCCAATCCGGCAGCGCCGATCGCCATCAAATTGCGGCGTGTGTGCATGATGTTATCTCATCCCCTCGCGCGCCATGAGAAATGAGTTCGCGCGCCTGTCAATGCCGCCTTGCCGTTCGCGCGATTCTGAACCAAATGGACGCCATGCATGGGCATCATGGGCACGCGCACGATCACCAAGATCACGCCCACCACCATCCCGCGCCCAGCGACAAACGTTATACCATCGCAATCGCGCTGAACCTCGGCTTCGTCGTGCTCGAAGGCGCGGCTGGTTTCTTCGCTAACTCGACCGCGTTGCTGTCAGACGCGACGCACAATCTCTCTGACGTGCTTGGATTGGCGCTGGCAGGCGGCGCGGCGTGGCTGGCAAAACAGCAAGTCGGCGAACAACGCACATACGGCTTCTCCAAGGCGACGGTGCTCGCAGCGCTAGCGAATGCAATTGTACTCGCCGTGGCGTGCACCGGATTGATCTGGGAAGCGTCGTCACGCCTCTTCGCGCCGGAGCCAACGCAACCGCTCCTCATCATGGTCGTGGCCGCCGCAGGCGTCGCAATCAACGGCGCGACCGCCATGCTCTTTCTGGCCGGACGCAAGGAAGACGTGAACGTACGCGGCGCTTATCTGCACATGCTTGCAGATGCGGGTGTTTCGGCCGCAGTCATCGTCGCCGGCGCGCTGATCTATTTCACCGGTATGAACTGGATCGACCCAGCCATCTCGGTGGCCGTGGTGCTGCTTATCTTTTGGGGCACGTGGGGCCTTCTGCGCGAGTCACTCGATCTCTCACTCGATGCAGCGCCCGCCCACATCGATGTCGCCAAAGTGCGGGACTATCTCGCGGCGCAGCCGGGCGTGACGGCGGTGCACGATCTCCACGTCTGGGCAATGGGCGCAACGAAGCCGGCGCTCACGGCACATCTCGTGCGGCCCGAAGGCGGCGACGATGCGTTTCTGGCGAAGGTCGCAGATGGCATCACGCACACATTCGGGATTTCACACGTGACCCTGCAAATCGAACGCGCGCAGCGCGACGATTGCGAGCACTGCTAGCGTTCAGACCACGTCTTCAAGAGCTGGTGCGCGATCGCAAACGGCGGCGGGGCCCAGCATTCGGGATGCTTGCCCTCGATCAACTGCCTGGCCTCTTCGCGCGTAAACCAGCGGCCACTTTCGAGTTCGGTCGTGTCGACCTTGTCGTTGTCGTCCTCGACCTCGCAAAGCACGCCGATCATCAGCGAATGAGGAAACGGCCACGGCTGCGTCGAATGCATCTCAACGTGACGCACCTTCAGTCCCGCCTCTTCCAACGTTTCGCGCGCCACCGCTTCTTCGATCGCTTCGCCCGGCTCGATGAACCCCGCCAGCGCTGAGTGCATGCCCTTCGGCCACGCCTTCTGGCGGCCAAGGAAGCACCTATCGCCAAGAGTCGGCACCATGATGCAAACCGGATCGACGCGCGGGTAGTGCTCGGCGTTGCAAGCATCGCATTTGCGCACCCAACCGCCTTCGACGACCTTCGTCGGCGTCGCGCAATTGGCGCAGAAGCCGTTGCGGCCGTGCCATTCGAACAGCGCCTTCGCGGTGCCGACGATCGGGAGCTTGTTGTATTCCAAGCGCGGCGCGGCCGGGCGCAGCTCTTCGAAGCCCCCTAGATCGCCAAGCGCAGCCGGATCGCCGATCTCGCACGCGAAGTTCGGATCACCGTTGGTATCGTTGCCGAGGAAGATGAGCGGCAGGCTCTTGTCGCCGTAGAGCTCATAAACGTGTGTTGCGAGCCACCGCACGAAAAGCTTCCCGCCGCTCTCGTAGAGATACGGTCTGCCTTTATTGAATGGCAGCAACAGCGCCTGGTCATCTTTGAACGCCTTCGCGAGCCAGGCTTCGTCCTTGCGGAGAAGGCTGGCCCGGTCGAGCGTTGAGCGCGTGAAGGCGTTCGGATTGTGCGGGAGGAGCACTGACCGTTCGCCTCAGTTTGCCGGCTTCACGAAGCGCAGCGCGAACTGATCGGTGTGACCGCGAATATCGCTTTCAAACACGCGCTCAGTACGGTTGTCGGCGGGATTGCGGAGCACGTCGGTTTCTTCCTGAAGCACGAAGCCTGCCGCAGTCAGATCAGCGATGACTTGGGCGCGGTCGATGCGGTGCAGCGAATCCGTCACCGTGATCGGGCTGCCATCGACAGCAGCGTGATCGATAATCACCAGGACACCACCAGGCTTCAGCGCCGCAAACATCGCGCGGTTCATCGCCGGCACGTCGAAGTGGAACACCGGCAAATAGAAGTCGTGATAGATTTGCGAAATGAAGATTGCGTCGAGCGGCGCGCCCGCGCTCCATGTGTCATAGCCGGTCGTCAGGTGGGTGATGTTGCCGTAGAGCGGCGCAACGGTCGCCATCGGACGAGGCCGCTCCGCGGTGCCAGGACGATCCACTGCATAAACCTGTCCGCCGTCGCCAGCAGCGACAGCGAAGAGGCGCGAGTAGTAGCCGCCGCCAGGGCCGATATCGGCAATGCGCCAACCGGGCTGGATGCCGGTGAAGGCCATGATTTCGGCCGGATGGCGGAGCGCGTCACGCGTGGTGTCCGCTTCCGGGCGGCGGGAGTCGGTCACGGCGGCGACGATGTAGGGCGAGGTCGCGGTCGGCAGCGCCGGCGCGGGCGTCGCCATCATCAAACCGGGCACTGCACCCCCGGCGCAAGCGCCGATGAACAGCACAACCCCAAGTCCGGCCAATAGCTTACGCATGACGTTCTCCCTGATCTGGCGGCGGTTTAGCCCGGCTGGGCGCTCCTGTCTCCCGCTTCGCAGCGAAGTGAACAAGGGAAGTGAACGATTGGAAACCGCCTCGCGTTACACTGGGGCCGCCATGATTCCCGTGACGCCCTCCCTCGCCCTCGATGAGCGCGACCTAGAAGAACGCTTCATCCGCGCCTCGGGCCCGGGCGGACAGAACGTCAACAAGGTGTCGACCGCGGTTGAGCTGCGCTTCAACATGAACGGCTTCACCGAGATGCCTGAGGATGTGCGCGCGCGCCTGGAACGGCTCGCAGGACGCAGGCTTACGCTCGACGGCGAGATCGTGATCCGTGCGGACGAACACCGCACGCAGGATCGCAACCGTTCAGAAGCACAAGCGCGGCTGGTGGCGTTAGTTGAACAGGCTACGCACCGGCCGAAACCACGCAAGCCGACGAAGGTGTCGAAGGCGCAAAAGCTGAAGCGCCTGGAAGGCAAGGCAAAGCGCGGCAGCATTAAAGCCAACCGCGCCCGCCCGCGTCACGACGACTGAGAACGCCTATTCCGGCTTGCGGAAGCGCATCATGAACTGATCCGTGTGACCACGGATCGTGGGATCGAAGACGCCGACCGTGTGCGTGTCGGCAGCGTTGTGCAGCACATCGCTTTCGCCATCGAACACAAAGCCTGCGGCTTCCACTTCTGCACGCACGACAGCGGGATCGATCCGGTGCAACGCAGTGTCCGCATCGGTTTCGACTGCAGCGCCGGTGTTGGCGACGTGATCGATGATCACGTAAGCGCCGCCTGGCTTCAGGGCCGCGAACGCCGTTGCGTTCATGCGCGCGCGATCGCCCAGCGCGTACGCCGTCAGCGGCATGTCGTGATAGTTTTGCGCGGTGAAAATGACGTCCAACAGCTCGGGATAGGCGAGTGCATCATACGGCGTGCGCGCCATCGTCGCGCTTGGATATTGCGCGGCTACGGGCAGGATCGGGAGTTCGTATTCACCGGCAACGCCGTCAGGGCGGATCGTCGGATAGACGCGGCCCGTTTCACCGACAGCAACGGCAAAGAGGCGCGTGAAATAACCACCGCCCGGGAAAATCTCGCCGACTTTGTCACCCTCCTCGATACCGGCGAACGCGAGCGTTTCGGCGGGATGACGCGCGGCATCGCGCGCAGTGTCTTCCGCGGGGCGGCGTGAATCCGCAACAGCGGCGACAATATTTGCCGCATCCGGCGACACGGCGACTTGCGCCGGTGGTGGGGTTTCTTGCTGCGCGGCTGGATTGCAAGCGGCGAGCGCCAAAGCGGCGGCTGCGGCGACGAATATTTTTCTCATGAGCGTCTCCCTCTGCCGTGCGTGGTAGCGCGGCAGCAGCGAAGCTTCATCTGAAACGCGACGAACAACCTCTAGCGCGCGCGTTTTGGCGTCTGTGGCGGCGGCATGAGTTCCAGTTGCTCGGGCGGCGG
Organism: Terricaulis sp.; assembly: GCA_040080935.1. Classification (GTDB taxonomy): domain Bacteria; phylum Pseudomonadota; class Alphaproteobacteria; order Caulobacterales; family Aquidulcibacteraceae; genus Vitreimonas. The sequence goes on from JBEBHI010000001.1 coordinate 25,022, forward strand.
CGGCAGACGCGGCGCCGTTTCGATTTGCGTCGGCGAAGCGATGTCGATACCGGCATCGCCCGCGCCCAATTCCTTGAACTTGCGCGCCTGCGGCAGAACACGGCTTTCCACCGAGCCCAACATCTCATTGTAGGACTTCACCGACTTGCCTATGGAGTCGCCGACTTTGCCCATGTGATCGACCATCACCGCCATGCGGCGGAACAGCTCTCGGCCGAGTTCGGCGATCTCTTGCGCATTCTTGGCGCTCTGCTCCTGACGCCAGCCGTAGGCGACGGATTTCGCAAGCGCCACCATCGTTGACGGCGTCGTGATGATGACCTTCTGCGCGAAGGCTTCGTCAAACAGATTGGGATCGCGTTCAGCAGCGGCAGCCAAGAAGTTCTCACCGGGCACGAACAACACAACGAAGTCGGCAGTGGCCGGCACGTGCTTCCAATAATCTTTCGACGCCAGATTCTTAACGTGCGCCTTGAGTTCGGCGGCGTGCTTTTTCATGTGCGCTTCGCGCGCGATATCGTCGGTAGCTTCCACGGCATCGAGATAGCCGGACAACGCCACCTTCGAGTCGACAACGATGCAGCGCCCACCCGGAAGATTGATCACCACGTCCGGGCGCAAGCGCGCGCCCTCACCGTCGGTGGTCGAAAGTTGCTCCTGAAAATCCACGTGCGCCGCAAGACCAGAGAGCTCCAGCACGTTGCGCAACGTCTGCTCACCCCAGCGGCCGCGCATTTTCGGCGAGGCACGGAGCGCGGTCAGTAGATTCTGCGTGGTCTTGTTGCTGGAGCCGACAGCTTCGACCATCTGCTTCACTTGCTCGTTGATCGCAGACTTGTCCTGCAGACGCGCCTTCTCGAGCGCTTCAACGTTGAGCGCCAACTTCGCCAATTGCTCTTGTGCCGGCTGCAGCACTTCCTTCACCCCGCCTTGCGCGGCTTGCTTGTGCTTTTCGAACGTCTCGTTCGCGAGCGTCATGAAATTTGTCTGCGAGGCTTCGAGAGCCTTGGCGGCCAGCGCCAAGAAGCGCGCCTCTTCAGACTCCGAGCGCTCGGCCTTCTGCGCTTGCGTCGCCGCCAACTCAGCTGTCAGCCGCGTGTTGTCCTCGCGCAAAACTTTCAGTTCGGCCAAGGCGCGGTCGCGCTCGCCCTTGATGAGTTCAGCGCCGCCCGCCAGCGACTGCGCCTGCATGGCGCGCCATGCAAAAAAGGCGGCCGCGCCGATAGCGGCGAGCGCCAGCAAAAGAGGGAGTGATTCGATCATTTCGGAAGCCTAGCAGTCCTGCCGGCCCGACCACATGCCCCGTCAGCATAGGCTTGATTTGGCGCATGGCGAAACACCGCTTGCAGGCGTAAAGTTTCGACCATGAACCCGTTCAACTATCTCATCCCAATCGGCCTCGGCGTCGTTTTCCTGACCCTTTGCTTCGGGATCTACACCCTTTTCCGAGGCGGCGATTTTTCGCGCTCGTGGTCAAACAAGGCGATGCGCTTTCGGGTGATCGCACAGTTTGTGGTCATCCTGATCCTCGTCGGCGCCATGCTGTGGAGCAGAAGCCAGCATGGTTAGGCTGGATAAGATCGTCACCAAGGCTGGCGATGGCGGCGAGACACGCCTTGCCACCGGTGAACCGGTTTCGAAAGCCAGCGCGCGCGTAGAAGCCTACGGCGCGGTCGACGAAGCCAATTCCGCGATCGGCGTTGCGCGGCTTCACACCACCGCCGATCCGTTGCTCGATCCGATCCTTGAGCGCATACAAAACGATCTCTTCGATCTCGGCGCAGATCTCGCGACGCCGCACGCGGAGGATCTGAAGTTCGAACCGCTGCGCATACAGGCGAGCCAAACCGACCGGCTCGAACGCGAAGTAGAGCAGCTGAATGAAAAACTAGCGCCGCTTACTTCTTTCATTCTTCCGGGGGGCACGCCGGCTGCGGCGCATCTTCACCTCGCGCGCGCCATCGCACGCCGCGCCGAACGCGCCATCGTCGCCTTGACCGAAGGCGACAGCACTGTCTCGGCTGAAACGGTGAAGTACATGAACCGGGCGTCCGATTTGCTGTTCGTCGCGGCGCGTTACGCCAACGACGAGGGCAAGGCTGATCTGCTCTGGACGCCGGGAGCGAACCGCTAATGCGCGGCGGCGTTCATCACATCGATCTCACCGTGAAGGACGCAACGCGGTCGCGCCCGTTCTACGAAGCCGTACTCGGCCACATGGGCTACGTGCTGGCGACCGTTTACCCCGACGGCTATTGCGACTTCGATCTTAAGGGCACGCGCTTCTGCTCGATCGGCATACGCGGCGAAAGCGGGCCGAACGCAGGCCGCGTGCATGATCGCTACACGCCGGGCCTGCACCACATTGCGTGGGAAGCGGAGAGCCGCGCGGACGTTGATGCGCTCTCCGCGCTGCTGCAGAAAATTGGCGCAACCATTCTCGATGCGCCTGCCGAATATCCGCAATACGGACCCACGTACTACGCCGTATTCTTCGCCGATCCGGACGGGGTAAAACTCGAATACGTGCATAAGCCGTAGCAGCAAAACGGCCCACACTTTCGTGCGGGCCGCTTCGTCAGATCTACCGAACCCTAGCTGGGCTTTTTCATCGCATCCTTGGCGTCGCCAAGTGCTTCACGGCCTTCGCCCTTTGCCTTGTCGATTTTGCCTTTTGCTTCGAGCGAAGCATCGCCCGTTGCTTTGCCGACACCTTCTTTCACTGCGCCCGAAACCTTATCGGCCGCGCCTTTGATGTGCTCTTTGTCCATGAATTCAGTCTCCTCTTGGTACGGAGAAAGAACGCTGAACGAACGTCATCGTTCCTGTTCAAGTGATGTATTGGGCGCCATTCATGGTGAGCGTGGAACCGGTCATGAAACCTGATCCATCTGACGCGAGGAACGATACCGTGCTGGCGATTTCCTCGGCTTTGCCGAGACGTCCAACAGGAATACCGGCAATGATTTTCTTCAGCACCTCTTCGGGTACCGCGGCGACCATTTCCGTATCGATGTAGCCCGGGCAAACGCAGTTCACAGTAATGCCTTTGCTCGCGCCTTCTTGCGCCAGCGCTTTAGTAAAGCCGATCATGCCGGCTTTCGCCGCTGAGTAATTCACCTGACCAGCTTGGCCTTTTTGGCCGTTGATCGAGCTGATGTTGATGATGCGTCCGAAGCCGCGTGTGCGCATGCCTTCGATGACCTGACGCGTCATGTTGAAACAAGAATCCATGTTCACGCGGATCACTTCCGACCATTGCTCATGGCTCATCTTGTGGAAGAAGCCATCGCGCGTGATGCCGGCATTGTTCACCAGCACATCGATAGGCCCGAGCTGATCTTCGACAGCCTTCGCCGCCTTCACGCAATCGTCGAAGTTCCCGACGTTTCCCTTCACGACCATGATGTCGAGCTCTTTGGCGGCGGCGTCGGCGGCGGCGTCATTGCCCGAATACCCGGCCGCGACCTTCATCCCGTCAGCCTTCAGCCGCGCCGAAATGGCCTTGCCGATCCCCCGGGTGCCACCGGTTACAAAAGCCACGCGCGTCGTCATGAAGTGCCTCCCAGGTTCGTTTCGTCTGATGCGAAATCTGTGAGATCACTTTGCGCGAGTTGGCGGGCCTGTCCATACACGCGAGCCCGCTTTCGTGGGCGCTAGCTGGTTTGCTAGGTTGAGCGGCAATGAAGCGCGTCGTGATCCTCTATGCCTTGGGCTTGGCCGCGGGCGCCTTCCTGCTGCAATGGCTGCAGTACAATTACCTCGTCCGCGTCTTCTCGACGGAAATCTATATTGGCCTGATCGCAGTGGCCTTCGCCGGGCTAGGCGTTTGGGCCGGGATGCGGCTCGCGCGCCGTCCCGCCTCCGCAACGTTTGAAAAGAACACCGCCGCGATCGCCTCGCTCGGCATCACGCTACGCGAGCAGGAAGTGCTGGCGCACCTGGCGGCTGGCAAATCCAACAAGGAGATCGCCGATAAGCTCGGCATCTCGCCCAACACCGTGAAGACCCAAGTCGCCAGCCTCTATCAAAAGCTCGAGGTCCAGCGCCGCACCCAAGCGGTACAGAAGGCGCGAGAACTGGCGCTTATCCCCTGAGTTCGCCCCGCCAAACGGCCGATCTGGACGATTTGGTCCTTTCGGGTGATGGAATTTGCCGCCGCAACGCGGGCTAGCTCCGCTCATCACCAAGCAAGGAAGCGGGAAATTCATGTTCGCAATCGCACTGAGATACGGCGCCATATCCGGCGCGATCGTCGTCAGCGTCATCATCGCCGGCATCTTCTTGGCGAGCGCCGGTCACCACGGCCACGGTCTCACCTCGCAGCTGTTCGGCTATCTGGTGATGATCATCGCGCTGTCGATGATCTTTCTCGCCGTCCGCGACCACCGCAACAAGAACCTCGGCGGCGTGATCAAGTTCTTACCGGCCTTTGGCCTGGGCCTGCTCGTCTCCCTCATTGCGGGCATCGCCTACGCACTTGGTTGGGAGATTTACCTAGCGGCCACCCACTACACCTTCATGGACAATTACGTGACCCAAATGATCGAAGCCAAGCGCGCTGCCGGCATGACGGGCGAAGCGTTCGACGCTTACGTCGCGCAGCTTGAACAGATGAAGGAAATGTACCGCAATCCGCTCTTCCGCTTGCCGATGACCTTCATCGAGATTTTCCCCGTCGGCTTCCTGATCGCGCTGATCTCCGCCGCGATCCTCCGCAATCCCAAAGTCATGCCGGCGCGCGCTTAAGGAGCCACCAGATGAAACTCGGTGCATTCTCAATCAGCCTCGCCGTCAAAGACATCGCCGCATCGCGCGCGTTTTACGAAAAGCTCGGCTTCACCGCGTTCGGCGGCAATCAGGATCAGCGCTGGCTGATCATGAAAAACGAAACCACGCTCATCGGCTTGTTCCAGGGCATGTTCGACAAGAACATGCTGACGTTCAATCCAGGCTGGGACAGCGACGCCAAAGCCCTCGAAAGCTTTGATGACGTGCGCGAGATTCAAAAGCAGCTGAAGGCGAGCGAGATCACGCCCGCCGCTGAAGCGGATGAATCAACCAAAGGCCCCGCGCACATCATGGTCGTCGATCCTGACGGCAATCAAATCCTGATCGATCAGCACCGCTAGGCGCACCGTCAGCGTTTCGCTTGAGCCCCCGGCCGAGCCGATCTATGGCAAAGCTGGGGGAGCAAGCTGATGTTGATAGGCATATTCGTGCCGCGGGCCACGATCATGGGCCAAGGCACAATCGGCACCGGTGCGGCGCTGCTGGCGATCTTGGTCGTCGTCGGGCTGATCCATGCGTTTTTGGTCGCGGTATTTTCCGCGATCGCCGCAGCGATCGTAACCATCGGCCTACTCGCCGCTTCGAGCGCGTTTCGCTGGGATGCCAACTTCAAAACGCGTCCGCTGTTCAACGTGCTGGTCAACGCCTTCATGGCGATGACCGTGGTGACGTGGCTCCTCGATTTAGCGCTGCACAGCTACTTCTCCGTGCCAACGATGATCGTCGCGCTCGATCAGCAAGCCTGTGATCCGAATTGCCCGGCCTATGACGGCGTCTCGCGCGCGCTGATCCAATCCGTCCCGGATTATTACCGCGCCGCCGTCGCAGCCGCGCCCGGCGGCGGCTGGTTGCGCTATCTCGCGCAGAACATTCCTGGGCTCATCGCCTTTGCGTGGGTGCTCGGCAGCGGTGAGCCCGATGCGTTCCAAGACCGCATCGCCGCAAACATCGAGTTACCAAAGCCAGGTGAACGCTTCGCCGCCAGCGCGACGGCGCATCTTCAGCGCAACAAGCTGAAGCGCTTGGCAATCGTGAGCGTGATCAGCGTCGGCGCCGCGCTCGCGGTGGCGTTCCCGATTTTCGTTCAGCTGATGCTTGGCCTTCGAAGTTTGGCGCACTAACTCCGCTCGTCCCTTCTCCTAGTGAAGGAGAAGGGACGCCAATCTCATGCGTCCGCGCGCTAGCGCTCCACGCACACAGCGATGCCCATGCCGCCGCCGATGCAGAGTGTGGCCAGGCCTTTGCTCTTGCCGCGGCGTTGCAGTTCGAACAGCAGCGTCGTCAGCACGCGTGCGCCCGAGGCGCCGATCGGGTGGCCGATGGCGATAGCGCCGCCATTGACGTTCACAAGATCGGTGTCCCAGCCCATGTCTTTGTTCACGGCGCAAGCTTGCGCGGCGAAGGCTTCGTTGGACTCGATCAAGTCGAGATCGCCGACCTTCCAGCCAGCGCGCTCAAGCGCAGCTTGCGATGACGGGATCGGGCCGGTGCCCATGACTGACGGATCAACACCGCGCGAGGCCCACGAGGCGATCCGCGCCAGCGGCGTTAGACCACGCTTTGCGGCTTCGTCCGCAGTCATCAGCACGAACGCAGCAGCGCCGTCATTGATGCCGGAGGCGTTCGCGGCCGTAACCGTGCCGTCCTTCTTGAAAGCTGCGCGCAGCTTGGCCGCGCCTTCGATGCTGGCGTCGTGTTTGATGTATTCGTCGTTCTCAACGATCACATCGCCCTTGCGGCCCGACACCGTCACCGCGACGATCTCGTCTTTGAACTTGCCGGCCTTCTGCGCCGCGCTCGCCTTGTGCTGGCTGAGCGTCGCGAACTGATCCTGCTGCTCGCGCGTGATCTGCCACTTCTCGGCGACATTCTCGGCGGTCATGCCCATGTGATATTGATTGAAGACGTCGGTCAGGCCGTCCTTGATCATCGTATCGCTGAAGGAAACATCGCCCATCTTGGTGCCAGTGCGCAGCATGGCGGCGTGCGGCGAGAGGCTCATGCTCTCCTGCCCGCCAGCGACAATGATCTTCGCGTCCCCGGCCTTCAGCTGCTGGTAGCCGACAACAACAGCCCGGAGGCCTGAGCCGCAGACCTGGTTCAACGACCAGGCCGGAGCGTCATCGGTAATGCCCGCTGCGCGGCTGGCCTGGCGGGCCGGGTTCATGCCTTGGTTGGCCGTCAGCACCTGGCCCAGCACCACTTCCGACACCTCTTTGGGGTCCACCTTTGCGCGTTGCAGCGCGCCGCTGATCGCGGTCTTTCCCAGCTCATGAGCGGGCACCGCAGCAAAAGCGCCGTTGAACGAGCCGACGGGCGTACGGGCGGCAGAAACGATGACGATATCTGTCATGTGAGCGGGCTCCTGAACGGGGCTAGGCTATTGGGCTGGAAGGGAGAGTTCTAAAGGTCCTATCGCACAAGCGGCGCGCGAAATCCACGCGGGCGGACTGCCTTCGCCACGCCTAAACGGCGGCTCTCTCTTGCATTGCGGCGAAGGAAGCTGGATTCTGTTCGAAAGCCCCGCCTTCGCGGGCGCCAAAAAACGAAGGCGTTAGCGCTGTTGCGCGGACCGCCTTAAGGAAGAGGGACACCCAAGTGGCGGATACGAGTGGCCCGGCAACGGGGGAAGCCGGCGGCGCTGAAGCTCAACAAGCCGAGCCGATCGTCATCAAGAAGTACGCCAACCGGCGTCTCTACAACACCGGCGAGAGCAAGTACGTCACGCTCGACGATCTCTCCGAAATGGTGCGCGCGAACACCGACTTCATCGTCCTCGACGCCAAGTCCGGTGACGACATCACCCGCTCAGTGCTGACTCAGATCATCTTCGAACAGGAGAGCAAAGGTCAGAGCATGTTGCCGGTGCAGTTCCTGCGCCGCCTCATCCGCTTCTATGGCGACCAGATGCAAGGCTTCCTGCCTCCGTATCTCGAGATGAGCATGGAGAGCTTCTCCAAGGCGCAAGAGCAGATGCGCGAGAACATGTCCCGCTCATTCGGCGCAGCGACGCCGATGGCCGCGTTCGAAGAACAAGCTCAACGCAACATGGCGCTGTTTCAGCAAGCCATGAAAGTCTGGGCTCCGTTCGCGGCGGGCAACATGTCGGGGATGCCAGGCATACCCGGAATGCCGGGCATGAATGCGCCGAAGTTCGACGCCGATGACGAAGACAAGGACGAACAGCTCGCTGAACTGCGCCGCCAAATGGAGCAGATGCAAAAGCAGCTCGACCTGATGGCGAAGCGCTAGTTCGTTAGCGTATCGCGCATTTCTATCGCGATCCGGCCAGTTTGCTGGCGTGCGCTCGTTGAGTGTGGATCCACGCTGTACAGGCCGGCCAAGTAGGCGCGGTCCCAATCGGTTATGCCTGTGCCGCCGCCGTTGAACAGGTTGAGCACCGTATCGAATTCGTGCGTATCTACGTCTGGCGCGATTTGCGCGAACGCGACCATCGCGACGTAGTCCGCCAGAGCATCGAGCCGCACAGCCGCGACGCGCGTTGCGTCGACGATGATCACAACATTCCGGAACTCTTGGCGCGTCGAGGCATGCGTTTGCGACGCCGTCAGCGGATTGGCGTGCACCACCTCTGCGTGGAAGTGCGGTGACTGACTGCTGCCAGCCCACATCTGCGCCGGCACATTACGAAGCACCTGCCCGTCACGAGACACGGTTTGCGCGACATGCCACCAGCGCACCGGGCGGTCCTCAGTGATGAAGCGCTCAAGCGCATCGGCGCCGCGCGTGTCGATATTTTCCTGCACGCCAGTATGCGCCACGAGATAGCGTTGCTCTTCTGCGATGGCGCGGGCGAGATTTGAAGGATTTTGCGTGACCAGGATGAGGACGTTGGCATCGCAACCGGGCGCGCCAACATCTAGGTTCAGTTCAAGAGCACGTCGGCCAATGCGATCGGCCAGGAACTCACCTTGACGCCGGTTGAGGCCGATAACGCCCGGACACACACGATCATCGAACCGCGCCAGCTGATCTTCGCGATTGGTTGTCGCCGAGACACTGCGCGCGAACGCGCGGGCGGCCTCTTCAATGCGATAGCCCTCCACCACCACGTCAGGCTCTGGTTCCTGCGCGTAGGCGCTCATGGCGACGAACAGACCTGCCGCGGCGATGGTGAAAATACGCATGGACGCCTCCCTACGCAGATCGGAAGCGCGCGACGTCGTCGACGCAAGCGACGTTCGACGGTTTTCGATCACAGGCGGTTGAACGCAAGATCCGCTATGTCCGCGGGGCGGAGATCAACTCCGCCCCGGAACATCATTGGCGTCGATTGACCGTCACCTTCAGGAACGTCGCTGGGATGCTCGTCACGTCCGCGCGGCCGCTCTTGTTCTGCGCCCCGAACAGCGCCTCAAGCTCAGCCTGCAATGCATCCGCCTTGCCGTTCTTCTCGGCCGCTTCAAACGCATTCATCGTCGGACCGTAGAAGCTGCGGAATTCGCGCACGAACTCCTTAGCCGAGCCCGCGAAGTTGAACGTGTAGGTCTGGCGCTCGCAGGTAATGTCTTCAGGCGAGACGCCCGCTGCACCGAAACGCTCCTTCACGTTTGTTTCCACGCCCCACGTCACCGGGCTGATGAAATCTTCGGGCGGCGGTGGAGTGTAAGCAGCGCTGATCTTGAGGATTTGCGCGACCAAAGTCGGATCGCCGGGGATCCAATTGCCCATGACAATCCGCCCACCGGGCTTAGTCACGCGCACCATTTCCTTCGCGACATCGAACGGCTTAGGCGCAAACATCGCGCCGAAGATCGTGACAACAAGATCGAATTGCTTGTCTGCGAGACCTTCGAGATTGGAAGCGTCGCCTTCTTGAAAGCGCACGTTCGTCAGGCCTGCCGCTTTCGCACGCGCGTTGCCCGCAGCAACGAGGTTCGCCGCGATATCGACGCCGAGCACGTCTGCGCCACGCTTAGCTGACGGCAGTGCCGTCGTGCCATCGCCGCAGCCAAGATCGAGGACTTTCAGACCGGGCTTCACGCCCAAGCCTTCAATCAACGCTTCGCCGCTTTCACGCATAGTCGCGGCCAGTCGGGTAAAATCGCCCTTTTCCCAGAGCGCTTTATTCGGGTTCATGTCGCACCTCTATCAGGGGCCATACATAGCTACGCTGATCACCTTCGCTGTGCCTCACGTCACGCGGCGCTAATTCCAAAGCGGCGGCTTGCGATCCTTCCAGGGCATCTCTTTTTCCAACTGTCCCGCAAGCCGGAAGAGCGTGGCTTCATCCGCGTAGCGGCTGGTGAACATCATGGCGATCGGCAGGCCACTCCCGCTGTGATGCAGTGGCAGTGACAAAGAAGGTTGTCCCGTCATGTTGAACGGCGGCGTGAAGCCGAACGTTGCGGCTTGGCGGCGATCGAACTCTTTCAGATCATCGGTCAGCGTATCGAGATAATCGACGCGCGGGACGTTGGTGCTGAGCACCGGCGTCAACCACACGTCCCACGTCTCGAACTTCTGCAAGATCTGCCGGTTCATCAGCCGCAATTGCTGCCAGCCCCAACCGGCATCCTGCGCCGTGAGCTTCTTGCCGGCTTCGTAGCCACGGCGCGCCAAGCCTTCGATGTCGTCGCCAGGCTCGCGGCCCTTGATCTCAACCCAGCGTTTGATGCTGGCCGAGAAGTTCGCAGCCGATACCAAACCCTGCGCGCGATAGAGCAGCCGATAGTCGATACCCAAGCCCTCTTCGCGCACGTCGTGCCCGAGCTTCGTCAGCGTCTCGGCGGTGCGTTCGAGCGCCGCGCGTATTTCTGGCTCGATCGGTTTGCCGCTCGGCGTTTCGCTTGAGAACGCAATGCGCAGCTTTCCGGGCGACCGTGCGATCTCCTCAAGATAGGGCCGCTCCTTCGCAGGATAGGCAAACGGACTCGCAGGCTCCGGATAACCTGTCGCATCCAGCATTGCGGCGCTGTCGCGGACCGTGCGCGAGACGACGTGATCGACGCTAAAGCCGATGGCGCGATCCGTATCGTTCTGCCCGTTCGGATTGCGATCGCGCGTAGTCTTAAGGCCAACAAGCCCGCAGCACGCAGCCGGGATACGGATAGAACCCAGGCCATCACTCGCGTGCGCCAGCGGCACGATGCCGGCAGCCACCGCGCTCGCTGCGCCGCCGGAGGACCCGCCAGAGATGTGATCGGTGTTCCAAGGATTGCGGCACGGTCCCAACAACGCCGATGTCGTGACGCCTGGAATGCCGAACTCCGGCGTATTGGTTTTGCCCGCCAATACAACGCCCGATGCGCGATAGCGCTTCGTCAGTTCACTATCTTCGCCATCGGCATCGACTTGCGCGAAACGGCTCGCACTCGTGCGCGACCAATTCTTAACGCGCACGCCCAAATCCTTGATCAGAAATGGCACGCCTTTGAACGGCCCGTCCGGCAAAGCGCCCGCCGCTGTCGCGCGCGCTTCGTCGTAGGCTTTGTAAACGACGGCGTTGAGTTTGGGGTTGTGGCGCTCAATTCGGTCGATTGCGGCTTCAAGCAGTTCCGCCGGCGTCGCGTCCCGATTGCGAACCAACTCCGCGAGCCCAAGCCCATCATAGTCCGCAAAATTCTGCATGCGCGCCTCCGTGATGGCTAACGCTAGCGGTTAATTTCCGTTTGGCACGTGAAATGCAGAAATTGCGAGCATGAGCGCAGCCGCCGCCACCGTGCACGCACTCGACGCCGACTTCGAAGAAGTCGGCGATCAACGCCGGACGGACCGTCGCCATAGCGATCGCCGCGCACCACGCATGAAACTCGATCCGCTGTTCGCAGCGACGCTCGTCAACCAGGTTGCCCGCAAAGAAGCGACTGGGACCCATGGTTACGGGCGGCCATGGCGCGGCCCGCGTCCTGGCATCATCGTAAACGTCCGCGCTTAGCTCTAGCCGACGGCTTTTTTCTTCGTAGCCTCGAACTCCGCCAGCCACGTATCGATAGCGTCGAGCCGCGCTTCGATGCTCTCAATGCGATCGCCAGGATCGGCGCCCGGCGCAGACTCGCGAACAGCGACACCACTGCGGATGGTTATTTCCAACAGATCGGTTTCGAGCACGCGCGCGAACTCCGCGAGTTCAGCGGCTGTGGGTGAGCGTTCATTGGTGAAGATGAGATGCAGTTCGCTACGCTCGATGCCTGCGGCAACCGCGAGGCCTATCCGATCGGTGCCGCGTGCGGCCAAGCGTTGGTCGAACCAGTCTGCATCGAAGAAGAGCGCCATTCATCACCCTAGCTCAAGCGAAGCATAGCCCGGCGCCGAACCTGCAGGTGGGCGTCGAACTATGGCTTCGTTCATCATCCCCCGATTCGGCCGTTGGCTCGACTTCACGATCGCCCTGGCGCTCGGTTTGTGGTGCATGTGAGTAAACGCGAAATAGGCGGCAGAGCTTGCGCTCCACCGCCTATCCGGTCGTTCACAATACCGTCGCTTAATGTTGGCCGGCGAATTCCACGTCGCGGCGGGCCGAGATGATCGTAACCACCACGCCGGCGAGCACGTCGAGCAGCGCCATCACCAGGATCACGAAGAACGTGCTGGTGGCGAAAGCCGGGTGCAGCAGGAATTCAACCAAGCAGATGATGAACACCAACATCGAGAGCGCGTGATTGAAAATCGCGGCCGTGCCGGTGGAGGTTGATTTCAGAAGCTCAATGAAGAGCAAGATGAGCGCGAGCAACACGAGCACGTCGCCGAAAGCGATCGTCCATTCGGCGCCTGACGCCATCGGCATACGGATCCATGCATCCTGCAAGTGCTGACGCACTGTCGCGCCGTCGCCGCTATTGGCCGCCGTCGCGCCGAATGCCCAGATGTTGTACGTCAAAACCGGGATTAGGATCAGCGGAAAAACGTTGAAAATAGCCCCCATGGGACTCCCCTGCTGTTGCGTGCGAGACCGACGCCCCCGCGTCGCCGCCGTTTGTAAAGCCAGTCGTTCGCCCGGGTCGACACGATCGTTCATAACTCGTCCGCTCCCCCTGGCAGGCGCGCCCGGCTTCGTAGCCACATAACGCCCCAAAGGTCCGTCATGTTCGCGGCCAGTCTGCCGAGATTCGTGTACTTCGAGCGACCCGCGCTCCGTTGTCGATGATTAACCTCCAAAAACTCCACTGCATAGCCTTCGCGCAGCATCAGTGCGGCCATGAAACGGTGCATATGGTCGAAGTATGGGAGGCGTAAAAAAGCTTCTCGTTTGAACACTTTGACGCCGGAACCACTGTCCACGGCATTGTCCTTGAGCGCCGCACGGCGAATGGAATTGGCGATCCGAGATGCAGCGCGCTTGCTCCAATTGTCCTGCCGCTTGAGGCGGTTCCCGGCTACCATGCCCAAATTCGGCGGCGCCTCGGGGCGCGTGATCTTGGCCAAAAGCTTCGGCAGATCGGCCGGATCGTTCTGCCCATCGCCGTCGAGCGTGCCGATGATCGGCGCCCGCGCCGCCAGTACGCCGGTGCGCACAGCGCGGCTTTGGCCGGCATTGTTGCGGTGACCTAGCACGCGCAACGCGGGCATTTCCGCCTTCAGCGCCGCCAGTTCCGCACGCGTGTCATCGCGGCTCGCGTCATCGACGAAGATCATCTCGTAGCTGCGCCCGTCGAGCACCGCTGCGATCTCACGCGCCAGGTTGGCGGCGTTGCCTTCCTCGTTCATGACCGGGACCACAACGCTGAATTCGATACTTTCGGCCAAACGGCATCCCCGGGGGCGTGAAAAGCCGGGTCTCATAGCCGCTCCCGAGGCATGAGGCGAGTGGGCGCACCCGCGGAGGGCTGCAAACCGTCACACTCATCGGCCAAGTAGCGACCTTCTAATGGCTTCTCCGACCTCCCCAGCATTGTTCGACCAGTTCGCCCGAGGCTGGCGCGGCTACGTGCTGATCGCACTGATCGCGCTGACGAGCGGGCTCATGGGCGCGATGCGCGTGCCGGTCACCGACATCGACGAAGCCCGCTTCGCGCAAGCGACGCGGCAGATGATCGAGACAGACGATTACGTGCGCATTCGCGTGCAGGACGCCGAACGCAACCGCAAACCTGTCGGCATTTACTGGTTGCAGGCAGCATCGGTGAACACGCTGCGTCCGTTCACGGAGCGGCTGAACACGATCTGGCCATATCGATTGCCGTCTGCGCTCGGCCTGATGCTTGCGAGCCTCGCGACGCTATGGGCCGGCACGGTGTTGTTTGGCGCGCGCACTGGATTTGTCGGTGCAGCGATCTTCGCTGTCGGATTGCTCGCCGGCGTCGAAGGCATGTTGGCGAAAACAGACGCGGTGATGTCCGGCTTCTCGGCGCTGGCGCTGGCTGCACTGGCGCAATTGCGCGCAGGCACAACGAGACCACGCATGGTCGCGCTTGTCTTTTGGGCGGCGGTCGGTTGCGCTTTCATGGTCAAAGGCCCGCTCACAGCAATTGCCGCCACGCTTACGCTGACTGTGCTTTGGTTTTGGGAGCGCCGCGCCGCATGGATGAAGCCGCTGGCGTTTTGGCCTGGACCATTGCTGGCGCTCGCGATCACGCTGCCTTGGCTCATTACGATTGGCATCGTCACTGAGGGGCGCTTCTACGCCGATCTCTTGTTGCGTGAGATTGGACCGAAACTGGTTTCCGGCGGCGATCACCGGCACGGCGGCATTCCTGGCTATCACTTCCTTTGGCTGCCGCTGCTGATCTTCCCTGCCACCTACGCGCTTCCGGCGGCGGCGCGCTTAGGCTGGAGCGCCATTCGCGCACCGCGTAACGATGAAGCAAGCAGCGCCTTTCGCTTCTTGCTCGCGTGGTCCGGTTCGATCTTCCTTTTCTTCGAGCTGCTACCCTCGAAGCTCATCCACTACACGCTGCCAGCATACCCAGCGATTGCGCTGATGTGCGCTGCGGGGCTCTTTGCGATGCGCGGCAAACGCTGGCGCACAGCACATCCAGCGGGCCTCGTTCTCTTCGGCGTGTTTGGCGCGATTTTTGTTGGCCTTATGGCCTTCGTCTCAACTTTCATGCCCGGCTACCTCGCGGACGCTGGCGTCCGGCGCGCGGTTGCTGCTGGGTTGATCGGCGCGATTACTCTTGGCGCAGCGATCGTCGGCCTGATCCTGCTTCGCCGGCCAACCACACGCGCGGCGATCCTGGTTGCATGCGCGCTGATATTCTCATTCAGCCTACGCGAGCGGCTTCTGCCCGAAGCGCGATCGCTATTCGTCAGCAATGAAGCTGCTGCCGCGATGACGCGCGCGCGGCTGATGCCCACGCAAGATCAATCGTTCTGGATCATCGGCTACGAGCAACCAAGCCTGATCTTCCTCACGCGCACGTGGGTGCGGCTGGTCGAAGTGGAAAACGTCGCTGAGACGCCGATCCATGACGGCGACGGCATGATCATTGAGGGCCGCGTCTTCGATCAAACGCAAGCAGCGCTTCGAACACATGGGCTTGAGTTTGAAGCGGCCGAACAACCAGCGCGCGGCATGGCTATGGGCCGCGGCGAGTACATGACGTTGAATATCGGTCGTGCGCGCGAGATCGCTAGCGGCGTGCAGGCGGACGGCCCGCGATCAGGTCCCTGAGCGTCAGCAGCACCGCAAGCGCAGGCCCGGCTACGCGCGCGAAAGCTTTTTCCATCGGCGTCTTGGCGCTCTTCACCGCGAACCGCGTAAGCCCCTGCACTTTGCGGCTCTTGCGCGCCTGCGCATATTCGAACTGCACCGCCGACGCGTCCGGCTGAAACAGCACACTGCCGCCCGCGAGCGCAGCGCGGCGGCATAGATCGAGATCGGCGCAGTCAGTATCGAACTGTTCGTCAAAACCACTGAGCGCATCGAAATCATTGCGCGGAATGAGCATCAGCGCGCCAGACACCGCGCCAACCTTCGTCGCCGCGTCTTCGCGCTTATGCACGCGCGCAGGCTTTGCAGGCCATTCGACTGCCACCGCGATCGCAGAAAACGTATTGAGCGAACCAGCACGTGCGCCTTGGCGCTCACGCCCTTCAAGGTCGAGCAATCTGCCGCCGACAATCCATGGCGTCTGCGCGCCGCCGCCAGCCGCTGCCAAGCGCGCAACCGCGCCCCGCTGCAGAACCACATCCGCATTCAAGAACAACAACCAACGTCCAAGCGCGGCCTCGGCGCCAATGTTCGCTGCTGCTGCCGTACTCAAACTCGGATCGACTTGGACGACATGCACATCGCGCCGGTCAGCTTCGAAGGCGCGCAGTGTCGATGAAATCTCTTCGGGGTTGTCGTGATCGACGATAACGAGATCATCGATCCAATCTTCCGCCAAGGCGCTGCGCAGACATAGATCAAGCGGCGCGCGGCCGGACGAATTGGCGCGGACCTTATGGGCAACCACGATAGCTGATACGCGCGGCTCCAACGTAGCAGACGTCGACCGTGCGCGTGACGGATGCCTATCCAACGCCTTCTCCGCCCCCAATACCCTTGGCTATCCTGGATTGCGGCGCTGCCGTCTGTAAAGACGTGCCGCCACCGCAATCCAGAACTTGAGCCATTACTGACGTTTCAGGTCGGGAGGCGTCGCCTCTGCGACAAGGGCTTCTTGTGCAGCTGCGAGAGACATCACCTGCTGCTCCTGGCTGCCGAAGCGCCGGATTGCAACACCACGTTCCTCGGCCTCTTTTTTGCCGACGACCGCAATCACTGGCACTTTTTGCAGCGAGTGCTCCCTGATCTTGTAGCCGACCTTCTCGTTGCGCACGTCGAGCGCCACGCGCAAGCCAGCCTGTCGTAGCGTTTTGGCCACATCCTCGGCATACGCGTTTCCGTCAGATGTGATCGTCGCCACCACGACCTGCACAGGCGCCAGCCACATCGGGAACGCACCGGCGCAGTTCTCGATCAGGATGCCGATGAAGCGCTCGAGCGATCCAAGGATCGCGCGGTGCAACATGACAGGGCGATGCTTCTGCCCGTCCTCAGCCACGTATTCGGCATCGAGACGATCCGGCAGCTGATAGTCGAGCTGGATCGTACCGATCGTCCATTCGCGGCCGATGGCGTCCTTCACGGAGAAGTCGAGCTTGGGCGCATAGAACGCCCCGTCGCCTTCGGCGATGACGGGTTCAACACCAGCCGCGCGCGCGGCGTTCAGCATCTGCGCTTCGGCTTTGTCCCAGAATTCGTCGGAGCCAACCCGCTGCTCAGGGCGCGTCGCGAGCGCGATCTTGTCGCTCACCATGCCGAAATCGGCGTGGATCGACTTCGCCAGTTGAATGAACCGCGTCGTCTCTTCTTCGATTTGGTCTTCTCGACAGAAGATGTGCGCATCGTCTTGCGTAAACGCGCGCACGCGCATCAGGCCGTGCAACGACCCTGACGGCTCGTAGCGGTGGCACGCGCCGAACTCAGCCATCCGCAGCGGCAAATCGCGATACGACTTCTGCCCGAACTTGAATATCTGCACGTGACCCGGACAGTTCATCGGTTTCAGCGAAAGCGTTTCTTCTTCCACCGTCTCGCAGATGAACATGTTCGGGCGATACTTGTCCCAGTGTCCCGATTTTTCCCAGAACACGCGGTCAAGCACTTGCGGCGTGCGCACTTCGACATAGCCCGCCGCATCCAAGCGACGGCGCATGTACGCTTCGATCGTGCGCCACAGCATCAGGCCCTTTTCGTGCCAGAACACCATGCCGCGTCCCTCTTCCTGCATGTGGAAGAGATCCATCTGACGGCCGAGTTTGCGGTGGTCGCGCTTCTCAGCTTCTTCGAGACGCAGCAAATGCTCTTCGAGCTGCTTTTCGTCAGCCCAAGCCGTGCCGTAGATGCGCTGCAGCTGCTGATTGTTCTGATCGCCGCGCCAATACGCGCCAGCCAACTTCATCAGCTTGAAGGCTTTGCCGAGCTTGCCCGTTGAAGGCAAATGCGGCCCGCGGCAGAGATCGCCCCACTTGTCGCCGTGCGAGTACACCGTGATCGGCTCACCCGGCTTAATCACTTCATCGATCGTCTCGGCCTTGTAGATTTCGCCGAGCGACTTGAAGTGCGCGATGGCGTCTTCCTTCTTCCAGACCTGACGCTGGATCGGCAGATCGGCGTCGACGATCTCCTTCATACGTTTTTCGATCTTGGCAAAATCGTCCGTGGAGAACGGCTCTGCGCGCGCGAAGTCGTAGTAGAAGCCATCCTCCGTCACCGGGCCGAACGTCACCTGCGTGCCGGGAAATAGCTCTTGCACAGCCTGCGCCATAACGTGCGCCGCGTCGTGCCGAATGATTTCGAGACCGTCGGGGCTATCGCGCATGACAAGCTCGAACTTGCCGCCGCCCTCGAGAGGCCGCGTCAGATCCCACGCCGCGCCATCAATCTTGGCGGCGACAACCTTCTTAGCGAGCGATTTTGAAATGCCTTCGGCAACCGCGAGCGGCGTCACGCCATCATCGTACGATCGCTCGGCGCCGTCGGGAAATTTAAGGGAGATACTCATGATTTTGACTCTGTTGATTCAGTTTCTGCGCCCCCTCTCCCTTGCGGAGAGGGGGTTGGGGGTGAGGGGCATTGTGACATCGCGGTGTCGGCAGAACTGGCGCCACCGCGCGTGGTAGTTCGCCCCTCACCCGGCTCGCTTACGCTCGCCACCCTCTCCGCAAGGGAGAGGGTTTCAGGAGGCGGCCTGTAGCCGCCCTTCCAATCGCCGTAGCGCCACGGGCGCCACCAGGAATTCGTTTTGATCTCGCGCGGCGCGGGATCCCAGCCATGCCCGCCCCAAGGCGCACACCGGCAGATGCGTGCGGCGCCCATCCAGCTTCCGGCCCACGCGCCGTGCGCACGGATCGCGTCCGCCGTGTACGACGAGCACGTCGGGCGATAGCGACACGCATTGCCGATGAGCGGCGAAAGCGTCCACTTATAGAGCTGGATAAGGCCCAATAGGCCCCGGGCCGGAATGCTCGGTGACATCACAAACTACAGCGATTTGTTGGATTCAGGATTGGGCCAAGCGCAGCCGCTGCGGCGCGCCCAATCTCGCGCCGCCGGCTTTAGAAGGTCGTAGTCGTGATCGCGCGCCGGTTCATAAGCGGAATATAGCTGCTTCGGCGGTTTGGCTCAAGCCGCGCCAGCCCCGCGATCGACGCGGCGGCACTTAACCTGTGTGAACGCGCCCCAGCATTCGAGGTAAGCCGCGCCGGGCATGTCGACGGTGAGTTTCGACGCCACGTAGTAATTATCGTAGCGCCCCTGGCCCGCAACGAAGCCGGTTACAAAATCGACAACGCTATCGAGCGAGATGCCGGCCTGCGCCTGCACCTCGCTCGTTTGCTGTTCGGCTTGCGCCTGCATAAAGGCGGTTGCTGCCGCTTCCTGCGTCTCGCGCGTCGGCACAGTGAAGTACGCGGCGGCGGCGATGATGACGAGAAGCAGCAGCATGCGCATGGCGTTAGCCGCCCGTACGCGTGTCAGGAGCGCGGTTGCACTGCACTTGCTTGAACGCACCCCAGCAGGTCACAACCGGCTGGCCGTCGAGCGTGACGTTGTACTTCGCGGCGACGTAGTAATTGCTGTACGAGCGATCGCCGGCGAGCGTCGTTGCCACGCTCTCAAAACCTTGACTGACATTCTGCGGGTCGCTGAGCACAGCGTCGGCGCCAGCGCGCATCGCGGCTTCGTCCGGCTTGGTGAAGTAGCCGGCCACGCCAGCCAAAATCAAAATCAGTACAATCCACTTCATAGTCGCGTCCTCCCAGGGATCCCAAGGCCCGGAAGCTAGCCGCAATCTCCGCCGCCCGGAAGCCGATCAGGGCGGTTTGCGGCGCCTGGAGACAGCCGGAGGCGCGAAAGAAGCCGAGAGTTTCTTCGGCGCCACGGCGCGCCAGCTTTCATCGAGATAATCGGCGAGCTTGGCCATCGGCGCTTTGGCCTTGGCGGTAAAGCGGAAGGTGATCCACCCGGAGCGGCTGAGGCCATAACCGGTGCGTTCCGCGCCTTTGATGGTCAGCGCCTCGTCATTGCGGAACGGCAGCTTCATCGAGGCCGACCATCCGCCGCCCTCTTCGTCATCGCCCATGAACAAGAACGCCTTCTTGCCCGAGACTTTGAAGGCGCTGTGACCCCACGGGAAGTCTTCGACCGTGTCCGGAAACGCGAGCGCGGCTTTGCGAAGCGCTCTCGCGAGCGGATGTTTCAGTTTCACGACGGTGCTCATGGCCCCACTCCGATTCAGCAACTAAGCGTGAGGCGGATCATCGTTCTCGCGCTCTTCGAGCTTCTTTGCGTCTTTTGCGGCAACGACGTGCTGAGCCGATGGGTTGATGAAGACGTTCATCTCCATCAATGCTGAGCCGAGCGCGCCTGTCTGCGCCTTCTTGCGCCGCCAATATATCCAGCCCCGTTCTTCAGCCCAGAGTGCAACGCGATCGATCAGAAAGAGCGCCAGAACAACGCCGCCAATCCAAAGCGCGACCCCAAACATCACGCCGCCTTCTTCTGCGCTTGATCTAGCGCTTCAACGGCGGCGTCGAACGCAAGCATGGTCGAGGCATGCCGCGCGGGATAATCGCGCACGCCTTCCAGATGACGCAACTCCCAGAACCGGCCAGTCGGCGGCGCTCCCTCGCCTTTGAGCATGGCGCGCAAGCCATCGCGCGCGTCGCGGATTTCCCTGGGCGTCGCGCCGATCGCGTGCATTGCCAGCACGCCCGTTGAGGCTTGCCCTAGCGCACACGCCTTGGGGTGGACCGCAATGTTGGTGACGACGCCGTCCTGCAGCGCCAGCTCAACCGTGACGACCGAGCCGCAGACGCGGCTGACTTTCGTGGCCGCCCCATCCGGCGCATCGAGGCGCCCGACATGGGGAATATCGGCCGCCAATTCCATGATCCGGGGGTGGTAGAGGTCGTCCATCTGCCCTTATGTGGCCTTCCTTCGCGGGCAAGCAACGGGCAAAATCGGCCCTTCGGAGCGGCGCCATGTTGAGACGCACAGTGTTGATCAGCGCGCTAGGCGCATGGCCGGCGAGCGCGTTCGCGCAAACAACCACGCCGCAGCAGCCGGCGGCCGCACCTCAACCGCAGGCCACGCAAACTGGCCAAGCGCCGCCGCCGATCACGCCAGAGAACGCGCTCGAATACGCATTCGTCTCGGCACTCACCAACCCAAACATGCGCCCGATCTTCCGGCGCTATCTGATGGAGACGCACGTCGCGCT
Source organism: Terricaulis sp. (assembly GCA_040080935.1). Taxonomy (GTDB): domain Bacteria; phylum Pseudomonadota; class Alphaproteobacteria; order Caulobacterales; family Aquidulcibacteraceae; genus Vitreimonas. The sequence continues at coordinate 45,985 of JBEBHI010000001.1, forward strand.
GGCGCTGACGGCAGCGGCCGACGATTCACCGCCGCGCCATGTCCGCGTGCGTGAGGGCTTCACAGCCGGCGCGATCTTCACGAGCGAGCAACGTCTAAAGCAAGCGCTAGGCGACGATGCCCCGCACATCATGATCAACGGTCGCGCCGCACTGACGCGCCTCGTCGGCGGCAATGTCGTGATCAATCCAGGCTTCGTGCCGATGCTGACGCTCGAGCCTACCGATGTCGCAGCTTATCTAGCGACGCCGGGCGAAAGCTCATCCGGGCCCACCCAGTAAGCCATCATTGCCGCAACGGCGATCGTAAAGGCCGCGCGGACGCGTGAGCGTTTCGCCATCGGCAAACAAGTGCACTTGCCAGGTATGCGTGCAGCCGTTTGCGGTTGTCGTCTTGCGACACACTTGCGCCGGCGGATCGCCGCGATTGCCTTCCGCGCGCGGGGGCGCGGCGCCGCAATTGAATTCGTTGCGGCGAAGATCGGATGAAACCGCCGCGACTTGTAGCCCAGCGCCGTAGCGGCTGGTCACACCCTGCTGAAACGCTTCGAGCGTCGCGGCCTCCGACGCGCTACGCCAATCACCAAGACTGATCGGCGCCGATGGAATGGCCGCAGGTCCCGTCGGCCCCGGCGTCGCCGCGCCCGGCAGCGTTTCGCAAGCGCCCAGCAACAGCGCCAAGCTGACCGCGATCGTACGTGCGTGTTTCATCGTCCTCACCCGTTGGCGCCGAGGCACATCTGTTCGAAGCCGGCGACCGGCTCGCGCGTGCCGCGCTCAAGCACAACATACCAGTCAAACGCGCATTGGCGCTCCATGATTTCGATGCGGCAATCGAGACGACGCTCGTCCTCGCATGAAAAGCCATTGGCTTCGAGGCTGGCGCGGAGCTCCGCATTCGTCTGATTGGCGAAACGCTGACGGATCTGGGTCTGGAAGGCGGGCGCATAGACAGCCGGATCGGCGCTGCGCCACTGGCCGAAATCGATGCCGCCGTGCCCGACACCCTCCGGCGGCGCCGCGACCGAAATCGCGTCTGGCGGTGGTAGCGCTTGCCCGCGCTGGACCGGAAATGGCGAAGGGCTGCTTGCCGGCTCATCGGCCGCGCCGCCGCCGGTGGCGCACGCGCCCAGCAATGCCACCAAAGCTAAGACCATCACTCGCATGCGTTTTCCTTTGTCCCTGCCCGCGTGCTTAGTCGGGGCGCGGGGCCACTTCAAGGCGGGCGCCGACTGGGCGTGGTAGGCTGGGGCATGAAGGAAAAGCAGACCGAAAAGTTGCGTGGCCCAACGCGAGCTCAAGGCAAATGCCTCTGCGGCGCGGTGGTGGTCGAGATCGCCGTGCCGTCGCAATGGGCCTGGCACGATCACTCACCATCGACACGGCGCGCGCACGGTGCAGCGTATGCAACCTATGTCGGCTCATGGGCGAGCCGCTTTCGCATCGTGCAAGGCGAAGACAATCTCACGCGCTACGAAGACAAAGAGCGCGGCGGCGTGCGCAGCTTTTGTTCGACCTGCGGATCACCGGTCACGTTTCAACGCAACAAGCAGAACGTGAACATCCCGCGCGCGCTCTTCAACACCGGCGTCGGCCGCGAGCCGCGCTATCACATCGGCATCGATCAATTACAAGAATGGACCTATCTCGGCGAAAAACTCGCCCCGCTGAAAGGCTTTCCGGGTGTGGTGTGGACCGGCGCGAAGAAGAAGCGCGCGTGGTGATCGCTATTCTCGAGCGCAACGCTTCAGTCATTCCAGACGCGCGGAGCGCGGTCTGGAATCCAGATGACCGACTAAATGCGCGCTGCATTTCTGGATTCCAGATCGGCCTGCGGCCGTCTGGAATGACTGAGAACCTTCTATCGCGCGCGCTCTTCGCAAGCGGCCTCGGCCGCGAGTCGCGCTATCACTGCCATTGATCACTTGCAGCGATGGACCTATCTCGGCGAAAAGCTCGGACCACTGAGGGGCTTCCCCGGCGTGGGATGCTTGACGCCACCGAGCCTTCTCGTACACGACGCGAGGCCCAAAATGCGATTCATATTTGGTTCGTTGACGCTCGCTGTAGCGCTCACCTCGGCGCCTATGGCGGCTGCAGAGCAATGCTCGGCGCGCACTGGCGAGAGCGCGATTGTCTCGCTCGATGACCGCGATGCGCCATATCGTCGAAACATGGCATTCGCGTTTTTCACGGCCCTCCTGCCAGCCACATTTCCCGCACAGGATATCGAAAACGCTGACGATCCTTGCACGCGCGGGCAATTCGAGGCCAACTCGCAAGTGTATCACGCTTTTGGGGAAGGCTTCGCCTCCGTTCCCAGATGGGCAGTAGGCGACGATCCCCAGCGCATCGTTTACTTGGCGATGATGCCGCCACCAAATGTTGTGCAAGGATGGTTCGACAACGGCATACAACAAGGCCCACTGACATTCCGAGGCCCGGCATATTTTGTGCTCGCGATTACGAACGGCGACAGTCGGGACATTTACGCGGTCTTCGACGCGATGCCCGGCGACGCGCAACTACTCGGCGTCTTCAGGGACGCGCTTGAGGGTCGGCTGCCTAGAATAGCTGTTTTCGATGCAATAACCGGCGAAACACGCTTCGCCGAACGGCAGACCCTCTAGCAAAAACAAAACCGCCCCGGATTGCTCCGGGGCGGTTCGCATTTCAGCTCAGCTTACTGGCTGAGAAGGATGCTCAGGATGACGCCTGTTGCGATGCCGACGAGTAGAACTTCGCCGCGGTCGTCACGAACGTAATGGTAGCCACGCGGCGGCGCACGCAGGTGCTCGCGGCGATAATCTACCTGGCGATAGCGGCTCTGGTAGTAACTCGGCAGACGGTCGCCGCGGCGCCAATCGCGATAGCCGGCTTGGTAGCCACGATGCGCGGCTTGCGGCGGGCCGTAATACCAGCGGCCATTATAGCTGTAGCCGTTGTTGCGTGCGTCGTTCCAACGATTGTCGTTGCGGTCGTTGCGGCGATCGTTGCCATTCCAGTTATTGTCGCCACGGCCACGGTTGTCGTCACGGCCCCGATCGTTATCGTTGCGACGGTCGCCACGGTCGTCATTGCGGCCGCGGTTGTCGCCGCGATGATCGCTTTGGTCACCGCGAGTGCCGCGGTCGTAGTTCTGGGCGGATGCTGTGGTCGCGAGCGGTCCGGCCAACATCAGGGCGGTCGCGGCAGCGAGTGCGATACGTTTCATAGTTTTGCTCCTCAACGAAACGGGCCGCGCGGGGGAGCGGCAGCCCTTCGTCTGGAGCGCAATATGCCTCCGCCCCACTGAACCGGTCGTGGGGCGCGCGCTCATAGTCCGCACAGGGTTTTGTCAGAGTGTGTCGGCAGTTCCGGGCTTAGATCTGCGCCACGCGACCCATGAAAAGCTTGGTGTTCGTCGGCTTGTGGCGGAGCACGATGAAGAACGGGTGATCGGCTTTGAACTCGATCGGCGGCGCCGGCGGCGGCTGCATGATCGCGGTCGCGCGCATGTCGATCGCGGTGACGGCAGCGGCTTCAGTGCCCTCCTCGTCGATGGCGAGGAAGGTCTTGTGGATCACCGCGCTGATCGCGAGACGCTCCTGCTCGGTCACGCCGGAGAAGTCGGCGCTGTCCATGAACGCCAATCGCAAGCCAAGCGACTGCAGTTGAGGCACCAGATCGTAGTCGGTGCGCATTTCGACCTTCGGCAGCGTGACATCGAGGCGCGTGTGCTCGGCCGAGTCCAAATCCGTAAGCCAGCGATCCAGCGTCGAGCCCATGAGCTGGCGCTCGAATGCCGCGAGGCCATCGCGCGCCCGCGGCAGGAAGAGCGCCAGCGAGAACGCGCCGTCGTCGTAGAGAAACTCAGCAGCTTGGAAGCCTTCGCCTTGGTAGTACGGCGTGCGGAAGACCTTGTGCATGAGCCAAGCGCGCTGCGTTGCGCCGCTCTCGGCGAAGAAGTCGCCATCGCGCGTGGCGCTGGCGGAGAATTGCTGCTGCCACTTGCCTTTGAAGTAAACGGCGTTGGTGAGCACCATCCGACGCGCCGGATCCTGCTGAGTCAAGATTTCGGGAATGCGGTCACGCGTCTCGCGCGCGGCCCACGCGTTGATGGTGCGTAGCGCCGCGGCTTGGTTGGCGATAAACGGCACGGCCTCAATCGTCGCGCCCAGTTCTTCATGGATGGTGCGCGCGTACGCTGCGCTAAGCGCCATCGTACGCTCAACCCAAGCAGCATTCGCCGTTGTGAACTCGCTACGCCCGGTTTGCGCCGCAAGCGCGTCACTCCGTGCGCGCGCACGCGCGATTTGCGCCGCGACATTTGGATCGAAGCCGAAGGTCGCAGCCATCTCGGCGGCGGTCTGACCGCGGGCGCCGGGATAGAGCAACGTGAATGCGCTCAAGACGCTGTACGGCGAAACAAACTGATTGCCGCCTGGCGCGGCGAGCGCGCGATAGAGGCCAAGATCGAAGGCGTCAGGCAACGGGGTCAAGACAGGCGCCGGCGTTGGCTGAGGTTGGGGAACTGGCGGAGACGTTTGCGAAACGCCAGCGGCGCTTGCCGCGCAGCCTGATAACGCCGCGCAAGCGGCGGACCAAAGTAAAGCGCGGCGATGCATGTCATAGTCTCCTGCCCTCAATGCGCATTGGTACCCAGAGGTTTGGCGAAGAGATGGCGAAACGCCGCTTGTCAGGGCGCTTGCGGGCGCCCATTTGCCCGCAAGCATTCAGCCGGGGTTCATGATGCACATCGATCTCTCAAATAAAATCGCGCTCGTTTCAGGTTCAACGGCCGGCATCGGTTTCGCCGCAGCTAAAGGTTTGGCGGAGACGGGCGCGCGCGTGATCATCAATGGCCGCGGGCAAAGCGGCGTGGACGAAGCTCTGACGAGATTGCGCCAGGCCGTACCGAATGCCGATGTCCTCGGGTTCGCAGGCGATCTCAGCGACGCGGCAGTAGCTGAAAAGCTGATCGTCGCGCATCCGCACGTCGATGTGCTCGTCAACAATCTCGGCATCTTCGAGGTGAAAGACTTCTTCGACACGCCGGACGAAGATTGGTCGCGTTTCTTCGATGTGAACGTACTCTCCGGCGTGCGCCTCTCCCGCGCCTACGCCAAAGGCATGGCCGAGCGCAAATGGGGACGCATCGTTTTCATTTCCTCGGAATCTGGCCTGAACATCCCGACCGAGATGGTCCATTACGGCATGAGCAAAACCGCGCAGCTCGCGGTAGCGCGCGGTTTGGCGAAGCGTCTCGCCGGCACCGGTGTAACCGTGAACTCAGTGCTGCCCGGACCAACGCTTACGGAAGGCGTCGAAGTGATGCTGAAGGACGTGATTGCAAAGACCGGAAAATCTGCAACCGACGCCGCAGCCGATTTCGTCAAGGCACACCGCTCGTCCTCAATCATCCAACGCGCAGCGACGGTGGACGAAGTCGCAAACATGATCGTGTACGTGTGCTCGCCGCAAGCCTCAGCCACGACTGGCGCGGCGCTCCGTGTCGACGGCGGCGTGGTGGATACGATCGCCTAGCGCTGCCCGAGCTCTTCGCGCTAGGCTGACGCGGGGGTTCGAATGTTTCCGGCGAGCACAAACGATCATTATCGCGGCGCAACGGTGGCTGCTTGGTTCTTGGCGCTCCTCGCGATCGGTACGATCGTGCCGGGATGCATCCATTACTTTTTGCCGGATGGCGGCGCAGAGGTGATCGCAGGCCTCGATCTTGGCGATCAGCGCGCGCTGGTGATCGGCGCGTTCGCCTGGATGGGCGCGACGCAAATTCCCTACGGCCTGGCGCAGCTTGCCGTGGCCACGCGCTATCGCTCACTCGTGCCTTTGTTTCTCGCGCTGGCGCTTGTGGAGCGCGTGCTCGCAGCGATCGCGGGTTGGATCACGAAAGGCGCGGACGCGCCGCATCATCCGCCGGAGCACTACCTCGTCGTGGTGTTCGCGCCGTTGATCCTGATCTTCCTGCTGCTCTCGTTGCGAAAGAAGGCTTAGCCCTTACGCCGCCAAGTGCTGCCGCTGGCGCTGTCCATGACTTCAACGCCGCGCGCCGCGAGCGCGTCACGTAGTTGGTCGGATTTGGCATAGTCCTTCGATGCCCGCGCTTCGACGCGGTCAGCGACCAAGCGATCGATCTCCGGCGCCTCATCGCCAAAGCTGGCGCGGAACCAGTGCTCGGGATCGTCTTGCAGAATGCCGAACAAGTCGGCAGCGGCGAGCAGATCACCCTTCGCCTTCGCCATCTCTGCGGGCTTCTTGGCAATGTTTGCGGCGGTGGCGAGCGCAGAAATTTCCGCGATGGCGGCTGGCGTGTTCAGATCGTCAGCGATGGCGTCGACAACAGCCTTCGGCGCTTCCACGTCCGCAGCGTCCACGTCCTTCAATCGCAGCACGGCGCCATAGAGGCGATCCAAGCTCGCCTGCGCCTGCTTCAGCAAATCGTCTGACCAATCGAGCGGCGCTTTATAGTGCGCACTCAACAAAGCCCAGCGAATGGTTTCACCCTGCCAGCCTTGCTCGAGCAGTTCACGCGGCGTGATGATGTTGCCGATGGACTTCGACATCTTCGTCTTATCCATCGTCAGGAAGCCATTGTGCATCCACACGCGCGCCAACGCGTGCCCGTGCGCGGACTCGCTCTGCGCGATTTCGTTTTCATGGTGCGGGAAGATGAGATCGATGCCGCCGCCATGAATGTCGATCGGCGAGCCCAAGCCCTCCTCAATCATGGCTGAGCATTCAATATGCCAGCCAGGACGGCCTGCGCCAAACGGCGCATCCCATGACGGCTCACCTGGCTTCACACTTTTCCAAAGCGCGAAGTCCGACGATCCGCGCTTGTCGTCCTCGCCCTCAACACGCGCACCGGCCTTGAGATCGTCTTGGCTACGCCCGGAGAGTTTGCCGTAATCCTCATCCGCCGCGACCGAGAAATAAACGCCGCTCGGCACGACATACGCCGCGCCATTGGCGATCAACTTCTCAATCACCGCGATCATCGCCGGCACGTTCTCAGTCGCGCGCGGGCGCAGCGTCGGCGTGAGCACGTTGAGCGCGCCCATGTCGGCTTCGTATTGCTCTTCAACCGCACGCGTAATGTCGGAAATCGGCACACCGCGCTCAATCGAGGCAGTGATGATCTTGTCGTCGATGTCCGTGTAGTTACGGGCGTAGATCACGGCCTTCTCGCCGTACGCGTGCCGAAGCAACCGAAAGAGCGTGTCGAACACGACCGGCGGGCGGGCATTGCCGATGTGCGCCACGTTATAAACGGTGGGTCCGCACACATACATCGTCACCCGCTTGGGATCGGTGGGGGCAAACGGCTCTTTTCGCCGCGTCAACGTGTTGGTCAGCTCGATATTCATGCGGGGTGGGTTCTAGCGGAGCGTTGTGCTACACTCCATATCTCTTGCGGGGCCGCGCTAGGCCCCCATCGCCTGAGGTGTATTTCGGGCGGGCGTTAAGTCCGGGTGTCCTTAGTGGCCGTATACACGGCTCCGGAACCCTCCCGGCTCGACCTCCGTCCCTCAGACTAAGGACCGTTTCCTGATGAGTGAGATTCTAAAGTGGCGCTCGCCTGAAGAGGCTGAGCAAAAGCGCCCCTCGCGCGAAGCGGCCATGGAAGCTGTGCGCACCCTGATTGCGTGGGCCGGCGATGATCCCGAGCGCGAAGGCCTGAAGGACACGCCGAAGCGCGTGGTCGATGCGTATCGGGAATGGTTCCGCGGTTACGACGAATGCCCGGCGACCGAGCTCAATCGCGTGTTCGAAGATGTCAGCGGCTATGACGACATGGTCATGCTGAAGAAGATCGACGTGGAGAGCCACTGCGAGCACCACATCGCGCCGTTCTTGGGCAAGGCGTACGTCGCCTACCTGCCAACAGATTCCGTCGTCGGCATTTCAAAGATCGCGCGCGTGGTCGAAATTTTCGCCAAGCGTCTGCAGACGCAAGAGACGATGACCAGCCAAGTCGCACAGGCCATCGATGAAACGCTGAAACCCCGCGGCGTCGCCGTGCTGATCGACGCCGAGCACCAGTGCATGTCCACGCGCGGCGTCCACCACAAGGACGTCACGACAGTGACCACGCAGTTTACCGGCGCGTTCAAAGACGACGCTGAACTGCGCAATCGCTTCTTGAAGCTCGCTGGCTACGGCTGAGCTTCAAGCGCGCGGCGACACCATCAGCGAGTACGGCAAAAAGAGCGTCAGCTCTAACTCGCCCGTGCGCTTCCACGAGACCTGTCGCTCCAAACCCGTGACAGTCACGCCATAACCAGCGCCCAATTGATCTGTCACCGTACGTCCCTCTGCCGAAATCGCGGTCACGAGCGGCGCGTGATATTGCTCCGGATTGTTGAGCACCAGGTTGACCGTCCCCGCCGTTAGCTCTGTGCGTCCCGGATGTGGCGCTGCGTTTACGAACGCGGCGATGCGCGCGTTGATGCTGTCGATCGTGTCGTCGGCTTGCACGTTCGTTCGCAGATGGATGTTGAGAGCGCTGGTATCTGCTGCGCCGCCGCTGGTGATCGAGCGCTCTGCGATGTCCAACGAGAACGGACGCACGACCCCCGAAGTCGCATCGATCAAAGCCAAGCTCACACCGCCGCCCCGCGCTCGCGCTTCCAGCCCGCGCAACGCTTGGCGCATTTCCGCCGTCCGCGCCGCAGCGTCGCGCGTATCATTGCGGACATAGAGATCGACGACCACTGAATCTGCCCGCTTGCGGAGCGTGACGTGCGGCATCGGCATCTCGGCCATTTGCTCGAAGTCCCCACGCACCAGGCGCGTGCCTGTAACAACGATCGCCTCCTCCTGCGCGAATGCAGGCGCGATTGTGCATGCGGCCATAGCGGCCGTCAAAACGAGTTGGCGAAGCATGTTGTCCCTCCGATTTCGCTGGAAGCAAGCGTGCGGGGCGTCAGTCGATCTTGCTAGAGCGACAAACGATGTCTCACTTCGATGTGAGCGTTTGGCGCACCGTCTCGCGTGTTTGTGAACTTGAATCAGGCTGAGCGGCGCGAAACTCCGTTTCCGCCATCCGCTCTGGCTTATGCACCAACGTCGTCAACACAAAGCTCAACAGCATGAGCAAATACCAAGCGCCCATCTTAGCGATTGGCACGATATGCCAGCCGTCACGCTGGCTCGGATAAACCCAAGCGGCAGCAAACGTGCCGGCGTTCTCCGCGAACCAGATAAAGAGCGCCACCAGCAGATACCCAATCAGCATCGGCATACGACGCGGCGTGCGATCCGGCGTGAACACAAACCAGGCGCGGCCGAAGATGAACGCGGAGAACGCGAACAAGCCGAGCCGAATATCAATCGTGTAATGGTGCGAGAAGAAATTGACATAGGCGAGCAGCGCCAGCAGCCACGTCGTCCAGAGCGGCGGATAGTTGATGTATTTGATCTCAAACAGCCGCGTTGCGCGCGCGATGTAGGAGCCGACGCACGCGTACATGAAACCGGAGAATAACGGCACACCACCAATGCGCAGAAAATTGTCCTCCGGATAGATCCACGAGCCGTGCGACGTCTTGAAGATTTCCATGATCGTGCCGACGACGTGGAAAATCAGAATGACAATCGCCTCTTCCCAGCGCTCAAGTTTGGTTGCGAGCAGCAAGCCTTGGATGGCGACGGCGGCGAGCACGAGGAAATCATACCGCGCGATCGGAGCGTTGTTGGGCCAGAACAAATGCGTTCCGACGAGTAGCGCGATCATCGCGCCGCCGAAAAGGCACGCCCAAGCCTGCTTCAGCCCGAACAGCAGGAACTCATAAGCCCAAGCGTTCCACTTGGATTTTTCCGCCCTTGGCCGCGCCCAGCGGTCAAAAGCTTCGACTTGGCCTTTGATCTTGTCCTTCAGACTCATGGGCCCAACGCTAACGGCTTTCCAAGCGCCCTTCATCCCGCGTAGAGGGGGCAGAATGAAGGTGGCCGTCGTCGGACTTGGCGTTGCCGGGCTGAGCATCTGTGCTCGGCTTGCGGTCGCTGGCCATGATGTCTGGGGCTTCGAACAGTTCGAACCTATGCACGAGCGCGGCTCGTCGCACGGCGACACACGGATCATGCGCCTCACACCGGGCGAAGGCGAAACCTATGTCGGCCTCGCGCGGCGCGCCGGCGCCGCGTGGCGAACCTGGGAAGGCCTGGCGGGCCAGCCGCTCATCGAGTGGACTAGCGGCTTGATGGCCGGCCTGCGCGGCTCACCGTTCGTTGCGGCCTGTCAGAAGCTCAGCCGCAAACCCGCAGCCCTGTTGCCGGGCGATGCGATCCACGCACTGACGCGCGGCTACATCGCAATGCCGCACGAATGGGATGTGTTTCGCCAGGAGGACGCTGGCGTCATCGCCGCCGACGCCACCCGTGCATTCTTGTTGCGCCAAGCGCCGAAGTGGGGCGCCAAATTGCGCCACAACGTTCAAATTGAAGCGCCCATCGAAGGCCTGACGCTCCGTATCAATGGCGAAGCGCGAAGCTTTGACGCCGTGATCGTTACGTCGGGCGCCTGGGCTGCGCGGATGCTTCCAGAATTTGCCGGCAAGCTCGCCGTCAAGCGCCGCGTTGTCGGCTGGTTTGAAACCGACGCGCCACGTTTGTTGCCGGTGATCTGCGTCGACAACGATGTCGGCGTGTTCGGCATGCCCGCGCCGCGCGGCTTTTACAAAATTGGATTGCACTCCGTCGGTGGCGCAACCGATCCAGACAACGTGCGCGAACCTGATGAAAGCGATGCGGCGCTACTGAGCGAACACGCGGCGCCATTGTTGCCAAAACATAATCCGCGCCCGACACGCATGCAGCGCTGCCTCTACACGGTAACACCGGACGAGAACTTTCTCGTCGCACCGAGTTCCCACAATGGACGCGTGCTTATGTTTTCCGCGTGTTCCGGGCATGGTTTCAAATACGCACCGATATTCGGTGAATTGGCGCAGGAATGGCTTGCGGGCGTTCCATCGCGCGAACTCGAAGCGCTGATGAAACCTGGATCAAATGTAAATCGATTGGGCGCACCGAAAACGTGACGCGCCACATTGTGGTCGCCATAGGCCGTTAGTCATACGCCCATGAACGCAGAGCATTACATCACGACGGCGGATTCTCTTCGCTCCCGCGCATTGCATTCAGGCGTTGATATCAATGCGTCCAACTACCTGGTGCACGCCGCACTCTTGCGCGCGCTTCGCGAGCGGCCGTTCGAAGAACTGACGCCCGATTTGCTCGCGCGAGAAGTTGAGCGTGCACATCGGAAACTCAGCTAACGTTTCCCCTGCTTAGCCTTGCCCGGCAAACATACCGGGCAAGGCGCGCCGTTTTTCAAACAGACGTAAGTTCGCCAATCCCCGGACCAGGCTCCGGCGAGACTGTGAACGCGCTAACGCGCGTCGTCTCATAGTCCTTCGATAAGATCGTCGACACCGCGAAGAACTCAGCCGTCGCGTGCTCAGGCGAAAGCGTGAGCAGCAAGAAGCCATGATCGGTTGAATCATTGAACTTCACGTGCGGATTGCGCGCGCGCACGCCGCCGTCGAAATCGACACCAAACGGCTGGAAGTAGGATGAATCGCTCGGCGAGGTGATCGACGTTGTGCCGAACTCCACCGCCACGCGACCCGTCGTATCGTTGAGTTCATTCGCCCACGCCGTATGCGTATCGCCAGTCAGCACGATCGCATTGCCCTGCGCGGCGCGCATCGACGCGAGCACGCGGCTCCGCGCGCCAGGATAGCCATCCCAGGAATCCGTATTCAACGGAAACGGGAAGCGCGTGAGCTTCAGCTGCTGCTTCACGCCAGGCAGCAAACGCTCCAAGGCATCAGCCAGCGCAGCTGGAGTGCCCGAAAGGTCCGGCGCATTCACGGGCGCCATCAAGATTTGATTGCCGAGCACCTGCCACGTTGCGCCTGTGCGCACCGACGCGTGCAACTGATCCGCGAGCCATTGCTCTTGCGACGCGCCCATAAGCTGGCGATCCGGCGCGTTGAGCAACTGCGTCAATGCGGGAACGTCGGGCGCAATAAAGAATCCGGCCGGCAATTCCTTCGGTCGCGACACCAAGCCTTGCGCACGCCGCCAATCCAGCACCGGTCGCGTCTCAGCGCCGACAGCTTCGTACACGCGCGGCAGCAATTGCATGCCCGGCACATCCGGCTCGCCATCGCGGATAGCGACGGGGGCCGCAGGGTTGGTGAAATTCCAACGCTGCATCTCGATTGGCAGCTGCGAGTTGTAGTCAAACGGCTCCGTGCGCGCGAGCAGGCGCGTCTCGACCATGATCAGCGACGCGAGATTGCCGTACTGGAACGAGCGATTGATCGCCTCGAACGCCGCGCCCGGCTCAGGATCGCGGATCGGCATCCATTCGTAATAAGCTTGCAGCGCCGCCTGCTTGCGGTTTGCCCACTGCCCTTCGCCTTCGTTGTGATTTTCGGCGCCGGTAGCGAACGAATTGTTGGCTGTCTCGTGATCGTCCCAAACCACGATCCACGGCGCGACTGCGTGTGCCGCTTGCAGCTCAGCTTGGGTTTTGTACTGCGCGTGACGCGCGCGGTAATCGCCCAAGCGAATGCACTCAACTTCCGGTGAAGGAATGCGCCCGAGCTGCGTCGCGACTTCGCCGCCATATCCGGCGACGCCATATTCGTAGATGTAATCGCCAAGATGCACGACAGCGTCGAGATCGTCGCGCTGAGCCAGCGCTTCATACGCGTTGAAGAAGCCGTGCGGGAACGAGGCGCACGAAACCACAGCGAACTTCACCTCGCTCAAGCGGCCCTGCGGCAACGTCCGCGTCTTACCAACTTGGCTGGCGCCATCACCAGCGCGGAAGCCGTAAAAGTAAGGAGCACCCGGACGCAGACCTGTGACATCCACCTTCACCGTGTAGTCGCGACCTTCATTGGTCTCGAACACGCCCGTCTTCACCACATCGCTCAGCTCGCGATTGCGGGCGACGATCCAGCGGACCGGCACAGCGCCGGGGTTCTGCGGCGACACGCGCGTCCAGATGATCACCTTGTTGGACTGCGGATCGCCGGAAGCAACACCGTGATCAAACGCGACGGGCCCGTCATAGGCCGGCGTCTCCACGCTTTGCGCGCACGCCGCGACCGCGCCCGTTGCAGCAGCCGCCAACGCGCCGCGACGCGTCCATCCCCGTTTCGTCATATCGTCCTCCGCGCGCATTTTGGCCCGCGCGACCGACTCCCACAACGGGTCATGACGCTTTGTCACCCCCGGAGTACCGGGGTTCACCCTTCGCGGCCCCGGCAATGGCGGCTAGGGAGAGGCGTGGACGACGATATCGATCAAGAAACCGACGGCGACATTCGCAGCGCCATAGCGCCCGCCGATGCGGGCGAGCGCGTCGACGCGTGGCTGGGCAAGCTCTGGCCGGATCTCTCACGCTCACGCGTCCAGGGCCTGATCGGCGCCGGCAAGCTCACTGTCGATGGCGCGCTGGTCACGCACGCCAAGGACAAGCCCCGCGCTGGCGCCACCTACGCACTCACGCTGCCGCCGCCTGAACCCGCAGCGCCACAGCCTGAGCGCCTACCTCTCAACATCGTCTACGAAGATGAGCACCTCATCGTTCTCGACAAAGCCAGCGGCATGGCCATGCACCCCGCACCCGGATCCATGCGCGGAACCGTCGTGAATGCCCTACTCGCGCATTGCGCTGACTCACTCTCCGGCATCGGCGGCGTCGCGCGCCCCGGCATCGTCCACCGCATCGACAAGGACACCACCGGACTCGTTGTCGTCGCCAAGCACGATGCCGCGCACACCGGCCTCGCCAAACTGTTCGCAAAGCACGATCTAGAGCGCGTCTATTACGCCGTAACGCGCGGCGCGCCGAAAGATCGGACGGCGCGGATCGAGAATATCCTCGTCCGTTCCGGCGAGGATCGCCGCAAATATGTGGTCGCCCGCAATCCAGAAACCGAAGCTGGAAAAAAGGCGATCACCGATTATTGGACCGTCGAAAACTACGGCCAACAAAGCGGCGCTTCGATTGGGCGCGCAGCAGCAGCTCTCCTCGAATGTCGCCTACATACAGGCCGCACGCACCAAATCCGCGCGCATCTCACGCATCTGGGTTGCCCGCTGATCGGCGACCCGCTCTACGGCAAGCAACGCGCCTTCAAAGCCGAAGGTCCGCACGCGGAAGAAGCCGCGGCAGCCGTCGCAGCGTTTCCGCGCCAGGCGCTGCACGCCGCCGTTCTCGGATTCAAACACCCGGTCACCCACGAAGAGCTTCGCTTCGAAAGCGAATTGCCCGCGGATATGCAGGCCCTTATCGAAATTCTCCGGCAACTCTGAGCGCGAGGCGCATTTCCGCCGCATTGCGGCGCGAAGCGCGCTTCGGAGGGAGTTCGGGTGAGCAACGTCGCCATCACCGTCGACCCGCGCATGCGGGCGTTGTCGTTTCTCGTGGCGACCGGCGTCATTGCACTGCTCTGCTCTCTCATGCTCGTGGTTTCGCAGGTCGCTCGCTATAGCGACGGTACGGACAACAGCGTGCGCATCTTTATGGAAGAGGCGCCAAGAACTGCGCCGCCACCGCCCTCGCGCGCATCACCGCCGCCGCGCAACGGCCTGGCCGTGCTCTCGCCCGACGCGGCGCCGAGACCTACGACTCTCCCCGTCGACACACAGATGCTGGCGCGCGCAATGGTGTGCTTCGACCGTCTGAACCGCGACAGGCCGGAGAGTTGCCCCCGCGAGGCGTTGGAAGAAGATCGAGGCGATCGCGCGCGCACGCGCCGCTCCTACGACATCTCTCCAGAGCGCGCGCCGCCTGTCGAATATCCTATGGGCATCGATCCGCCATGCGACCGCGGCATCCATCTCACAGGCGCCGGCATTGCTGGGTGCGTCCCATTCGGCATCACGCCACCGCCGCCAACGCGCAGCGCCGAAGAAGTCTGCGTCGCTGGCGGCGTCGGCCCCTGCCATCCTCCCGAATTCCGCGAAGAGGACGTCGTGCGCCTCGGCCACACTGAGTGAGTTCCTTCTGTAAGGAACATGTATCAGCCGTCTCGTCCGAGATTGCGAAGCGGCGTAGCTTGGCGACGCTGCAAGAACGGGCGGAATACCAATGTCGAACCTTCCCAACGCTGACCGCGTGCTAACGGCTGTCAGCGGCCTGGCGCTCTTCACGCTCAACGAAGTGCGGATGTTCAATTGGCTGCCGCGCATGCCTGATCCAGGCAACGGCCAGACCCACGCCGTCTCGATCCAGATCATGGATGCGGCGGCCCCAGTTTATTTAAGTTTGGTTGATGTGACCGTCCGTTGGGGGCTGGTCGCGCTGGTCGTGGCGCTCTGCGCCTGGGCCGTCGCTGAAACGTTTGGGAAACAGCCGCAGCTCGCGGACTGACCCTTGAACCACCAAGTTTAGTGCCCATCTCCGAACGTTCCGGACGCTGATTCTAGCGATTGATTTCGTTTCGCTTGCCGAATCGGCTCGTTCCTGTTATGTTCTTTCACTAATAATTGCCTAACGCCGGTCACGGCGAAGGCTTGAATGGCTCCCTATATAGGGGGCTACGGCGGCAACCGGCTGGCCCTCTCGCACGTACTAGAGAGGCAACCGATTTTCCCGCCTTAGGAGGGGTCCTACCACCACATGGCATCAACCGCGCTCACACTTGCACTTAGCCCGGAGCAAGGGCTGCAACGGTATCTCTCGGAGATCCGCAAGTTCCCGATGTTGACCAAAGAAGACGAGTTCATGCTGGCAAAGCGCTGGCAGGAGCACGGTGACTCACAATCCGCGCACAAGCTCGTCACGTCTCACCTGCGCCTCGTGGCAAAGATCGCCATGGGCTATCGCGGCTACGGCCTGCCGATCGGGGAAGTCATCTCCGAAGGCAACGTTGGCCTCATGCAGGCTGTGAAGAAATTCGACCCGGATAAGGGCTTCCGCCTCGCGACCTACGCGATGTGGTGGATCCGCGCGTCGATCCAAGAATACATCCTGCGCTCGTGGTCGCTCGTGAAGATGGGCACCACGGCCGCTCAGAAGAAGCTCTTCTTCAATCTCCGCCGCATGAAGGGCGAGATGGCAGCGCTCGAAGAAGGCGACCTTCGCCCTGAGCACGTCGCGACCATCGCGCACAAACTCGCGGTCACCGAAGAAGAAGTGATCTCGATGAACCGTCGCATGAGCGGCGGTGGCGATGCTTCGCTCAACGCGCCGATCGGTGGCGCCGGCGGCGAAGGCGACAGCGAGTGGATGGATTGGCTGGCCGACGACAAAGTCGACGGCACTCAAGAAACCCGCCTGGCCGAGACCGAAGAGTTCGGGGCGCGCATGACGCTTCTCCAAGAAGCCATGAGCGAGCTGAACGAACGCGAACGCCATATCATCCAAGAGCGTCGCTTGAAGGATGAGCCAGCGACGCTTGAGGAACTCTCAGTGCAATACGGCGTCAGCCGCGAGCGCGTGCGCCAAATCGAAGTGCGCGCATTCGAAAAACTGCAGAAGGCGATGAAGAAGCAAGCCGGTGCACGCGGCCTGCTCACCGACGCTACCGCTTAACACAAACAACAGCCCTGCCCTGGGCTATCGCCGCGGCGCTCTCACGAGCGTCGCGGCGAACTTTTTTGGCAACTAAGACGGATAGATCGGCTGATCTTCGTCGTCCTCTGAGGCGCTACGGAGCACCTCAGCCAGACCGGAATCGAGTGGGTGCTCTTCGTTCTCGAGCCCGCGTTTTTCTTCGACCATGTCTTTGAGGAAAGCGCGCACCCGCGAATACAAAGACTCGTCATGATTGCGATCGCCGACAGGGACCCCCGTCCCGGCGCCCGATTTCAAAGCCAGCGGATCGTCCGCGTAGGTTATGCGAACAAAGCCATCCAAATTTCCCAGAGTATCGCCGTCACGCAGGCGCCCCTGACTCACCAAGATTCGAGAGCGCTTTCTAGCGCCCATGAACACCCCGTACTCGTGAGCCTGACTTAGGCTTGGCTCGCCGGATCCCTTTTCGTTGAGCGCAAGGACGAGACACGCGTCGCCAACCCATAGCGCGGGATAGATGGCCTCCGCAGTGGTGTCGACGCGCAAGGCCGGCTTCCCAACCAACACTTCGCAATTCACCGACAACGCAGCGGCGCGGATCGCACGCAAGCTCGCTTCGTGTTCTTGTTGAATTTTGGGATCCGTCGAACGCCCTTTCACAAAGCGATATGAAAGGAAGATCAGCAACTCCGGTCGACGGCCGTGAACCTCACGAAATTTGTTGATAGCGTCACGCCGATAGCCTTCGATCAAAGTCAGCAAATGCTGCGGAGGAAGCACGTTCCGGGCGTTGCGCGGGATGAGATATCTCGTTCCATCCGCGGCGCGTCCGAATCCGAACTTGGTGTTAGCGGCGATATATTTGCTTTCAATTTTGCGCACGGCATCGCGCAACTTTTTCGCGCTTTCCACAATGTCACGCTCGTTCGCGTCCGACATATCTTCATTCGGTTCGCAAACGGCCACAAAAACTGACATCCGTTCGGTCGTC
This sequence comes from Terricaulis sp., assembly GCA_040080935.1. GTDB lineage: Bacteria > Pseudomonadota > Alphaproteobacteria > Caulobacterales > Aquidulcibacteraceae > Vitreimonas. The sequence continues at coordinate 63,520 of JBEBHI010000001.1, forward strand.
GGTCGCCGTGGCGTCCGCGACAACCGTGACGACAGGATATTGTAGTTCATGTCGTTGATCTTCTCGGTGATCGCCTGCAGCGCGCGCGGAAGATTGTGATGAGGCACCTCAAGCTGAACGACGCCTTTTCGTGGAAGGACGTAGCGAAGCAATCTCTGATCTGGATTGGACGAAACGACGACCCGCGTGAGATCGTACTTCCTCGCCTCTTCCTTGTACTGCGGCGTGGTGGCAATGATCTCGCGCCAATTTGGCCATGGGATGTAAGCATCAGCGATGCGCACGGGCGGGCGCTCTAACAGCGTCCCCTGCTTTCGATCGTAGATGTCCTTGACCGTAACCTTCCCAAGCAGCGTTGGGACCTTTTCAAGACTGGCCTTGATCTTCTTTCTGAAGTCGGCCGCCGAAAGTTCATCTCGCGATGGCTCGATTACAAGATTGAGTTTGTGGCGTGTGCGGCCTTCAAGCGTAATCGTGTCCGAGATCACGATGTTGGCGTCGCGATCGAGTTGACGAAGCACAGAGTTCACTGCGCCTCGTTCTTCCCGCACCTCAAGTTCAAACGAAAACGTTGTGAGCAGATTGTGCGGGGTCAACGGCGTGATCAAAATGTCGGGAACGCCTTGGCCTTCCGGATGCGTAAGAAACACCGACACGCCGGTCTCTGACTCGAGCCCCAGATGCGCGCGCATCGACCAAGGCAGCGGTAGATGCCCCGATGGACTGAGCCTTATGAGATCGCCAAGTACTTCCATGTCAGCATCCTGCGAGTTGACCTCGGTCTAGAAAGCCGGGGGAACCGCGGAAAGCACGTGCGCGTAATTGGGGTTCTCAGCGCGCGATGAGCCCATCGGCAGAACGATGCGGCGAACGGCACTCCCGCCTGGGTCCACGGGAATTCCGCAATGGTTTCGGAGCGTTAAGGCAGCGCCGTGCGACGCATCTACGGAACGCGCCTTGGCGCAAGGCGTTGCGTCAGTGTTCATGGACGACGGCGGCCAAAACACCTTCAGCAATCGCCTTGCAACGCTCCGTAGCTGGAGCTCGCGGCAGGCCGCTCACGCTCGCTCGAGTGCAGCATATGCGTGGCTCAAAACCAAAGCCGCGCCGTGGCCGCGCATCGGCCTCTGGGCTGGCGGCGTCTTCGGCGTGCTCGCTGCGACACTCATTCTGTTTCTGACCTTCGCCGATTGGAACGCACTACGCGGCCCAATCTCGCGCTTCGCATCCGCCGCGACCGGCCGCGAAATTTCCATTCGTGGCGATCTCGACGTCGATCCGTGGCGACTCAATCCGCTTGTCCGCGTTGAAGGCCTGCACATCGGCAATCCGGCGCAATTCCGCGACCGCGGCGAGTTTGCCGTCGTCAACAACGCCGAAGCCACCGTGCGTTGGTTGCCGCTCTTCGTGGGCAACCTGGACTTCGTGCGCCTCGATCTCAACGGCGCGGATATCTCGCTCTATCGCAGCGCCGAGGGCACATCGAACTGGTCAACGACGCCGCCTGGCGTGCGCAGCCGCCCGATCAATCTCCCGGCGATCCGCTACTTCTCACTCAACGGCGGCCAACTCCGCTTTGCAGACGACAAGCGCAATTTAAAACTGGAGGCCACCTTCACCACGCGCGAGAGCCGGGACACGCGCAATCCGGGTCAATTTGCGCTTATGGGCGAAGGCCAAATCAATAGCCGGCCATTCACCCTTGAACTCACCGGCGCGCCGCTGCTCAACGTACGCCGCGATCGCCCCTACGCATTCCAAGCCGACGTCACCGCCGGCGGCACGCACATCGTCGCCGACGGCGCGATCTCGCGCCCATTCAATTTTAGCAATTGGTACGCCAACGTGCGCGGCACGGGCGAGGATCTCGCCGACCTCTACACGCTCATTGGCCTCGCGCTACCAAACACGCCGCCATACAATCTGACAGGACGCGTCGAGCGCCGCGCTAACACCTATGCAATGAGCAACATCGCCGGCCGCGTCGGCGACAGCGATCTGCGCGGCGCCTTCACCGCCACACGCCAACGCGATGATCGCCTGTTCCTAGACGGCGACTTCCGCTCCAACTCGCTCGACTTCGACGACGCCATGACTGTCCTCGGCGGCGCGCCATCAACCAACGAAACCGCGTCGCCCGAACAGCGCCTCATCGCAGCGCACCTGGAGGCGCAAGGCCGTGTTCTGCCGGACGCACGTCTCGACATCAGTCGCGTCCGCAACATGGATGCGCGTGTCTCTTATCGCGCCGCACACGTTCGCAGCGCGCGCGTGCCCTTACGCGGCTTGTCACTCGACATCGGTCTCGATCACGGCCTGCTAACGCTTAATCCGATGACGTTGGACCTCAGCCGAGGGCGCATCACCGGGTCCGCTGCCATCAATGCACGCGGAGAAACGCCGCGCGCTGAAGTCGATGTCCGCCTAACCAATGCACGCCTTGAGAGCATCCTCGCCCTTAGCGGCGAACCACCACTCACCGGAAGCTTGCAAGGCCGCGTGCGTTTGAGCGGCGCCGGGGGCTCGGTGCGCGAAGCTGCAGCGAACGCAAACGGCACGATCACTTTCGTGACCCCCGACGGGGAAGTGCGCGAAGCGTTCGCCGAATTAACAGGCATCAATATCACCCGCGGCCTGGGCCTTCTGCTCACCGATGATGATAGCCGCGTGGGCGTGCGCTGCGGCGTCGCCAGCTTCCGCGTCAGCAACGGCATCGCACACGCGCACACGATCGTGTTCGACACTGAGAATGTTCTTATTCGCGGCGAAGGCAGCGTGAGCTTGCGTGATGAAACGCTTGACCTCCGCATTCAAGGCGCGCCGAAGGAAGCGCGACTCATCAGCGTCGATGCACCAATCACGGTGCAAGGCCGCTGGCGTTCACCAAACATCGGCGTTGATGCCGGAGACGCAGCTGGCCAAGGCGGCATCGCTGCGGCGCTCGCTTCGTTCATCGCGCCGATCGCCGGCTTGCTCCCGTTTGTTGACCTTGGTCTTGCCGAAGATGCGAACTGCGCCGCGTTGCTTGCTGGCCGTCCTGAAACGCAGCGGGAGGGCTGAGCCAAAAACGGAACAAAGGTTCCGCCCGCCTGTTCACAAACCGCCATGACAAGTTTCGCGGACACCGCATTCCAACCGCCGCCCGAAGCAGAAGCCTTCTATATCGAAGGGCTCAAACTCCTCGCCAAGAGCGACATTCCGTTTTTGATCTCCGGCACGTACGCCGTCACGGCCTACACGGGCATCGTGCGTCCGACGAAGGATCTCGACATCTTTTGCAAAGCTAGCGACTACCCGCGCATCCTCTCCTTCTTCAAGGCCCGCTTTCGCGCTGATTGAAATCTAGCGACCGAACATGCTTTCCAAGCGATCCAACCCGATTGTCTCTACGGATGCGCGCGCTTGATCCATGGTGACGCCGCCCTGCGCAATCATCACCATGCCGCGGCCGATGACGATGTACCGCGAAAACGCCGCGCGCACCTCTTCGGCGTAGAACCGGCCATCGATTGATTGCGTGCGATTATACCCGCCCTCCACCGTGCCGTCGGCCTGCACGGCGAGCAGCGCCGCAAGCGCAGTGGGATCGACGTCAGAGCTAAATTGTATGATCGACAGCGAAAGCATCGCGGCGCCGTCGCGGTACGCTGCATCGGCACGCGAGATGCCGCCACGCTGCGCGCTGCTGGTCGATTGGCGCGCAAAGCCGCCGGGCAGCGAGTCAGGGAATTGCTCTGCGAGACGCGCGGGGTCCGTGAGGATCGAGGCGCCGCTTGCTTGAGAGAGGCGATCAATAGCCAACTCGGCGCCGGAGCGCGTTGCGATCTGAGGCGCGGCCAGCGGCGGCGCGACAGATACAACGGCGCCGTTGAGCGCTTCGCGGCCGGAATGGATCAGCGGTCCGACAAAGGTGGCGACGAGCGCGATCATCAGCGCAGCGATCAATGCGAACAGAATAGTGAAGCGCGGCACGTTGTTGCCAGGATCACGGAGCGGCATCAGCGGCTGCATGCCGAGCGCTAAAAGCACCAGCGCGTAGATGACGCCAACAGCGACGACACCTCCAGCGACGGGCGGTGCGATAGCAGCGAACGTCGCGACGAGAATGGGTGTCGCCGAGTACGCAGCAAGGCGGTTAGCGTGCTCGCCATTTGCTTCGGCGCCAAAGCGCGGCGCGAGCCACGAAATGATGAAAGCGCTCGCGAGAACGCCGGCGATGGCGAACACCGCATAAAGCGCCGCCGAAACCCCTTTCGAGACCAACGCCGCATTGAGCGCGAAACTGCCGCCATAAAGCACGCTGGCGCCAAAGCTGATGATGGCGCCGAGGACAACCAACGGCACAACGTATGAGCCGATCAGCGGCGCATGGTCCTCGCTGGCAATGCGGCGCCATTCCGATTGCGGACGGATGAGTATGTTACGGACCCGCGCAAACAGACCCGGTCGCGCACCATCGAGCTCGTCAACTGTCGTCATCAGCGCTCTCCCCGCTCAATGCTAGGAGCCCCGCGCCAAATGGCGCAAGCCTTAACTGACGCAGCTCGCGAGTGCGAACATCACGATAAGCGCGACGGCAGCAGCGACGGTGACTGTGGCGGCGTAGCTCAGCGCGCGATCCTCTGGCGCCTTCATCATGATCGGTAGGCCGCGATACATAACGTAGACCATCGCCGCGAGAGCGATGAGCGACACCCACCAAAGCGGTGGCCACAACGAGAAGAGACCCGAAAGCAGTGCCGGCGTGATCGAATATGCAGCCACTTTCTGCGCGCCGATGTCGTTACGGTCAGCATCGAACTGATCAGCCAGCGTGTTGATTAGAACGCCAATCAAGAACACGAGCGCAATCGTGACCACCCAGGTCACGAACACACCAATGATCGCTGCACTGATCGAACCAACGCGAATGGGTTCGAAGATCAGCGAGCCAATGAGTCCCGCCACAGGCGGGATGGCGGCAAGCGGCGCGACGTAGCCGATCAAAAGATTCGGAACCGTCGTCTCTTCCGCTTTAATCTGCTCCCATTCCTTCTTCGGCTCGCGCAGCAAGCCATAGGCGCGCGTGAAGATGATCTCGGACTTGCGCACCGCTTCCTGCGCGCGCACGCGTGCGTCCTCGACGTTCAGATTGAAGCGTGGGCCACGAGGCGGTGTATTTTCGTTGTCAGCCGACATCGATTTCTCCTCGGGTATCCTAACTGCGCCGGGCCGCGCGCGCCACGCTTTCGCGTCTTGCGTGCTTAGGCCTTGAACGGATCGCGCATCAGGATGACGTCGTCGCGTTCCGGGCTGGTCGAAACGATCGCCGCCGGGCACCCGATCAGCTCCTCGATGCGGCGAATGTACTTAATCGCGTTAGCGGGCAGATCCTTGGAGCTGCGCACGCCTTGCGTCGTCGACTGCCAGCCTTCGAGCGTTTCGTAGATCGGCGTTACCGCTTCCTGGTCCTTGAGGCTCGCCGGCAGATAATCGAGCGTCTTCGAGCCGAGCTTGTAGCCGGTGCAGATCTTGATCTCTTTGAAGCCGTCCAGAACGTCGAGCTTGGTCAGCGCAATGCCATCGATGCCTGAGAGTGCAATCGACTGACGCACCAACACTGAGTCAAACCAACCGCAACGGCGCGGACGCCCAGTATTGGTGCCAACTTCGCGGCCGACTTCGCCGAGACGCTTGCCGTTCTCATCATCAAGCTCAGTCGGGAATGGGCCAGCGCCAACGCGCGTCGTGTAAGCCTTCACCAGGCCCAGCACGTAGCTAATCTTGCGCGGGCCAACGCCCGACCCCGCCGAAGCCTGGCCGGCGGCAACGTTGGATGAGGTCACGAACGGATACGTGCCGTGATCGACATCGAGCAGCATGCCCTGCGCGCCTTCGAACAGCACGCGCTTGGAATCCTCGAACGCCGCATTGAGCACGCGCCACGCTGGTTGCGCGTACGGCAGCACCTTCGGCGCAATCTCGGCGAGTTCTTTCTTCAGCGCCGCCACATCGATCTCCGGCAGATCGAGCCCACGACGCAGCGCGTTGTGGTGCGCCGTCAGTCGTTCAATCTTCCAAGCGATAGAATCCGGATCGGCCAAATCAGCGACGCGAATGGCGCGGCGGCCGACCTTGTCTTCGTAAGCCGGGCCGATGCCACGCTTGGTCGTGCCGATGGACGCTGAACCGGCTTGCGCTTCGCGCGCCGCGTCGAGATCGCGGTGAAACGGCAAGATGAGCGCGGCTTGATCAGAGAGCACCAACTTATCAGCGGTGATCTTCACGCCCTGCGCGGTGATCTTCTCAATCTCGGCAACCAACGCCCAAGGATCGACAACGACGCCATTGCCGATGATCGAGAGCTTGCCCTGCACAACGCCAGACGGCAGCAGCGCGAGCTTATACGTGGTGTCGCCAACAACGAGCGTGTGGCCGGCATTGTGACCGCCCTGGAAGCGCACCACGACATCCGCGCGGTTGCACAACCAATCAACGATTTTGCCTTTGCCCTCGTCACCCCATTGGGCGCCGACGACGACTACGCCTGCCATGATTCACCTCGCGCGGGGTGTCGCCCAATCCGCCGTTTGGGGCAAGGCCGCGAGGGCCGTTGCGCTGTCAGATCAGGTCTGCGGCGGCGCTTCCGGCGGGATTTCCGTCGTAGGCTCAGCCGCAACCGGCGCTGCCGGACGCCACGGATCGAACGTCGCCGGCGGCCAATCAGGCGCAATGGCGGCGCTGGTCTTTGGCTGCGCGTCGGTTGAGTCGCGACGGATCAGTTGCTGCGCGCCGAGCGCCTCGCCCGTGCGATAGAGAATATCCAAGAGTTCGGGATCTTTGATGTCGAGCTTGCGCAGCTTCTCAACCAGCTTCGGGTTCAGCTCTTTGCCAAGCAGCGTTTCAATGTGCTCAGGCCGGCGGAACTCTTCCTCATCAATCTCAAGCCGCGCGTCGTAGCGCTGGAACGTCAGCACCGGCTCGCGTGAGAGCAGCGGCGTCGCCGTCTGCATCTTCACCTCGGAATTGACGTACCAGGGAAAGCGCGGGTTCGAGAGCATTTGCAGCGTCGTGATTTGCTGCTGGCAGATGTCGTGATTGTAGCCCTCAAGCGCGGCCATCACCTTGCTCGAATACATGAGACTGCGGAAATCGCCGATCGCCTTGGCGCTGGAGCGGCGCTTGCGATTTCGCTTCTCGAACCGCTTGCGCACGTAGCCGGTGCCAACCGACCAGATCAGCAGCTTGTCCTCGCCCGTCTGCCAATTGAAACCGAACGCAGGTTCGGTGACCGTGAGCAGAAGTTGAAGCGCTGGGTTGTTGTTCGGACTCACGCCGCCATCGAAGAAGTGCGCATAGCCCGAGACGTTACCGTGCTTGCTGCGCGCCAGCGGCACGCGAACATCCGAGAAGTAAGTCGGCGCCGCAGCAGAAGCCTGCACCAGATCGCGGAGATAGAAATCTGAGTTGGCGATGCCGTCGTGCCCACTGCGTTCGTTGAAGTAGCACCAGTCCGAATTGTTCACGACGATCCAAGCCGAGCCGCTATCGATGCGCTTGGCGTGAATGGCGAGGCCGGTTTTCAGGTCAGTCGAATTGAGCTGGCGATCGCCGAGATGCTCCTGCAGCCCCTGCGTCAGCGCCTTGTTCTTGAACGCCGGGACGAGAACGCGCAGCGGCCCGGGCACTTGCGGCCGCGAAAAAATCGCCGGCAGCAGCTTGAAATAGAGATCGACGATGTCGCGTACGCGCCATTCGAGCGCCAGCGTCGTCGCGATGATGGCGCCGGTGGAGGTGCCGCCGATCAAATCGAAATAGTGCGCGAGACGAAAGCTATCGCCTTGTCCGCTACGTTCAGCGAGATGCCGCTCAAGCTGCGCGAGCACGCCGAGCGTCAGCAACCCACGTGCGCCGCCCCCATCCAGCGCCAAGATACGCTTCGGGCCTGGGCGATTGAATCGTTCACGCAAATGAGCGCTCATGTAGCGTCCCCTTTCTGGAGCACTGGCGGCAAGGGCGGCGAACGCCGCCGGCGCTTAGTCGCGGCCGAGCTGATAACCGATGCGGATGCCGATTTGATCAACGCCCTGATTGTGCCCGCTGCCGATGATTTGGCCGTGGCTCAGATGTTCAAAAAAGAGCTGCCCCTCCCACGGACCTTCAAAGTCGCGCGTGAGACCGATCGATGTGCGGAAGAGATCTTCCGACCCAAGCAACAAGTGATCTTTCGAAAAATCGACGTTCGCTTGTGAGCCGCCTGGAAACGGATTTTCCGTTGCGCCATCGTGGATGACGTAGCCAACGCCCGGCTCGATCGCCCAGCCTTCAGCGAAATCCCAGCGCCACTCGACGCCGAAACCGCCGAAGCTTGTATCGCCGGCGGTGTTCACCGAGGCCATGATGTACGGCTGCGGCGAGCCTGCCCAATTCAAGAAGCCAGGTGAATCAAACGAGACTTGAAACTCGACGTTGGGGCCGTCTTCTTTGTCGGCATTCTTGCAATCGAGCACACAAATGTTGTGCTGCATCACGCCAACATGGATTTCGTTGATGCCAGCTTGTGCCTGCGGCGCCAGCGCCATCAGCGCGCCGAAAGCCGCGATCCCAGCCGTAGTTCCCCGCATGTGCAGTCTCCCAATTCGGGGCGCAACCTAGCCCGGTCGCGCCCTGATAGGGAAGCGCTCAGTCCTGCGCTGTGTCGGGGTCGAAACGGTAGAGGAAGCGCAGGCCGACGTAGTCGAGACCTTGATTCCGCCCTTTATCGAGAATCTGGCCGTGGCTCATGTGCTCCCAATACAACTGCAAACCGGCGCGATCACCGAACTCGCGCTCGAGCGCGAACGAGGAGCGGAAAAGGTCGCGTGAGCCAAGCAGCTGATTGTCCGCTTCGAAGGCGATGCCGTTAGGCGAGCCTTCCGGATACGGATTGTCGATTTCGCCGTCGTGAATGATGTAGCCAAAGCCCGGCTCGAACGCCCAGCCGTCCGCGAACTCCCAGCGCCAAAGCACGCCAATGCCGCCGAAATTCACGCCATCTTCGTCGGTTGCGATTGAACCGAAGAAATACGGGCGCGGCGAGCCGATCAGATTGAGGAAATCCGGTGAGTTAGAGACGAATTCCAACTCGACATTGGCGCCCTCTTCTTTGCCTTCGACGATATCGCCGTGGTCCGAGCGGACGTTGCCGACCACGCCAACGCGAACCTCTTCGATCTCGGCGTGAGCAGGCGCAACAAGCGACGCCACAGCCAAAAACAGCGTGGAGCCAAGCAGCTTCAATTTCATCAGGTCCCCCTCGGAGCGATGGCGACTTTCTGGCCATACTGAGGCGCGAACGCGCGGTTGGCGCTTCCAGTTCCCTCACATGGCGGTAATGTGGGCGCGGGTTTGGGGGAGACGGCGATGGCGAAGAAGAAGCGAGCCGGAATTGTAACTCAGGGCGGGTTGTCAGCTGAATTGGCGAAGCGCAGCAAGCCGCGCTTGCAGCCCGGCATCAATAGGCCTGTGCTCGACACACTCACAGTGATCGTGATTTGGCTGGCCGCGATTGCCGCGGTGACAGTATCAGGCGTCGCTATCGTTGCGATCGGCTGGCCTAAAGTGTTCGATATCTTCGTACCGCAAGGCGCCGACTATCGATCCAACCTTGTCGTCGAAGCGGTTTTCTTCTGGATTGAACTCGCTGCCATCATCGTCGGTATGCGCGCGCTCGATCGTTTTCTAAGCAAGAGCAATCGTCAGCTGCGGGCGATCGCCATCGCACGCAAACTTGGCGAGGTTGAGCGCGAGATCGTTGAATTTCAAACAAGCTTCGTTGGCAGCCTAGATCGGAACGCACAAAACGGCGCCTTCCCGGGCGCGCAATTTCAAACAATCCCGGAGCGTATGCGAGATGTTCGCAACGATCTCCGCATCTTCATGATCCGTCTGGAGAACACGTATTCCGTCGAAGGCCGCCTTATTCATAGCTGCTTAGATGAGTTCGACCAGATCGTCCGTGACACGGCGCGTCTCGCAGCGTTCTGCGCCTCGTTGAACTCGACCCTCGCCGCCGGCGTCGCCGTCGAAACCAAAGAGACGACGCGCGCTCAATTGCTCGACGGCATACGCAAGCTCGTCGACTTCGAAGGCGATGGATACACCCTGCGCATAGGCCGGTTGCAAGAAACGGCTGCCGAGACCGCCAATGCGCTCGTCGGCCGCAAGATCGCGTACGCCTAAAACCGCAGCAACTTCGCGTAACGCACCTGCGGCAATCCCGAGAGCTTCGCCGTCACCTCGGCCGATAGCGGTTGGTCAATGCCGACCAGTGCGATCGCTTCGCCCGCTGCGCTCTCGCGTCCCAAGTGGAACGTGGCGATGTTCACGCCGGCATCGCCGAGCAACGTGCCGAGCGCGCCGATGAAGCCGGGCTTGTCGGAATTGTTGATGTAGAGCGTGTTGGTCTGGAACGGCGCCTCAAGCGCCATGCCCTTCACTTCAACAATGCGCGGCTGCCCGGCGATCACTGCGCCGGCAAGCGTGCGCCAGCCGCCACCGGTTTTCACCTTGAGGCGGATGAGGCTGTCATAGGTCGGCGAAGTATCGCGCGTGCTTTCTGTCAGCGTAGCGCCACGCTCTTTCATCAGGGCCGGCGCCGAGACTACATTCACATCTTGCAGCAATGGCCGCAACACGCCCGCAAGCGCCGCCGCCGTCAACGGCTTCATATTGAGCTTGGTGACATCGCCTTCGTACTCGATCGCGACTTCTTCCAAACCTTCATCAACGATCTGTCCGGCAAACGCGCCCAGTTTTTCCGCCAACGCTGCGAACGGCTTCAAACGCGGCGCTTCTTCGGCTGTGATCGAGGGCATATTGAGCGCATTGGTGACAGCGCCCGTCAGCAAATAATCGCTCATCTGCTCAGCGACCTGCAGCGCCACGTTCTCCTGCGCCTCGTTGGTCGAGGCGCCGAGGTGCGGCGTCGCTATGAAGTTTGGCGCGCCAAAGAGGACATTCTCTTTCGCCGGCTCGATTGTGAACACGTCAAAGCCCGCCGCCGCGACATGCTCGCTCTCGAGCCCTTCGCGCAACGCCGCCTCGTCGACCAGGCCGCCGCGTGCAGCGTTGACGATGATCACACCCGACTTCGTCTTCGCCAGCGCTTCGCGCGAGAGAATATTCTTCGTCTTGTCCGTCATCGGCACGTGCAGCGAAATCACATCGGCGCGCGGCAACAACTCTTCCAGCTCAACCTTCTCGACGCCGAGCAGCACCGCACGTTCAGGCGAGAGGAACGGATCATACGCGATCACCTTCATTTTCAGCCCGAGCGCGCGATCGGCGACGATCGATCCAATGTTGCCGCACCCAATGAGGCCAAGCGTCTTCGCGTAGAGCTCACGCCCCATGAAGCGGTTCTTTTCCCATTTGCCGGCCTGGGTCGACGCATCCGCGACCGCGATCTGACGCGCCGCGGCAAACATCAGCGCAATCGCGTGTTCGGCGGTGGTGATCGAATTGCCGAACGGCGTGTTCATCACGACGATGCCCTTCGCGGTCGCGGCTGGAATATCGACATTGTCGACGCCGATGCCGGCGCGACCGATAACCTTCAAGTTCTTCGCTGCAGCAATGATGTCCGGCTTCACTTTGGTGGCCGAACGGATCGCAAGGCCATCATAGTTGCCGATAATCTCCCTCAGCTTCGCCGCGTCCGAGCCGAGCTGCGGTTGAAAATCGACCTCGATGCCACGCGTCTCGAAGATGTTGACGGCGGCTTCGCTGAGTTCATCGCTGATGAGGACTTTTGGCATTGTGATCTTCCTGTTTCCTCCCCCGCAAGCGGGGGAAGTGGATCGCGCGAAGCGCGAGACGTAGGGGGCAGCGCC
>JBEBHI010000173.1:0-6942 GCA_040080935.1 Terricaulis sp.
GTTTCCCCCCGCCTATTCAGGCGCTTTTGTCGCTGATCCGCCGCCCTTACGCCCGGTTGTCAAGCCGGAACGCACCGTGTTACTCCGCGCGCGCGTCAGGGGGTCCGCGTGGGAGAGCGCGCAGACCCCTTTGATGTTTGGGTTTTCCCCAAGCGGCATCATTCAGCAGCGGGCGGTCCAGCGGATCGTCGGCCGCGAGAGCAGCGAGACAGGCGTGGCTGATAGAATTGATGGCGAAGTTTCCGAGGCAGCCGGCCGCTATGCGCGCGCGGTTTTCGATTTAGCTAAGGAAGCCAAGCAGTTAGAGGCGGTAGAGCAGGACTTTGCGAAGTTCGCGGCTGCCTGGAAAGAAAGCGCCGAGCTGCGCGATGTCGCCCGCTCGCCTTTGATCGACCCTGTGGAGAAGTCCAAGGCGCTGGTCGCCGTCGCCGAAAAGCTCGGCGTTTCTGATCTGGGTCGCAGGACTATCGGCGCGGTCGCTCAGAACCGACGCGCGGCGGAACTGCCGCAGATCGCTTCCGCGTATCGCGCCCTCGTGGCCCGCGATCGCGGCGCCCGCCAAGTCGAAGTCATTTTCGCCCGCGAGCCGGGTGAGCAAGAAAAGAACGCCGTGGTCGCGGCTCTGGGCGAAAAGCTCGGCGCCAAGGTCGAAGCAGAAATCAGCGTCGATGAGAGCTTGATCGGTGGGTTCATCGCCCGCGTCGGCTCTCGCCAATTCGACGCTTCCGTCAAAGCCAAGCTGGACGCTCTGCGTCTCGCCCTGAAATCCGCCTGAGGAGTACGTAATGGACGTCCGCGCCGCAGAAATTTCCGCAATCCTCAAAGAGCAAATCAAGGGCTTCGGCTCTGACGCGAAGGTCTCCGAGATCGGCCGCATCTTGTCGGTCGGCGATGGTATCGCTCGCGTCTATGGCCTCGAGAACGTTCAGGCCGGTGAAATGGTCGAGTTTCCGGGCGGCGTGCGCGGCATGGCGCTCAACCTCGAACGCGACAACGTCGGCGTCGTTATCTTCGGCGAAGACCGCGGCCTGAAAGAAGGCGACACCGTTAAGCGCCTCGGCCAGATCGTCGACGTGCCGGTGGGCAAGGGTCTGCTCGGCCGCGTGGTCGACGCGCTCGGCAACCCGATCGACGGCAAGGGCCCGATCAAAGCTGAAAAGCGCTCGACGGTTGACGTGCGCGCACCAGGCATCATTCCGCGTAAGTCGGTGCACGAGCCGATGCAGACGGGCATCAAAGCTATCGACGCGCTGATCCCGGTTGGCCGCGGCCAACGCGAACTCATCATCGGTGACCGCCAAACCGGCAAGACTGCCGTCGCGCTCGACACCATGATCTATCAGCGCGAAGCGCATGACCGGAACGCGCCGGAGAGCGAGAAGCTCTACTGCGTGTACGTCGTCATCGGCCAAAAGCGCTCGACCGTCGCGCAACTCGTGAAGACGCTCGAAGACAAGGGCGCGCTTGGCTACTCGATCATCGTCGCCGCCACCGCTTCTGAATCTGCGCCGATGCAATACCTCGCGCCGATGTCGGGCTGCGCCATGGGCGAGTACTTCCGCGACAACGGCATGCACGCGCTCATCATTTATGATGACTTGTCGAAGCAAGCCGTCGCGTATCGCCAAATGTCGCTGCTGCTTCGCCGCCCGCCGGGCCGCGAAGCCTATCCGGGCGACGTGTTCTATCTGCACTCACGCTTGCTCGAACGCGCCGCGAAGCTGAACGAAGACAACAAGTCAGGCTCGTTGACGGCGCTGCCGATCATCGAAACCCAAGCCAACGACGTCTCGGCCTACATTCCGACCAACGTGATTTCGATCACCGACGGTCAGATCTTCTTGGAAACCGATCTGTTCTTCCAAGGCATCCGTCCGGCGCTCAACGTCGGTATCTCGGTGTCGCGCGTCGGCGGCAACGCCCAGATCAAAGCGATGAAGCAAGTCGCCGGCCCGCTGAAGGGCGAGCTCGCGCAGTACCGCGAAATGGCGGCGTTCGCGAAGTTCGGGTCGGACCTCGACGCTGCGACGCAACGTTTGCTCGCTCGCGGCGCGCGCCTCACGGAACTCCTGAAGCAACCGCAATTCTCGCCGGTGCCGGTCGAAGAACAAGTCGTGCTGATCTACGCCGGCACGCGTGGCTATCTCGACAAAGTCGAAGTCGCCAACATCGGTCGCTACGAGCGCGAACTGACCGCTTGGTTGCGTGCGAAGAAGGCTGACCTCTTGAAGGCGATCGTCGACAAGAAAGACATCGGCAAGGACGGCATCGAAGATAAGATCAAAGCCGCCCTCGAAGAGTTCACCGCGACGTTCGCCTAAGGGGCCGTAATGCCGAGCTTAAAAGAGTTCCGCGTCCGCATCGCCAGCGTGAAATCCACGCAAAAGATCACCAAGGCGATGCAGATGGTGGCGGCCGCTAAGTTGAAGCGGGCGCAGAGCCAAGCCGAAGCGGCGCGGCCTTACGCGAGCCGTATGGCGCGCGTCATCGCAAACCTGGCGGCTGCCGTGTCCGGCGAAAGCGCGCCGCTGCTGCTGCGCGGCACTGGCAAGGACCAAGTACAATTGCTCGTCGTGATGACGAGCGAGCGCGGCCTGTGCGGTGGCTTCAACACCCAGATCGTTCGCGAAGCGCGGGCGAAGATCGATGAGCTCGTCCGCGCCGGTAAGACGGTGAAGATTCTCGCCGTCGGCAAGAAGGGCCGCGATCAGCTGCGCCGCACGCACGGCGACAAGATCGTGAAGTATGTCGATCTGTCCGCGTTCAGGAATATCGGCGCCGATGCTGCTCACGTAGTCGGCGAAGCGCTGCTCGAACTCTTCCACGCTGGCGAGTTCGACGTCGCGACGCTGTTCTATTCGCGCTTCCAATCGGTGATCAGCCAAGTCCCGACGGCGCTGCAGCTCATCCCAGCGCGCGCGCCGGAAGGCGTGAAACCGCCGGATCTGAAGGGCGCTGTGTACGAATACGAGCCGAGCGAAGAGGAAATCCTCGAAGCTTTGCTGCCGCAATATCTGAGCGGCCAGATCCTGCAATCGCTGCTTGAGAACCAAGCCGGCTTCTACGGCGCGCAAATGAGCGCCATGGACAACGCCACGCGCAATGCCGGCGATCTGATCAAGAAGCTGACGACCCGCTACAACCGTCAGCGCCAAGCGAACATCACCAAGGAACTGATCGAAATCATCTCTGGTGCGGAGGCTCTCTGATGGCTGACACGCTCTACAAGACGAAGGCGATTTCCAAGGGCGGCCGTAACGGCGGCAAGATCGCGCTCGAAGAGGGCGGCCTCTGGATTCACACCGAGCACTCGAAGGGGCTCGGCGGTTCGGGCGAAGGCGCCAATCCTGAGCAGCTGTTCGCGCTCGGCTGGGCCAATTGCTTCAACGGCGCGGTGCTGTTCATCGCCGGCCAAAAGAAGCTCGACGCCTCCAAGGCTGTCGTCACCTGCGAAGTCGGCATCGGCCGCGAAGAAGGTGGCTTGGGCTTGAGTGCGAAGCTGACGCTCGCGGTGCCCGGCCTCGAGCGCGCGCAAGTGCAAGAGCTGATCGAAGCGGCGCACCAAATGTGCCCGTATTCGAAGGCGACGCGAAACAACATCCCAGTCGAACTGGCGGTGGAAGGATGAAGGGACGCGTCGCCCGGATCGCTTTGATCCTGGCGCCGTTTCTCGCGGTGGCGGCAGGCGTGATTGCCGCACGGTTGATGAATTAGCCGCGCACGCGGCTTAGATGTGTGACGAGGAAGAGAAGAGATGGCACAGCAATCAAAAGGCCGCGTGGTGCAGGTGATCGGCGCCGTCGTCGACGTCGAGTTCGATGGTACGCTGCCGGATATTTACAACGCGCTTGAGACAACGAACCAAGGTCAGCGCCTTGTGCTCGAAGTTGCGACGCACCTCGGCGAGTCGAGCGTCCGCACCATCGCCATGTCCGCTACGGACGGTCTCGTTCGCGGCCAAGCCGTGACCGACACTGGCGCGCCGATCTCGGTCCCGGTCGGTGAAGAAACCCTCGGCCGCATTCTGAACGTCATCGGCGAGCCGGTGGACGAAGCTGGCCCAGTGAAGACGACGACAAAGCGCGCCATCCACCAACCTGCGCCGGCTTTCGTCGATCAAAAGCCGGTGCCGGAAATTCTCGAAACCGGCATCAAGGTCGTCGATCTGCTCTGCCCATACGCAAAGGGCGGCAAGATCGGTCTCTTCGGCGGCGCAGGCGTCGGCAAGACGGTGCTGATTCAAGAGCTGATCAACAACATCGCGAAGGCCTACGGCGGCTATTCGGTGTTCGCCGGCGTTGGCGAGCGTACGCGCGAAGGTAACGACCTCTACCACGAAATGATCGAGTCGAACGTCAACGTGAAGGGTGGCGGCCAAGGCTCGCGCTGCGCTCTCGTGTTCGGCCAAATGAACGAACCGCCGGGCGCGCGTGCGCGTGTTGCGCTGACGGGTCTGACGATCGCTGAGCACTTCCGCGATCAGGGCAAAGACATTCTCTTCTTCGTCGACAACGTGTTCCGCTTCACGCAAGCGGGCTCGGAAGTGTCGGCGCTGCTTGGCCGTATCCCTTCGGCGGTCGGCTATCAGCCGACGCTGGCGACCGAAATGGGCGCCATGCAAGAGCGCATCACCTCGACGACCAAGGGCTCCATCACCTCAGTGCAAGCCATCTACGTCCCGGCCGACGACTTGACCGACCCGGCGCCTGCCGCATCGTTTGCTCACTTGGACGCCACCACGGTTCTCTCGCGCGATATCGCCGCGAAGGGCATCTACCCCGCCGTCGATCCGCTCGACTCTTCGTCGCGTATTCTGGACCCGAACGTTGTCGGTGAAGAGCACTATCAAGTGGCGCGTCAGGTCCAAGAGACGCTGCAGAAGTACAAGTCGCTGCAAGATATCATCGCCATTCTCGGCATGGACGAGCTTTCGGAAGACGACAAACTCACGGTCGCACGCGCCCGTAAGATTGAGCGCTTCCTGTCGCAACCGTTCCACGTCGCCGAAGCCTTCACAGGTTCGCCGGGCAAGCTCGTCGATCTGAAAGACACGGTCCGCGGCTTCAAAGGCCTCGTGAACGGCGAATACGATCACCTGCCGGAACCGGCCTTCTACATGGTCGGCTCGATCGAAGAAGCTATCGCGAAGGCGCAGCGTCTCGCGGCTGAGGCGGCCTAATGACTGGCGTTGCGCAGCTCACGCCTAGCAAACTCGCGGCGCAGCTCGTTGAGGGCTCGCTCGCGCACATTGCTGGGCGTACGCAAGCGCAACCTGGACTCGTGCCTGTGCCTGTCACCGACCTTGAGCGTTCAAGCGTCGGCCTGGCGGCGGGTGGCCAGACGATGATGTACTCGCTCGGTCCAACGGGCGTCTTCATCGATCACAGCGGCAGCTTGGCGACGATTTGGTTCGTCGGCGGTGATTTTGATCGTGGCCTTGAAGAGGTCGAGGCGAAGTTGAACGCGCAGCGCGCAAAGCGTCTCAAAGACGAAGCCTCTCAGGAGGCGCGCCAACGCGTCCGCAGCTACGAAGTTGACTTGGGTGGGGGGCGTTTGGCGCACATTGCCGTCGAATACGCCGAACGGGGCGCGGCGCGTGAACGCTTCCTCGTTCGCGTTAGCGCGCAAGTTCGCAGGAACTGAGGACGCCATGAAGCACAGCGAAGTTGCCGTGAAGCTCGCCATCGATGGCGCCGTGTCTGCGATTGCCGGCACGGTGAAGGGCGAAATCGGCTTGAAGCCGCGACGGTTGGGGCCGCAAGAGAAAGCGGATCTTGGCATGTCCGATGCCGGTGAGACGCTTTTCTACGAAGTCGGCGACAGCGGCGTGTTCTTTCACACCGACGGCGCCTTCACGACGATCTGGTACGCTGGCGGCGACTACACCAAGGGCATCGACGCGCTCGACGCTGGCATTAAGCGCAAGTTTCCCGATGCGAAGCGCGCCAAGGACGAAGATCACGAGACTGAGCCTGGCTTGCGCCTGCGCACCTACGACATCCGCCTTCCCAACAATCAGCTGGCGATCGTGGATGCGATCTATCCGTCAGGCCGGACGGACAAGCAAAATTTCATGATCCGCGTCACCGCGATGGCGAGACAGAACTAGTATGACCGACAAACTGAGCTTCGCTTTGGTTTCGCCCGAGCGCGAATTGTTCAACGGCGACGTCGACCACGTCGTGGTGCCGGGCTCTGAGGGCGAGTTCGGCGTATCGCCGAACCACGCGCCGGTGATGAGCGTGATCAAGCCGGGCGCGCTGCGCGTCATCAACGACGGCACTGAGCGCCGGATCTTCGTGAACGGCGGCTTTGCCGACGTCACGCCGGAAGGTCTCACCGTGCTCGCGGAAGAGGCGATTGATCTCGCTGACATTGAGCCGGCGAAGCTTGAGCAGGACCTCAAGAATGCTCAGGAAGATCTGCGCGACGCCAACACCGATGCGAAGAAAGACGCGGCGCAGCGCCAGCTCGCGCGTCTGGAAACTATCAAAGCGGCGATGGCGCGCTAACGCTTATCCAAGTGGATAAGCTTACCGGCGAAACCATCGACAAACGGGCTACTTTGCGAGAATTCCAAGCTCGACTTTGAGCGCGATACGCTGGATTTCGGCCTTTACAACAGAGACAGGCGATAGAGCACGCTGACGACACTCAGCGGTGGCGCTAGTGTGGCTGCTGATGCCCGATTTCTTCCACCCGCAAATGCTTCCCGCCACCATCGGCGCAGTCATCGGATTGCCGCTGTTTGTGCTCGCATGCGTCTGGCTTTTTCGGCGCTGGGGCAAATTTGGCGCGCGAAAGCGGGGGGCGTTGTTTGCAGTCTTTGCGCTGTTTGGCGCGGCGTACGGGCTCAACATCTATGCCTGGTTCATCGAGCCGCAAATGCTCGTGGTGCGCCGCGTCGAGGTGGTGAGCGAGCAATGGCATGGCGCGCCCCTG
>JBEBHI010000320.1:0-1795 GCA_040080935.1 Terricaulis sp.
CGGCTAGGCCGATCGCGCCAAGCGCAACCAGCGCGCCAATGACGACGTTTCGTAAAGTTCTCTGGCGTCCACGCGCCCGGTCGCGATCGATGAGCTGGCCAGGCGAAACACCAACCAAGCCGGCGACAAGCTTCAGCCACGCATTGCGAAAGCCATCCTTGCCTCTGCGCGCGTCGGCGGCGAGCGGTTCGAGCTTATCGCCTTCGAGCGCGTCGCCGCGAAACGCGGGAGGGAAACACGCTTGCGTGCAATCGTTGCCATTCTCG
The DNA here is from genome assembly GCA_040080935.1 of Terricaulis sp. Classification (GTDB taxonomy): domain Bacteria; phylum Pseudomonadota; class Alphaproteobacteria; order Caulobacterales; family Aquidulcibacteraceae; genus Vitreimonas. The sequence goes on from JBEBHI010000320.1 coordinate 267, forward strand.
TCAGCCCGCGGAGCGCTGTCTGAAATGATCGCAAAAATCTTGTCGCGGCGTCCCAGCTGAGCGAAGAACTCGATCTCTTTTTGCACCCAAGGGCTCGCTGCACCGTTTGGCGAGCATACGACGATTAGCGCGCCGGACGCACGGAGATTTGCCTCGATTTGCCCGCCGAGTTGCCCAGCGCTCAGTTCTTCGCGATCTCTGAAAACGGGGTAGATGCGATTGCGCTTGCGACTGCCGGTTGGACTGAGGGCGCCAAGCGAGGACGGAATGCCATAATTCTCGAGCGCGCGATGAAGGCGCCGCGCGAAGGCGCTGTCCTTGCTCGAGTAAGAAATAAATGCCGCATAGCGGAAAGCGTCGGTCGTCATCGCGCCTCCATTAGGACGGTAGCACGGAGCCGCGCTCTGTCGAGTGCGAGTGAGCGTCGCTATATTCCCAGGCGGCGCAGCCCGTCAGCAATCGCGGGATCAACTTGCACATCGCGCGCGGAGATCGGCCGCGTCAGGCGCAACGTTTCCATACTGCGAGCACGCGACAGCGCGACGTAGGTTTGACCAGGCGCAAAGGCGCCGCGGCCGAGATCGATCTCGACGCTATCGAGCGTCATGCCTTGGGCTTTGTGGATGGTGAGCGCCCAGGCCGGGGCGAGGGGGAATTGCACGTATTTGAACTCCTCCTTCACTTCCATGCGATTTTCCTTGGCGTTCCAGGACCAGCGCGCTTGCGGCCACACGGCGCGGCCGACAGCAACTTCATCGCCTGCGTCGAGCAGTACTTGCACGATGTCCTCGTCGAAGCCTTTTACGGTGCCGAGCGAGCCATTCACCCACCGCCCTTCGGGATCGTTCTGCGTGAAAATCACGCGCGCATCGCGCTTCAGCACCAATTCCATCGGCGCCGGGAAGCGATCACTTTGCGTCTTGGGCGTCTCGCCTTCGAAGCCGCCCGTGTAGCGCGCCGCCGTGCCTGCGAGTGAGGCCAGGCCGCGTTGATTGTAGCCATCTGCGACAGCATTGGTGGCGCAGAGCAGCACCGGCCGTTTCGGCAAAGAACGATACAGGCAAACAGTGTTCAGGATTGTCACCGCCTCTTCGATGCCGTGACGCTCACGGATTGAATAGAGAATCTGGATGAAGTCCTGGTTGGTTTGGCGATGCACTTCTGTGAGCTCAATGCCGGCGATGGGTGCATCGCGAAGACAGTGCGCCGAGAACGCGTAGGGGCTGCTGTAGCCTGCGTCTTCAAGCAATTGCCCCTCATCGCCTCGGACGACGGGCGGCAGCTGATAGAAGTCGCCGACCAGTAACATTTGCACGCCGCCGAAGGGCCGCGAGCTTTTACGTGCAACTTGCAGATGCGAGTTCATCGCGTCGAGCACATCGGCGCGCAACATCGAGACCTCATCGATGATCAGGCGCGAGATCGCGCGCGCGGTGCGGGTGAAAAAGTAGCTAGGCTTCTCAGCGTTGCCAATTAGCGGGCGCGGTGGGAAACCGAAGAATGAGTGGACTGTTTGGCCACCAATATTC
>JBEBHI010000028.1:0-24836 GCA_040080935.1 Terricaulis sp.
CGATCATTCGTTCACACGCCCGCAACTCTTTCAGGTTCGACTAGAGCAGAATCAAATGGGGTCGTCGCGTGTCCGGTAAAAGCCAAGTCCATCATGTCGGTATCGAACTCTCCGTTGTCCTCGGCCGCTGTTCGATGCCGATGCAACAGCTACTGCGCATGGGCCGCGGCGCTGTGATCCCGCTCGACACCAAGGAGTCGGACGAGCTTTGGATCCTCGCGGCGGGACATCCTATCGCGCGAGGAGAAATCACCATTCAAGGCGATCGCCTTTGCATCACGGTAACCGAGCCTGCCGACGTGCACGAATTCAACGCAGCGCCGTAATTCAAATTCTTTTTGGGCTAGACGGAATCTTTCCCAGCGGTTCATGTGCGGCTCAGGCGTGGGACGCCAAATTGCTATCGCGCGCTAGAGCCCGGCGCGCCTCAGACGGGGAAGTCTATGTTCACGAAATCGCGTATCCTCGCCGCTGTCGCGGCCGCTGCTGTTGTGCTGAGCGCGGGCGCCGCCTCTGCTCAAAACTGGCAGCTTCCGGCCGCTTACGGACACATCCAACTTGCTGCCGGCTTCACGCCCGATCCGCACAACATCACCATGACGGCCGGTGGCCCGCTCCGCGCTTCTGATAGTCTCGGCGCTTCGTGCCCTGGCTTTGTCGCCGACGCGCCGGATTATGATCTCGTCTGGCAGGCCGGCAACACGACGCGTCCGCTCGTCATCTCGGTCGACTCGCAAACGGACACGACGCTCGTGGTCCGCACGCCGAGCGGCCAATGGCTCTGTGAGGACGATGGCGGCTTCAACGGCATGAACCCAGGCATGCGCATCGATAACCCGCAGTCCGGCCTCTACGACATCTGGGTCGGCACCTATGCTGGCGGCTACGCCCCAGCGGTGCTCTCGATCTCAGAGCTGACCAGCCACTAAGCCACAGGCTTAAAGCTAATCCACAAGGCCCAGGGGCGACCCTGGGCCTTGTTCATTTTGGGCGGCTCTGGTAACCCCCCGCCCTTACCAAAGCAGGGGCCTCGGCTCCTGGCGAAAATGCGCTCGTGGCGGAATTGGTAGACGCACTGCCTTGAGGTGGCAGCGAGTAACATCGTGGAGGTTCGAGTCCTCTCGAGCGCACCATCCTACGCTCGCGGTAGCGAGGGTGGGATGCCCTCCGAAGCCTTGGCGAAGGAGGGCTGCGCCTGCCTCTTGCGAGCTTCGGATGGCTCCGCAGGGCCATGATCTCAGCTGCAAGGCGCGTTAGTGGCGGAATGTTTTCCGTCTATCTGCTTCAGAGCGAAGCTCATCTTGGTCAGCGGTACACGGGCTTCAGGGAAACGTGGCGGCGCGCCTGAAGGCGCACAACGCCGGAGACTCTTCGCACACTAAGAAATTTCGTCCGTGGCGGCTCGTTGGCTATTTAGCTTTCGAGGACGAACGGAAGGCCCGAGCGTTCGAAGCCTACCTGAAGTCTGGCTCCGGGCACGCCTTTGCCAACAAGCGGCTTTGGTAGAGCTCCCAACGAAAAAGAGGCCTCCGTTGCCGGAAGCCTCTTTCCCTTCCGATCCTCTCCGATTGCTCGGTTCGTTTCAGAAGTTAGGAGTGAACACGCGAGTGCGGGATCAGTTCCGCACCGGTCAGAATTTTTCGCCGACCATATCTTCGCTCTTTGCCCAAAGCGCCTTGGCGCGTTCGGCGTCGAGCGCGTAGGGGCGAACGCCGGAGCTAGCGTCCAATCCGCCCGTCTGCGTAATTTCGGCGACGTGGCAATCCTCGCAATAGCGCGCGCCGACTTCGTCCGCGGCGGCGACGACGCCAGCCCACACTGAGGTTGCGGCGCCCTGCGGAACGCTCTTGAGTTCGTATGCCGCTTTGCCCTGCGCGGCCGCTTGCTTGTTCAGCTGCGCAACCAATTCTTCAAGTTGGCCTGGCTGCATGTGGCGGCCAAGCTCGGTGCGGATGCCGCCCGGGTGCACAGCCGTCGCGCGGATGCCGCGGTCGCGCCAGCGACGATCGAACTCCACCGCAAACAACACGTTCGCGGTTTTCGCGCGGCCGTATGCGACCCACGGATCGTAGTCGCCGCGATCGAAGTTCGGATCGTCGAGATCAACGTCGGAACGGCGATGGCCTGACGAGGCCAAGCTCACGAAGCGCCCGCCGTTGCGCAGCAAGGGCGCAATCCGGTTCACGAACACGAAGTGTCCGAGATGGTTGGTGCCGAACTGCGTCTCGAAACCGTCGGCGGTCTTGCTGAACGGCGCGGCCATCACGCCGGCGTTGGCGATGATGATGTCGAGGGGCTTGCCTTCGGCGAGCAATTTTTCCGCTGCTGCGCGCACGCTCTTCAGCGAAGCCAGATCAAGCTCGATCAACTCGAGTGCGCCGCCGTTACGCGCGTCTTCGCGCACCTGCGCCGTTGCTCGCTCAGCTTTCGTGAGATCGCGCGCAGCGCCGATCACGTACGCGCCGTGCGCTGCCAAAGTCCGCGCCGTCTCGACGCCGAGCCCTGCGGATACGCCAGTCACCAGCACGCGCTTGCCGGAAAGATTCACGCCGTCGAGCACCTCGTCGGTGGTCGAGGTCGCGCCAAATGTCTTGGCCATGCCTATTCTCCCAATCTGAAACTTGCCGCCTTTGCCGATTGCTAGCGAAGCGCAAATCCGGCATAAGAGGAGGCGACCTCCGGTTATATACGGAGGAAGCCTCCGTTTAGCAAGGGCCATGAGCGAAAAAAGAGTCTCCGTCCGAAAGCCGCGTGCTGATGCCGAGCAGAACCGTCAGGTTTTGCTCGAAACGGCCAAGGCGGCGTTCGCGGAGAAGGGCGCTTCCGTGCCGCTCGAAGAGATCGCGCGCACGGCTGGCGTGGGCATCGGCACGCTTTATCGCCACTTCCCGAACCGCGAAGCGCTGCTTCAGGAAGTCTATGCAGATGAGTCCGAAAAGCTCGCCGCTGCTGCAGAGCGCCTGATCGCCAACGAGACGCCGCTCGAAGCGCTGCGCGAATGGTTGCGTCTCTTCGTGCGCTACTTCGCGACCAAGCAACTCGTCATCGAAGCGCTCGGCGCGAAACTCAAATCCACGGGCCCAGGGATCGAGACCGCCATCAACACACTCGCGCGCAACGCCGAAAAAAACGGTGACATCAAACTCGACATTGCACCGATGGACATCTTGCGTGCGGTCGTCGGCATGGCCGCATATGCGCAGGCCGGCTGGGAAAAGAACGCTTACAAAATGATCGATATCGTCATCGCCGGTATGAAGCCGGACTAAGCGTCCTTGGGCCGCCAGGGGAACAGCGCGCGCAATTTCTCATCGCGCAGCCACAGGCCGCCCCACATGATGAGCCCGAGATAGATGCTGAACAGCGTGTGGCTGAACAGCGGTTGCTCTGCGCGCATGTTCGTGGCCATGGCGCCGCCGAGAAGGCCCATGTAGAGGACCGCCGCCAGGACGCTCGTCGGCCGGTAGATGTAGAGTAGCGTCAGTGTCAGCTCGAGAATGCCGATGCCGAGCACGTAGCCTCGGGGCCAGCCCAGGCCGTCCATGATCTCATCCGTGATAGGCATGCCCAAGAGCTTGGGGGCTGCCGAAGCTCCCAACATGAACAGCACAAAGAACGCGCTCAACACGCGGCCTACCCAAACAGATGCACTGGCTTTCATGGCAACGTCTCTCCTCGCTTCTGTCTCTAAGACGATCTAGCCCGGCTCGTCCCGACAAAGGCGATGGAATATCTCAGTGCGCGCCGATCTTTAGGCGGATAAAGCCCATCGCGCCCTGCGGATCGCCGCCATAGAGCGGCTCAAGCTCATCGGATGCGAAATGTTGCTGCACCACAACGCCGGCGCCCACGGCGGCGAGGTGATTGATACGCCAATCGCGCACGGCTCCCGCGCTCAGTCGCGCCACGTCTTCGACCGGGCCATGATGTGAGAGGCCGAGTTCATCTGTTTCGATCGCCTCAACGCGTCCGAACACAGTCCATTGCGCGTTGGGTTGCCAAGCCGCTTCCACGAGCCACGCATCCAGCGAAACACCGTCACTGCGTTCTTTGTTCGAGAACGCCACGGTCGTCGACCACCACCCGTCCGCAATGCGCTGCGTGTAGATGCCGCTGACTGACCAACGCTGCTCATCTTCATCCGGTTCGAGCGCTTCAGGCGAAGTGACGTCCGCCCACGACCCTTGCAGCGATAGATTCTCGGTCGGATTCCAGCTCACGCGCAAAGCGGTTGAATCCAGATCGCCGGTCTCGATGTCGTAGCGATTTTCATCTGGTTCGCGGCCGCGGAAGCGCGAGGCCTCAACTTTCCAATTGCGCTCGACGATCGCTCCGACCGTCACTACGCCGAACGTGACGTGCGTTGAATCAAACCAGTGATGCGTGAGCGGCGCTTCTGGGGAGTCCATCGCCGTCAGCCGATGCATGAACGCAGGTGGGCCGAACGCCGGTTCGCCCGGCAAGCCGCCATAAACGAACACCGACGACAGCTCGCCGATGCTATGGCTGTACGTAGCCGAGAGCTCCATGAAGAGATCGTGTGGATGCTGACGGTCCACCAATGGCTCCACGCCATCGGCGCTTTCGCCAGCCGCCATCAGGAGCGGGTAGCCATCAGCGCCCATGAGCGGATCTGGCGACGCCATCGCGCGCAGAGTCAGAAGGCCGCTATTGCCGATGCTACGTCGCGCCATCGTCATGGCCATGCCGGAGGCGAATGCTTTCTCATCGCCGCGCGGGCCGTCGGACCACGCATAGACGCCATTCAGCATCAGGTGGCTCCTGACCATCCAATCGCCGTCGTGGCAGCCCGGCGCATGCCCGCCCCACACGCCCGGCTGCCACGAGGTCCCAGATGCGTCGCGCGCGATCGGATATTGCCCAAGTGCGCCGGCGAGGTTTGAGACGAAGCAAACATCGGGGCCGAGAGAGCTGATGGGCTCGAAGTCCTCTCGCACGAGAGCGCCGTGATCCATGTCGCCATGCTGCATCTGGCTGTGATCGTGCTCGACTGGCGCCTGTTCCGCCGCCTGTGGAGTCTGCTCATGCTGATGCTGGTGTTCCTGCGCCCATCCGGGCGCTGCGAGCATGAGCCAAGCGGCGGGCGCCGCGATCAACACCTTCATGGCGTCCTCGTTCTGAGTGCGAAGCTTCATAAATGCACTTGGACCCTGAAATTCCTAGCGCCAGGTTGACGCGCGGGGTTGACGCGAGGGGCGACGCGGCGTTTAGCGGGCGCGAACCCAATTCTCTCCACCCCCGAGCCAAAGCGGCCCGCCGATGAGCATCGAAAACGAACCGGCGGCGGAGCAGGTGCGCCAAGCGCCGTCCGAAGACGCCCAATTCATCGTTGGCGTGATTGCCGCAGCGGGCGATCACGATGGCCCGGCGCTGCGCCGCGCGTTGGCCAACCTCGATCCGGCCGACATCGCAGACGTCATCGAGCATGTGCCGCTCGAAACCGCGCGCACCATCGCCAAGATGGTGGGCCGTTATCTGCCGCCAGAGTTCCTCGCCAACCTCTCTTGGGAGCGTCGCGAAGAAATCCTGCCTGAGCTGCCCGCCGACTATATCGGCCGCGCACTCGGCCAGCTCGACACCGACGACGCGGCCTCGGTCGCCGCCGACATTGACGAACAGCAGCTCGGCCGCGTGCTCGCCGCCGCCGACGAGGACACCCGCCTCGCCGTTGAGGAAGCGCTCTCATTCGAGGAAGAGACGGCCGGCCGTCTCATGCAGCGCGAATACGTTGCCGCGCCCGAAGGGGACACGGTGGGCGACGTCATCGATCGCATGCGCGAAGATTCCGCCGAGCTGCCGGATGAGTTCTTCGAGATCTACATCGTCGATGCACTGATGCGCCCCATCGGCGCCGTGCGTGTTTCAAGCTTGCTGCGTGCGCGCCGCGAAACGCCGCTGGTCGATATCATGCGCTCGCCGCTCATTCTGATCCGCCCGGAGATGGATCAGGAAGAGATGGCGCAGACCTTCCAGAAATATCACATGGCCTCCGCGCCGGTCGTGGATGAGGCAGGCCGCATCAAAGGCATGGTCACCGTCGACGACATCGTCGACGTCATCACCGAAGAGAGCGAAGAGGATTTGCTCAAGCTCGCTGGCGTTAGCGAGGCTGCGCAAACTGACTCCGTGTTCAAATCAGTCCGCGCCCGCGCACCTTGGCTGTTGGTGAACCTCGGCACCGCTATCATTGCCTCGTGGGTGATCTCGAACTTCGAGGGCTCGATTAATCAGCTCATCGCGCTCGCGGTGCTGATGCCGATCGTCGCCTCGATGGGCGGCAATGCTGGCACGCAAGCATTGGCCGTCGCCGTGCGCGCCATTGCCTCACGCGATCTCAACGAGTCCAACGCGCCACGTTACGTGCTGCGCGAAGCGATGACAGCGATGTCCAACGGCGCGATCTTCGCCGCGGTGCTTGGCATCGTCGTCTCGTTCTGGTTTCCGCAGACGCCGCTCCTTGCTGTGGCCATCGCGCTTGCGATCCTCATCAATTTCGCTTGCGCCGGCCTCGCTGGCATCCTCGTGCCGCTGACGCTGCGCCGCTTCGGCGCCGACCCTGCCGTTTCGTCCTCGGTGTTCGTCACCTTTGTCACTGACGTCGTCGGCTTCATGGCCTTCCTCGGCCTTGCGACCGTTATCTTGCTGAGCTGATCTCTTGCGCTTGGCCGGGCATCCGGCTAGATGCGAATGACTATCAATAAGCGATCTGTGGGGCAGGCACGTGTTTCAGAAGACAATCAGCGCTGGCGTCTTTGCGTGCGCGGTGCTCTTCGGCGCGACCGGCGCCTCTGCGCACACCTCGTACATGCAGCCCAACGTGTTCGACACGCCGAATGCGTCGCAAGTGACGATCGAGTCTTCGTTCACTGAAGATTTCTCGCGCCCTGAAGTCGCGATCGAGTCATCGGAGTGGAGCGTCTATCGGCCCGACGGGCGCCGCGACACGTTCGATCGCGTCACCGTGCTCAATCAAGTGACCATCTTGGAGAGCGATCTCACCGAGCCCGGCACCTATCGCTTCACCACTGGCGAACGCCTTGGCCGCACGGGCCTGCAAGGCTTGGTCGACGGTCAATGGCGCCCGCTTGATCCCGATGAAGCGCCGCCCGCTGGGGTTCAAACGCGTCGCAGCCAAACCGCAACGATCGCCGATGTGTACGTCACCAAAGGGCCGCCCTCGACGCAGGTCATCGGCGTCAGTGTCGGCCGCCTTTCGATCCAGCCGGTTACCCATCCGAATTCGATCTATCTCGACGATGGTTTCCAACTGCGCGTCACGTTCGATGGCGCTCCAGTTGCCAACCAAGAGCTCGAACTCACCCGCGACGGCGGCAGCTACGACGAACAAACCTTCCGCCGCACCTATCGCACTGACGCCAACGGTGCGCTGACCATTCGCTTCGACCAGGCTGGCGCGCACCTCTTGATGACGCGGATGAGCGGCAATGCGCCAGCTGGCGCGCCCACCGATGTGCGCAGCTACACGACATCACTGACGTTTGAGGTGCGGCGCTAGGCGGTTCTGCGCGTTTCGGCTGCCGTCTGCCAAATTCTGCGTTAAGCAGGGGCAGGGGGAAATTATGAAGCTTCGTCAAGCCGTACTGACCGCAACGCTTCTCGCGCTGGCGCTGTCACAAACTGCGTCCGCTCAGACAGCGCTCGCGCCATGGTTTGACTCCGACGGCTTCTACAATCGACCCGGCATTGATCTTACGCGCGCGACCAACGACATGACGGCGTGCCGTGTCGAGGCCTCACGTCTCAAGGTCGTGCGGAACACGAATACGCAGGTGAACAGCGGCGCTGCCTTCAGCTCATCCGGCGCGTACGATCCTGTTGTGGCCGGCGCGGCCATTGGCATCGCCTCGATCATGTTTGCGATCCAAGACGCGCGCTACAATGGCTCGATTGAGCAAATCGAATTCCGCGATTGCGCTGTTGCACTCGGCTATCGGCACTATCGGCTCGGTGAAAGCGATCGCATGCGCGTCAACAATGAGGCTGATCACGGCTTCGCGACGCTGGTCTCTGCGAACACGCCCGCCGATGGCCGCCTCAACACAGGCGAAGTCGAGCGCAATTACTATGCAGCTGATCTCGTGGACGCCGCGTATCAAAATCCGCCGCTGCGCGAGCCTGTGATCGCGGCCGTAACGTTAGCGCCGTCGCCTGAGCTTCCCGTTGCTGCCGAGTCCATTGCTGCGGACACGCAAATCGCGCCACCAGTCGGCGAACCGGTTGCAGCGCCTGTGGCAATCAATCGTCTGGCGCCGGGCGAACTCGCGACCCCGCAGCCTGGCGCGGCCATAGTCGTTGTAGGCGCGAGCCAACGCAGCGGCGCGATGCAGATTCCGTGGGCGGGCGAGACTTTCCGCTTCAAGCGCGTCACCGAAGACGGCGCCTTCCTCGATCTTCTACAGCCGGCGTCTACGTTTGCCGCTAACTCGTTCTTCAACCAGCAGCGCCGCCGCGATCCCACGCTCGCCGGCAACTTCGCCGACTCTCGCTACAGCACCTATGTGATCCCGGCTGGCCGCTACGTGCTCAGCAATGCCGGCGGTCTCAACGCTTGCCTCAGCACGGTGACGTTTGAGGTGCGCGAGGGCGATGTCGCTTATCTCGGCGACTACGTATTGCGGACGCAGGGGCTGCCAACCGGCTCGCTCTTCAACCCGCTCGCCAACATCAATAGCGGTATGGATAATCGGCTGCGCGCCGATCTTCGCGTTGCTGTGGCGGACAATCTCGAAGCTGCTCGCGCGGCGCTCCAAGCCGATGCCGACACAAAGTCGCGCCTCGCTCGCGTCGCGTATCAGAACGGCTACCGCATTCCGTGCGACGGCCAGTATATCGGCCGAGTCGCCAATCCGGGCTGGAGCGAGTTCAATCCAGCGCAGCCGAGCGCTATCCATGACGCCATGGCCGAACGTGTTGCCATCGCGCAGGCGCAGTAAGCGCGCACGTCTACTCAAACGTTAAACATCACCGCAGCGCTCGCGGGTGATCGAGCATGGCTAATGCCAATTCACTCATGACCACGCGCTTTGGCGCCGCACTTGCCTGAAAGGGGAAAGCCGCGCGTCTCCCAACACCAAAACGGGACGACGGCATGAGAATTACAAAGGCAAAGCTCATGACGAACGCCATTTCCGCCCAAGGCCTCGCTCTCATCCAAGAGCTTGAAGGCTTTCAGGCCGAACCGAAACAGCTGCCGACAGGCGGTTGGGTCGTTGGTTACAGCCACGTCCGCGCCACTGAGCCAGGCGACGCGGTTAATGAGAACGACGCTGTCGAACTGCTGACGAGCGATCTGACTGCGTTCGAAAATCTGGTGAACACGCTGGTTACCCAGCCGCTCACGCAAACCCAGTTTGACGCGCTCGTCTCGTTTGCGTTCTCCGTTGGCGCCGAAGCCTTCGGCCGCAGCCAAGTCCTGCGTCGCGTCAATTCTGGTGATTATGTTTCCGCCGCCTGCGCGATGGATGCTTGGCGCAAGAGCGAAGTCAGCGGTGAGCTGGTGATCATCGACGCGCTCGTGCGTCGCCGCACGACCGAGAAGGCGCTCTTTCTGAAGGAGCTGCCGAAAGTCTCAGCGCCGTCCGTTTTCGTGCGTCCGCAACTTGATCACGCCGCTTCGATCCTTGGCGCGCCGGTGACCTATGCAGCAACGCCGGAAGTCGGCTCGATCGCGCCGGCCCAACCGAAGCCCGAACCGACGACGCGCCTCACCGAAATCCTGAAGAGCGAGCCGGCGACCGAAGCGCTGCTGCTCACGCAAGTCGTCGCGCCTGAAGCGTCTGAAGACGATGGCGAGATCTACACGGCTCACGCCAAGCCGGTCGCGCGTTACGATTTCGAGCCGCGCATCGCCCCGCGCCGGAGCGAACAGCCGAAGGCGCAGAAGCAGACCTGGTTCTCGCTTCCCAAGCCGGTGGTCCCCTCAGGTGCGGATCAGCGCATTCACAATGTCCGCAAAGCGGCACAGGTGAAGCTCCCGTCGCTGGAAAATCTCGGTCTCGCGGCGTTGATGCTGTTCGGCCTCGGCCTTCTGGCCACTGCCGTCTCGCTCCTCATGTCCAACACTGGCGACGTCGCTGAATATGCCGGCGCCGCCGCGCTGGGCACGCCGGGTCTCGCTGCCGTGCTGATGTCTGCCTTCGCCCTGTGGCGCACGCCGCGCGTGAAGCCGGTCAGCGTCGAGGCCTAATCTCATTTTTCTTGGCTGGTGAGCCAGAGGGCGGGAGCGATCCCGCCCTCATCTTTTTTTTGGAACGGCGCAAGACGCGCGCGCATTGAATCCCGTGGAGAATTCCAAATGCCCGCAAAGTCGAAAGCTCAACAGAAGGCCGCAGGCGCCGCGCTCGCTGCAAAACGCGGGGACGCCAAGCGCGCCGATCTCAAAGGCGCGTCGAAGCAGATGTATGATTCAATGAACGAGAAGCAGCTGGACGACTTCGCCTCGACCAAGCGCAAAGGCAAACCGGACTATACGCCTGATAGTCCGATCCCCGCGAAGAAAGCCGCCCGCAAACGCGCGGCCAAGAAAGCGGCGAAGACGCGCGCGAAGAACACCGCCAAGCGCAAGACGGTTGCGAAGAAGGCCGCCAAGAAACGCGCTGTGAAGAAGCGCAAGTAAATCTGCCCGGTGTCGCTACAAAAAAGGGCCGCATCGGATCCCGATGCGGCCCTTCCATTGTCTGTCCCGTGCGGGGCAAAGCTTAAGCGCTGGTCCCACCCGAGGTGGTCCAAGCCTGCGACAGTGCCCCTACAGAGTGACAATGAGACATGGATCACCTCCTTTCTTGCAAAACCAGCGGAAGTCGCTGGAGGACTACCAAGATAAGTGCTTCGCAACATCTCGCAAGCGCCATGGCTAATACCTGATGCATCAGGCGAACTGGCGTGGCACGCTAACGACAGGAGGCGAAATTGCGGCAACTGGTTTTCGCATTTGCGTTGTTCGCCGCTGCGTGCGCCAGCCCCGGCGCGCGTGCCGACGACGATGCAATCAACTACACGCCGCTCGTGCAGCAATGCGTGACTGCCGCTGCCACTGATGAAGCTCTCGCTGCCTGCAAGGGCGCCGCATGGACGCCGTGCAGCGAAGCAGACGGCGGCTCAACATACGGCATGCTGATGTGCTACAGCTCCGAAGCGGACGGCTGGGAAGCTGTCATAGCCTCCACCGTGCAATCGCTGAGCGCCGCATTCCCGGACAGCGCTGCGACGATCGCCAATGCGCAAAGCGATTGGCGATCGTTGCGAGAAAACGATTGCGTGTTTGCGCGACAGCGCTGGGGGCCCGGTTCAGGCGCTCAGGTGGAATACGTTCGATGCATGGCGGCGATGGGAGCGGATCGCGGGATCACGCTCCAACGCGCCCTGCGTCACCCCGACTAGCCGCGCTCTGGCGTTTTCGAGCCGAGCAACGTCGCTCTCGTGCCTGCAACAGCAACGCACGCATTGCTCTCGCCGCCATCGGGATAGCAGAAGAGGGCGCTCTGATTGCCGCGCGCTTGCTCATAGACGTTGCGCGCCACGACAGGCTGAAATCCAGGAGGGGCTGATGCACCCGCGGGCCAGGCCGGCAACTCGTTCGCTGCACCCGTCTCAGAAACGTTCTGCGTCCAGGACTCGATCTCCTCGCGGAGGCCGGTCTGATCGCTGTTCGGATTGAAGGCCAACGACACGTCCCGCGTCGGATAGTCATGCGTGAACAGCACTTCGCCTTCGGTCGATTTGATGCGGATCGTCGCCGTTGCTTCACCGCAGGTCGCGCCGTGCGCTTCAGCTTCGATGATGTAATACTGGCTGCCGACCGCGGACCAATCGCGTGAAGCGTTCGCATCGCAGCCCAGGCGGCCAGACGTGCTCGCCGCTGGAATTTCGGCGGTCGTCGTCTCGGGCGCCTCCGCTGCAGGCGGCGAACACGCTGCCAAGCCCAACGCCAACACACTCACGGCCAGTCGCATCATTCCACCGTCTCCTCGACGTCTCGATCAAATAAATGTCCTGCGCCGCCGGCGACGGGCTCCCAAAACACACACGTCTGCCGTGCTGTTCCCGAAAAGTGGCATAACATCGGCAAGTCACGGGCGCGGATGTCGGCATATGTGAGTTCATCGAGCGTCGTCTGGCCTGGCGCCAATAACGCCCACTCAGGCGCGCCTTGCGTCGAGCCGATCACAGGCTGTGACCACTCCTCAAGGAACGTCTCCACATGGTCCGGTTCCTCGGCCTTGAACACATCGCCGAACGCACGCGGCAAGGGTGTTGCCCACGCCCAGATTGGGTGGCCTTCGCCGTCGATGATCTCGTAGACGCCAATCGCTTTGTCGCAGGAGACGCCAAACGTCCGCACCGTGACGCGATCACTGGCCGCGCCGCCGGTGAACGAAATGTCGCGCGTGTGGGAAAAATCGCAGCGCTCCGCTTGCTGTGTGCACGCGGATGCGACCAGCAGCGCACCGAGAACGAGAAGCCGCATCACGGCCCGTAAGCCACGATCATCAGCGGTGAATGCGAGGCCGGATCCATGAGGAGGCACTGTGTCGCCTCAACCGCAGCCGCATAACAGATCATCTGCAGATTGCGCGCGCGCATCTCTTCATATGCCTCGCGACCAAATGGCGTGTCGTAGGAAAACGTCTGTGCGCTAGCGCTCAAAGAGTCGAAGCCTTCGCGCCATTCCGGCAATTCGCCTGAACGCTGCAGCGTCACATCCGCCCAACCGGCCAGGAACGTATCCATCTGCTCATCGGTAACCTCGGGTGCGCCTTCAGGCGGAATGCCGCCCATCGTCATGTCGTAATAGGTCGAAGCAAAAGCCCAGAGCGGATCGCCGTCCGAATTGCGCGCCACAAAAGTCACGACAGCTTGCGCACACGTTGGCCCGTCGGAGCGCGTCGTGATCGTGTCCGACGCGCCTTCGTTTGACCACGTCACGTCATGTGTGGCGGTGCGCGCGCACCCGCTGGCGTTCTCATTTTCGGCGGTGTTGGTGGAAAGAGTGCAGGCACTCAGCGCGAGCGCGGCCGCAATCAGAACAAAACGCATGGAACGCCCCAAGGAATTTCGGCGGACCATACAAAACAAGCGCGGCGGCGCCAGCCTAATCAGCGGTTTCTAGTGACGACCAACCCGCAAGCGAACCAATCGCGTCGGTCTCAGGCTGTTGGAACAAGCCGTGTGGACGCTGCAACGCAGCAACAGCGGCCTCGTATCCTGACGTCACAGCGTCGTCGAAACGTTTCCAGTCGCGCATGTCGATGTCAGGCATCTCCGGCGCGATCAACAAGTCGGCGCCGGAACGGCCTTCCCACGGGTCGATCGTCAATGTCGCGGCGCGCATCAACAAAGATGCGATCGGCGGCGGTGACTGCCAGCCATGCGCGGCGATCCAACCAAAGAATCCGGGCGGTGAGCGGAAGTCCTCGATATCGATCCCATCACGCCGCGCCACATCAACACCGATGATCGGCCCGCGATGCAGGTCGCGCATCGTATCGACGGGAAAGTTCTTCAGCACCGCGCCATCGACGAGCAAGCCGTGCTCGCCATCGACGACGGGAGGCAAGATGCCCGGCAATGCTATCGACCCCCGAAGCGCGCGCCGCAATGATCCGCCGCGATGGATGCGCGCGGTGCCGGAGACAAGATCGGTGGATACCGCAAAGAACGGCACCTCCAGATCCTCAATCAATGTCTCGCCGAAGTTCTCTTCAAGCCGGTCATCGACGCGCTTGCCACGTACAAGGCCGACAACGGGGAGAACGTAGTCGCCGAGCGGGTTGGTCTCGACGAACGCCTTGCTGATCCGCCGTTCGATTTCCTCAGTCGGCCAGCCCATGGCGACGCACGCGGCCACGACTGCGCCCATCGAAGTGCCGCCAATAACGTCGAATGGCAGCCCCGCTTCACGCAACGCGCGCACGACACCGATATGCGCGTAAGCGCGCGCGCCGCCGCCTGATAGGACAAGCCCGATCGAACGCCGGGCAATGACACGCGCCAATCGGGCAGCGTCGTCGTCTTCAAGTCCGCGCCAATGAAACAGGCGCGACGCGTCGCAGGCCACGCGCCATTGGTTCGTGGTCACGGCTTTGCGGTCCATGCCGTGATGCAACAAGATCACGTCGACGAGCCGGAACTGGCGCGCCGGCGAGGGCTCTTCAGGTGGCAGTAGCGGTGTTGACGGCACCGCATCCGCGCGCGCGAAGAACCAAATGCGATCGGCTTGCCGGATACAGGTGCGGAACCAGCGTGTGTCAGCGATCGGCGACACGAGAAACACTGCGTCGTTTTTCTGCTCCAGCGCATCGAACCAGGCGCTGTTCATGCCTTCGCCCGAAATCGCCAACACATCTGCTTCGGTAATCACTACGGCGCGTGCGCCGAGGCGCTTCAGTGCGTTCTGCAAAGTGCGTGCGCGAAGTTCGATGTCGATGGTCGGCGACGTCGAGATCATCGCATAGACCTTGGGGTCCGAGCGCGGGCTCGATTTGCCGTTGGCGCGCGCTCGCGTCAGCATGATGCGCGCGATGTGCTCCATCATTGCCGGATGCGTATGCACAAGGAGATCGAAGGCGGCGGGCGGCAGCTTCAGCAATTCGCTGTCGCGCATGGCGAACACACTCGCCGAGTGCGGCTCGCGCGCGATCATGGCCATTTCGCCGACGGGTTCGCCCGGTCGGATGTACCCCAGCAGATCGTGTCCGCCGCGCCCGCTTGGCTTGAATGCCGCCAACGAACCCGAGACGAGGAAATAGACCCCGTCCGGCGGTTCGCCGGCCGCCAGAAGCGGCCACCCGGCGGGCACCGAGAACCACTCGGCGACGGCATCGAGCGCGCCGAGGACGTCGGGCGAGATGCCTTGAAGAGCGGTAGCTTCGGAAAGACTGGGTTTCATGGTGTTCGGCCAAAGGATAGGGGCCGATTGTTAAGGCGCAATGAGAACAAGTGTGGGTTAGGCGCCGCAGTCGGTTTGCGGGGCGGGGAGCAGGGCCGTAAGACCCATCCCATGACCGTATTCCTCGCCCATGCTCCAGCTGACCGCAACACCGCCGAGGCAATTGAAAAGGTTGTCGAACGCCGCGGCCAGTTCTGCGAACTCGATGACGGCCAGACCGCGCTGAAGCCGGTCGGCAACGGCGACGCCTACGTGCTGCTGGTTTCGCAGGCGCTGACATTCGCCACGGCGCGCCTACGGCTCGAACAGCGCGCGCTCGATGCATGGGCGCAGGGACGCCTTGTGGTGCTGAAGCTCGATCACGGGATCGCACCGGTTGGCCTGCGCGATTTGCCGACCATCGACGCGACATTCGAAGCCGCGCGCGAATTCAAGTGGAACGAAGTCGCCGACGCGGTGACGAAGATCGTTCGCGCACCACCTGAAACTGAAGCGTCAGGTCACGACGAAGGCGAAACCTCTCAGCCGCCTGCGCCACCCGCACAGACGCAAGCTAAAAAGGGCGGCTTTCCGTTCGGCGCGTTGCTCTATCCGATCCTGCTCTTGCCTGGCCTGCTGGCAATCTCGGCTACGGCGTCTATCTGGCTCGCAAATCGTATCGGCCCGACACCGGGTGGTTGGCCCGAACTCATCACCGGCGTCGACGGTTTCGGCACGCGCTACGGATTGCCGGGCGGCATCACGCCCTGGCTCTTTGCGCTCGCGATCGCGCTGTTTGTCGGCGTGGTCGGCCAGATCGTGTTTGGGCTGTTCAACAAGAAGTCTGAGACCGAAGCGCTGCCGCGCAACGTGCCGCGCCCGCGCGCGCGCCGTCCACGTGGGGCGACGCCGCCTTCGGACGCTGTGTTCGTCTCCTACGCACGCGCCAATGACATGACGGTGCTGCCGCTGGTGGAAGCCGCCAAGCGCGCCGGCCGCAAGTTCTGGCTGGATCAGCAAGGCATCAACGCTGGCGACGGATGGGCCGGCGAAATCGTGCGCGCGATCAAAGCTGCGGGGGGTGTTGTCGTGATGTGCTCGAAGGCTGCGTTTGAGAGCGATCATGTGAAGCGCGAGATCTACTTGGCGGACCGCTACAAGAAGCGGTTGGTGCCGGTGTTCATCGAACAAGCCGATCCGCCCGAGGATTTCGAGTATTTCTTCGCTGGCGTCCAATCGCTGAACCTCTACGAAACGCCGGAGGAGGAGCGCTCCGAGGCGTTGGTGCGCATCCTGGGAGCCGCTGCATGAGCCTCGAACCGGAACCCGCGCTGCTCGACGTTTCAAGCGAGGGTATCGCGGTCGTCACGCTGAACCGTCCGGCCAAGCGCAACGCCTTTGACGAATTGATGATCGCGGGCCTCAGCGAGCACTTTGAGAGCTTGAAAGGCGCCGATCACGTCCGGGTGGTGTTCATTCGCGGCGCGGGCGAGACATTCTGCGCGGGCGCGGACATTGACTGGATGCGCCGCGGAGGCGAACGCGACGAGGAAGACAATCAAGCCGACGCGCTGTCACTCGCACGCATGCTGAAGCATCTGCACGATCTGCCTCAGCTGACCGTGGCGCTGGTACAGGGCGCAGCGATGGGCGGCGGCGGCGGGCTGGTCGCGGCATGCGATGTTGCTGTTGCCGTGAGGACTGCGAAATTCCGCTTCAGTGAAGTCCGTTTGGGCCTCACGCCAGCCACCATCTCACCGTACGTTATCGAAGCGATTGGTCCGCGCATGGCGCGCGCGCTCTTCGCGACAGCTGAAGGCTTCGACGGCGCGTACGCCGAGAAGATCGGGCTGACGCAGTACACGGTCGATGACGAAGCCGGTCTGACTTCGATGATGGAACATTTGTCAGAATTGATGCTCGCCGCCGCGCCCGGCGCCGTTGCGGACTCGAAAGCGCTCGTGCGCCATGTCGCGACGCATGCAATCGACGATCATCTGCTGAAGGAAACGGCTCGCCGAATTGCAAAAAGGCGTGCATCATCGGAAGGACGTGAAGGGCTCGCAGCGTTTCTTGAGAAGCGTAAGCCGGAGTGGAATTCTTGAAACTGAAGCGCGGCCTCAGTCGGATTTGGGCGTACCTCTATCGCGCAAAACTCGCGCGCGCGCATATGCCGTTCTGGCGCGTGGTAGTGGAGGCCCGTCTCGATCGCCGCGCGAAGAATTGGCCACGTCGTTTCGAGACCGCAGTCGCCCCGATTTACGTCTGGGCCCGCACCATTGAGGAGGCCGAAGGCCTGGCGGCGCTGGCCGTCGAAGGCGAGGGCCTGGAAGCTCTGACTTGCGACGCCAAGAAATGCGCCCCGGCCGCTGCCCCCCGGCGCGAGCCAACGGCTGTCGCTCGCGGCGAATTGGGCTTTCTGCAGCGCCTGGACGGCGAAACCGGTGCAGAGGGCCCCTCGCGCCGCGACGCACGGGCTTGATCCGGCCCGCTTCGCGCGGGAGACTCTGAACCATGAGCGGGGAATTCGAAGCAGCTGGCGCCTTGGCGACGGCGGGCACTGTGGGTGCTGCACTGGAGGGTCGCGAGGGCGGCGAGCCAGGCTCGGGCAATTGCCCGAACTGCGACACGCCGGTGACCGGGCGTTTCTGCAGTAATTGCGGCCAGCACGCGCACCCGATCCGTAAGCTCACGCACGTCCTCAGCGAGTTCCTGCACAACCTCTATCACTTCGACAACAAGACCTGGCGCACGCTCCCGATGGTGCTGTTCCGGCCAGGGACGCTGACGCGCAACTACGTGTTCGGCAAACGCGCACGTTACCTCGCGCCGCTGACGACGTTCCTGTTTTCGATCTTCCTCATGTTCTTCGCGTTCTCGACCATCAACGCGCCGGTGAACGTGAATGACGGTGCGTCGCAAGTCGTCAGTGAGGACGACATGCGTGAGGCGCGCGAAGAATTGGCGCAGGCGCACCAGGAACTGGCGAACGCACGCGCGCATCCAGATCCGGATCAGCCGGCGGGCCTTGAAGTCCGGCTCGCCGAGAACGCGGTGACCTTGGCGCAACAGCATATCACGCGGCTTGAAAGCCAACGCGCAGCCGCCGCGACGCGTGCTGAGCAACGGGCCGCGGCAAGCAACGGTCCGATTCAGATCGAGGTTGGAGGTGATCAACCCCCCGCGACGACTGAGGCGCCGGCAACGCCTCCAGCGCCAGCGGGCGCAACGACTGTGACCCCGCCTGCCGCGCCTCCAGCTCCAGCTGAGGAGGAGCCGCAAGTTCAAACTTGGCAGGATCTCATGCGCGAGATCGCGCAATCGGACGATTTCACGGTCATTCGCGGCAATGACGAACTGAACGAGCGCGTCCGCCGCAAGTTCGAGAATCCGGACTTTGCGCTCTATCAAATCCAGGACGCGGCTTCGAAATACTCGTTCCTGCTGGCGCCGCTGTCTCTGCCGTTCATCATGCTGCTGTTTTTGTGGAAGCGGGGCGTGACGCTCTACGATCACATGGCGTACGCGCTCTACGCGCTGGCGTTCGCGGCGATCTTGTTTTCAGCGGCAGTGTTGCTTGGCGAGATATCATTCATTGGCTGGGCGTCGGCGTGGCTGTTGCTCGCTCTTCCCGTTCACATGTGGTTCCACTTGAAGGGGGCCTATGCGCTAGGCTGGTGGTCGGCGACGTGGCGCACGGCCTTCATGCTCGTCTTCTCTTATATCGTGGCGCTCATCTTCACGATCCTCGTCGTTGTGCTCGGATTGACCGGCTGATGCAGTTTGAAAATCCTTTCGGCGTCGCAGAGCTCATCGAGCTTGGCGGATCGGCCGCAGTCGTGCTGCTGATGATCGGCGTCGCTGCGGTGCTCGGCTTTCGCATGTCGGCGCGGATCGATGATGGCGAGCTGACGCGCCTTGCCGACGCAGAGGGCGTGCGCGTCGACGGCGCTGTGATCGCGCAGAATGGCCGCACAGCTTTGGCGCGTCTGAGCGATGGCCGGGTGATGGTCGCGCGTGTCATGGGCGCGGACGTGAGCGCTCGTTTTGCACCTGCGAACGCGGTGAAGCTCGACGTCAAGGCACGGCGTCTGAACGCAACGTTTGCCGACACCGGGTTCCCGCCGCTAAAGATGCGTCTCGACGACTCGCCCGCTTGGCTGAACGAGTTCAGCGGCGGCGGAGGAAAACCGTGACGCCACCAGTAGCGCCGTTCGAAATTCCACCGATCATCACCTACGCGGTGCCTGGCTTCGTGCTGCTCATCATCATCGAGATGATTGTCGTGAAGTTCGTCAAGAAAGGTCGCTACGAATATCGAGACAGCGCCTCAAGCCTCGCCATGGGCTTTGGCAATCGCGTGTTCGGAATCGCCGTCGGCGGGCTGATGGTGCTGGCGTATTTCGGCGTTTATCAGTTTCGCCTGTTCAATCTGGGTTGGACTTGGCCTGTGATGGTCGCGTGCTTCTTTGCCGAAGATCTCGCGTATTATTGGTTTCACCGCATCGCGCATGAGCGCCGGTTTTTCTGGGCGAGCCACATCGTCCATCACTCGTCGCAGCACTACAATCTGACGACGGCGCTACGCCAAACCTGGACCGGCACGCTCGGGCTAAATTTCATCTTCTGGCTGCCGCTGCTCTATATCGGCTTCCCGCCATTGATGGTGTTGATGTTCTCGTCAATCAGCCTCGTCTATCAGTTCTGGATTCACACCGAGCTGATCGATCGGATGGGGCCGTTCGAGTGGATATTCAACACGCCCTCGCATCACCGCGTGCATCACGCCACCAACGCGCAATATCTCGATGCCAACTACGCCGGCGTGCTGATCATTTGGGACCGCATGTTCGGAACGTTCGTGCCCGAAGACGCGAAAGAGAAGCCGCACTACGGCATTGTCAGCCAGCTCGGCACGTTCAATCCATTCCGTATCGCGTTTCACGAATGGGCGGGTATTTGGCGCGACGTGACGCACGCGAAGTCGATCAAGGATGTGTTCGGCTATGTGTTCGGCCCGCCGGGCTGGAGTCCGGATGGGTCGCGGAAGACTAGCGCTTCGATCAAAGCGGAGTGGGCGCGACGCCAGCAGGATGCCTCACAGGCAACGGCGGTCGCGGCGGAGTAAGTCGTGTATGTTCCTCAGCACTTTGCGGCGAGCGATGCAGACGCGATAATTGCACGTCTCTCGCGGCGCTGGTCCAGTACGCTAATCACGATTGACGCTGACGGGGCGCCTGTCGCGTCGCACGTTCCGATTTTATGGGACGCGGAGAAACGCATCGCGACGGGCCACATCGCCCGCGCCAATCCGCAATGGAAACAGGGGCCCGGCAAAGGCCTGATCGTGCTGAAGGGCTCCGAAGCGTACGTGACGCCAGGCTGGTATCCGTCGAAAGCCGAGCACGGTAAGACCGTGCCGACCTGGAACTACGAAGTCGTACATCTCACCGGCGACGTGGAATGGTTCGACGATCCGGCGCGCTTGGAGGCGTTGGTGCGGCATCTGTCATCCGTGCACGAACACGGTCGCGCCGCACCGTGGACCATCGAGGACGCGCCGCGAGCTTACATCGATGCGCTGCTGCGCGGTTTCATCGGCTTCACGCTCAAGGCCGAGCGTGTCGAAGCCAAACGCAAACTGTCGCAGAACAAGAGCGACGCCGATTTCAGCGGCGTGGAGCGAGGGATGGCCGCGAGCGGAGAGCCCATGGTGCAAGAAGTTGCAGCGCTGATGCGCGAGACGCGCGCCGACGCGGATGATCCGGACGGTAATTGATCTAGCGCAGCGCCAAAGCCGCGCTAAACTCCTCCGGGGACTGGAGGGGGAGATCCATGGCCAAAGACACAGGATACGCCACGCAAGGCGAGATTGATTATCCGTGCCCGTATTGCAATCGCCGCAATCTGCAGACGCGCGCGAACGTGCCGTACGTGCGCGGCATGGTGATCGCGTACGTCATTGGTCACAAACGCCTTGTCGGCTGCGTGCCATGCGTGCGTAGCGAAATCTATAAGCAGCAGGGCCTGTCGTTTCTCGTTGGCTGGTTCAGCCCGGTGGCGCTGGTCGCCAATCCGCTTTTCATCACGTACGGCTTGGTGCGCGGCTTGTTCGTGTTTCCGAATACGCCGGGCGTACGCAGTTTGCTTGCGGAAGCCGGCATTCCTGATCCCGGCGATCAGGTCGATGTCATGAAGGCGTGCTACGCGCTTGCCGCGACGATGATCCGCGCTGACGGCAAAGTGGACCCCGCAGAGATCGAAACAGCGAACCGCCTCGGCGGCCAGCTCATTCCAGGCTTCGACGTTGCTGAGTTCGAAGCGGTGGTCAAAGGCAACCGCGTGCCCGACGATCCGTACATTCTCGCGGGCTTGTTGCGGAACGTGCTGTCAGACGACGCACGCCAGCGCGTCTATGATTACCTCGTCGCGATCGCCAATGCTGACGGCGAAGTCGCAGCGGAAGAGCAAAGACTTCTGGATGGCGTGCGCGTGACACTTGCCTTGCGGCGCAAGGTTGAGGCACTTGCCGCTTAGTGACGGTTCATATCGTAAAGTTGTGCGTCGGCGCTGATAGCGTCGAGGATTTGGCTGAGTGGCAAATCGGCCAGATCAAGCGCGCCAAGAAAGAAAAGCGAAAAATCGTTGCGCCCGTCTGCGGTACGCGGATGTGGCCGAAGCGCGTAGATGACTTGCTGAAGGGCGGATCGCTCTATTGGGTGATTAAGGGCGTCATCAGTGTGCGCCAAAAGATCATCGCCGTGGACGATGTGACGGACGATCACGGCGAGCGCTGTGGGCTCTATCTGGAGGGCCATCTCTACCGCACCGTGCCGCAGCCGCGGCGCGCCTTTCAGGGTTGGCGCTATCTCGACGTGAAGGACGCCCCCTCCGACCTCGGCGAAGCGCAGGGCGGAGCCGATTTGCCTGAGCATCTGCGCCGGCAATTGGTCGAGCTTGGCGCTTGGTGATCTAGCCGAGCGTCTTCGCGGCGCCTGCAGAGAAAGCGCTGACGTCCGTTTCTTCGTGATAGAGAGCAACGCCGATGCGGAGGATGTCGTCGCGCGCGTCGGTGTAGATGTTGTTCGCCATCAGCGCAGACTTCCACTCAACCGCTTTGGGATGACGCAATGAGATGAAGCGCGATTGCGATCCGGTGGCATTGGGCTTCAGCAATTCAGCCTCGCGCAATGCGCCGCCGGCTTCGCCAGCTTCGATCGCTGTCACGATCTGGGCGCGCAACGTCTCGCAGCGCTTTGCGATGGCGGCGGTGTCGAGACCTTCGCTATCGAGCATCCGGCGAATGGCGTTGAACCGATAGAGTCCGGTTGGATCGTAGGTTGCGCCGAGGAAGCGTGAGCCGTCCTTGTTGAATCCGACTTCGCCTTGCTTGCCTTCCATGGCGCCGAAATCGGCGAACCAGCCGGTCTGCGTTGGGCGCGGGGCGTAGCCGGTGGGTGCGTGCAGATAGGCGGCGTTCTCACCCGCCATCGCGTACTTGTAGCCACCGCCCATCAGGAACGCGCGATCAGCGATTTTCGAGAAGTCGCACGGCATCGCCATAAACGAGTGATAGAGATCGAGCACGACCCACGGGCCATCGGGCGAAGCATAGCTTGCAAGCTCCTCGGCGCCGTCGAAGCGCAACCCTGTGCGGAACATGACGTGGCTGAGGAACGCAATCTCAGCCGGTTGTTCGCGCATGGCGGCGAGAAACCGTTGCGTGAATGTGTTGAACGGCTCGCACGGCACTATGCGGCGCTTGATGAAACCGCGCTCTTCCCAGCGCGCGCTTTGGCGGCGGAATGAGTGGAATTCACCGTCACTCGTCAGCACGTCGATCGGTTTGCCGTTCCACTTGTTGGTGAAGATGCGGCCGAGGTATTCGTGCGTGTTTGCCGTGAAGGCGAGCGTGCGCGGGTCAGGGAGCTTGAGTTCGTCCGCGATGTGGCGCTGCGCCTCCGGGATCACTTCGCCGAACACCTTCTCCCACTTGCGGTCCGCCAGCAGCGCTGCGTCGTCCCATGCCGCGATGTGTCCATCAAAGGAAACATCGGGCCACAAATGGTGCGAGTGCGCAGCGAAGTGAATGCGGCCGGGCGAGGCTGCGAGTGCGCGTGAGAAGAGGTGCTTGTAGCTTTTCATAGTTTCGTCCGGAGTGACCAGATCTCGGGGAAAGCCCGGCGGGTCAGCGTTTGTTGCAGATAGCCGACGCCTTCGGTGCCGCCGGTGCCGCGCTTGCGGCCGATGATGCGCTCGACCGTCAGCACGTGCTTGTGACGCCAGGTGAGGAAGGCATCGTCAAGATCGATGAGCTTTTCCGCGAGCTGGTACAGCGACCAATACTTGGTTGTGTCGCGATAAACTTCGAGCCACGCATCTTCGACAGCTTGGCTCGGTTCGTATGGCGCGCCCGCTGGCCGCTCGTAAGCAGACTTCGGAATGTTGAAGCCCGCGCCTGCGAGTTGGCGCAGCGCATCGTCGTAGAGGCTCGGCGCGTTGAGCGCGGCTTCGAGCATCTTGCGATCGTCGCTGCCAGCGTCGTGAAATTTGAGGAAAGAGTCGTCCTTGATGCCGAGCTTGTATTCGAGCACGCGAAACTGAGCCGATTGAAAGCCCGAGCTCGTGCCGAGCAAGTTGCGAAAGTTGAGGTAGTCGGCTGGCGTCATCGTCGCGAGGATGTCCCAGGTCTGCGTCATCACCGCTTGAATGCGGGAAACGCGCGCTAGGTGTTTATACGCTGGTACGAGGTTGCCGGATCTCACTTCGGTTTGCGCGGCGCCGATTTCGTGGATGGCCTGCTTCATCCACAATTCCATCGTCTGGTGCAGGATGACGAAAAGAAGTTCGTCGTGCTCGCCAGTCTGAGGTCGTTGCGCAGCCAAAAGTTCCGGCAAACGCAGATAGGCGCCGTATGTGACGTCCTTGCTCATTTCCCGGCGTTCCTTCCGCTGAATCACGGCCTTAGAGCATGTGGCGCCGCAGCGGAAAAGCTCTCGGACAGCCGGGTGCAACCCTGGTTCCCACATTATTCGGTTTGGTCATACCACCCGATTTGGTAGTGAAGCGCCGCCGAGGGGGCAGAAGCTCAAGGAGGGCAGGCGTAAATGGCCGCTGTGGGACGCACACTTATAATCGTTGTTGTCGTAGTGCTGGGACTTGGCGCTGCGCTGTACTTCCTGGGTCCGAAGACCGCGAGCCGCAGCCAAACGCTTGATATCGAGCGTCCTGCGCCGACGGTTCTCGCACGTCTCTCCTCAACGCCGGTGGGCGCCACCGTTGTTGAAGGCGTGACCATTGCCGAAGCCCCGACCACCGAAGGCGACACTGTGACCGCACCGGTCGCGTACGCCGATGGCGGCACAGGCCGCGTCACCTACACCGTGACGGCCGATGGCGAAGGTTCCAACGTTGCGGTGAAGCTCGAGCAAGATCTCGGCTCCAACCCGCTGAATCGTTTTGCCGCTCTCACCGGTGGTGAAGTTGCGCCGCTGATCGCTGGCGCAGCGAGCGCAGTCGAAACCGATTTGAACGCGCTGCCGAACGCCACGTTCGCTGGCCTCCAGTACAACGTCGTAGATCTGACGGCGCGCCCGTTCTTCTATGTTGAAAATTGCTCGGACACGTCGCCGGAATCCGTGACCTCGATCATCAGCCAAGCTGTGGTCGCGATCCCGCCGGTGATGCAAGCGAGCCGCCTGTCGGTGAACGGCGACCTGATGGCCGTTGAGCCGCGTGTCGTCTCGAACCAGTATTGCTACCAAGTCGGTTATCCGTACTCGGGCCGTCAGCCGCGCGCATTGCTGATCGGCAAGACCGGTGAGACGCCATCTGGCCAAGCGCTCCGCGTTGTCTATACGGGCGAAGAAACCAACGTCATCGCCCAAGTGTACGATCCGATGGATGCACTCCTCGGCGCCGCGCACCT
>JBEBHI010000321.1:0-1786 GCA_040080935.1 Terricaulis sp.
AGCGAGATACTCAGGGCCCTTCATGCTTGTGCCGTAACCGAGAATTTCGGTTTCATACGGCTGGCCGACTTCCTCCAGCATCCAGCGGATGATGCGACCGCGCGACATCGGATTGGTGTAGAAGGTAAGCTTATCGGCCATGGACGTTCCTCCGTTGTCTTTGGCATAAACCGCCCATGGCCAAGAGCAAGAGCGTAACGATCTACGGGATCAAGAACTGCGACACGATGAAGAAGGCGCGCACGTGGTTGGACGACCACGGCGTCGCGTATGCGTTCCATGATTACAAAGCGGAGGGGATCGATAAGGCGTCGTTAGAGCGGTGGGCCAAGGTAGTCGGCTGGGAAATCTTGCTCAACCGCGCCGGGACGACGTTCCGCAAGCTGCCGGATGCGCAGCGTGAGAGCGTGACGGAGAAGAAGGCGATCGCGCTGATGTTGGAGCAGCCCAGCATGATCAAGCGGCCGGTGCTGGATGCGGGCGGGATGTTGCTGGTTGGGTTCAAGCCTGAGGCTTACGCGAAGCAGTTTGGCTAAACGCGCTCGGCGATCCACGAAGTAGCTGTATCGAGAATTTCCTTCAACACTTCGGGATCCTTGCGGCCGCTCTTCGCGGGCGCGTGGAAGCTGTGATCTGCATGTTCGAAGAGGGCGAGCGTGGCGCGTTTGCCAAGCTTCTTCGCGACGGGCTTCAGCAGATCGAGCGCCGCCAACGCATCGTTCGTGCCTTGCAGGAAAAGCATCGGGATCGCGACATCGTCCAAGTGCTTGGCGCGTTCGTCGCTGGGTTTGCCCGCCGGATGTAGCGGGAAGGCGAAGAAAATGAGGCCACGCACGTTCGGTAGCGCATCAAGGGCCTGCGCTTGCGAAGTCATGCGCCCGCCGAACGACTTGCCGCCCGCGAACAGCGGTAGCTTAGGCGCGAGTTCGTTTGCTTTGGCGACGGCGGCGCGCACCGCTTGGTGAGCAAGCGCCGGTGAGTCCGGACGACCAGAGCCACGCTCCATGTAGAGAAAGTTGTAGCGCAACGTGGCGATGCCCCGCTCCGCCAAGCCATCCGCGATCGCCGTCATCGACTTGTGCGCCATGCCGGCTCCTGCGCCATGCGCGAAGACGTCAGTGGCCTTCGCGTTCGGTGGGGCGAGCCATAGCCCGGAGACTGTGTCGTCGCCGTCGAGCGCAATTGTGATCTGTGTTGGTGTTGCCATTCTCGTGGCCCGCTTGCCTTCGACAGGCTCAGGCTGACGCTATTGGGAGAGTGGCGCAAGCGTCAGACGGGGCGTCACCCTGAGCTTGTCGAAGGGCGACGCCCGGACATTTACTGCCCCGGGATCGACAAGCACTCCATGATCTCGACCGCTTCACCCGGAAAAATCGTGAAGTGCGGATGATCTTCGAAGAGTTTCGCCGCCGCTTCGTGTGACTCTGCCTGCACGACCAGATAGGCCGCCAAATTGTTCTTGATGTCGGTGATGCCATTGAGACCGGTGCGCTTGGTCGTGCCAAGCGGTGCGCCGTTCTCGACCACCGAAGCTTTGTTTCTTTCCATCCACGCGCCCCAAGCGGCGATGCCTTTTTATTGGCGAGCTGCGCGATCGGCGTCGTTTAGTTTGTCCCAACCGGAGCGCTCGTGCGCGGCGGTGTTGCCGGTGAAGACGGCGAGATATTTCTTCATGTTGTGATCTCCGTTGGCGCTAAGCGCCTTCAGCTAGGAACTTGTCCAGCTTGCCGAGCAATTCCTGCCAGCCTTGCTCGCGCATCGTGACGTTGTCGCCACCTTCGAAGAA
>JBEBHI010000029.1:0-24670 GCA_040080935.1 Terricaulis sp.
ATCACCCCACCCCCAACCCCCTCCTCTCGAGAGGAGGGGGCGCAACAGCGCGTCTATCTTCACGTCAACTTCTCCCAAGCCCCGGTCTGCCGCATGGCCTCAGTCAGCACCACAGTTGCGGCAGTGATCACATTGAGCGAGCGCAATCCCATCACCATAGGCACGCGCACGCTTGCCTGCGCCGCTGCGTAAAGTTCCCCGGACGACCCGGCGCTCTCGCGACCCAGCACCAGAGTATCGCCTGTGGAAAACGAGAAGCTCTGGAAATTCACCGCGCCATCGGTCTCAACCAGCACTAAGCGCCCATCATTGCGCTCTGGCATCGATTGAAACGTGCTCAGGCTCGCATGCCGCGTCACCTGCGCTTTATCCCCGTAGTCGAGCGCCGCTCGTTTCATCGACGTATCGGTAAGCGGAAACCCACACGGCTCGATCACGTCCAAGGCCACCCCGAGACAGGCAGAGAGGCGAAGTGCCGCGCCGAGATTTTGCGGGATGTCAGGTTGATAGAGAGCGAGCCGCACGTTATGGCCTCCAACGCCGGGGAATCGAGGTTGAATCGGGGAGTTCGAATGAGCGGCTGCGGCGTCCCGCCGCGCGCTGTCGACCCCGGACTAGCCTAGCTTCACCGGCGAACCAAGGCCGGGAGATCATCAGCAGTGGCTGAAGCAGCTCATAGCGCGCACGACGGTGACACCACCCGGCGCGACTTCATCTACATTGCGGGCGCATCGGTTGCGGCCGTTGGCGTTGCAGCGACGGTCTGGCCGTTCATCGATCAGATGAATCCCGCCGCCGACACGCGCGCGCTGTCGACGACGGAAGTCGATCTCACCGCGATCGTCGAAGGCCAGCAAATCAAAGCGATGTGGCAGGGCAAGCCGGTGTTCGTGCGTCACCGCACCGCCGATGAAATCGCCTCAGCACAGCGCGATGACTATGCAACCCTGAAAGATCCGCAGCACGACGCCGATCGTCTCGTTCAAGAAGACGGCGCGCCGGGCAAAGCCGAATGGCTCATCCTGCAAGCCAGCTGCACGCACTTGGGTTGCATCCCGACGTTTGCCGAAGGCGCGTATCACGGCTGGTTCTGCCCGTGCCACGGCTCGGTCTACGACACGTCAGGCCGCATTCGTAGCGGTCCGGCGCCGAAGAATCTCTTGGTGGCGCCGTACGTGTTCACCAACCCCACCACCATTCGCATCGGCTAAGTTTGGAGCGCTAAGTGAGCGGACCTTCCACCTACGAGCCGAAATCCGGCATCACGCGCTGGCTCGATCGGCGCCTGCCGATCGTCCGGCTCGCGCACGACAGCTTCGTCGCTTACCCGACGCCGCGTAACTTGAACTATTGGTGGACGTTCGGCGCGATGCTGAGCCTCTGCCTCATCGTGCAGATCGTCACTGGCATCGTGCTCGCAATGCACTACGTGCCGCACGTGAACCTCGCGTTCGCGAGCGTTGAGCGCATCAACCGCGACGTGCCGTTCGGCTGGCTCATTCAGAACATCCACTCGGTCGGCGCGTCGATGTTCTTCCTCGCCGTCTACATCCACATGTTCCGCGGCCTCTACTACGGCTCATACAAAGCCCCGCGCGAACTGCTCTGGATCTTGGGCTGCGTCATTTATCTGCTGATGATCGCAACCGGCTTCCTCGGCTACACGCTGCCTTGGGGTCAGATGTCGTTCTGGGGCGCGACCGTCATCACCAACCTCTTGGGCGCGCTGCCGCTGATCGGCGAGAGCATCAAGAATTGGCTGATGGGCGGCTTCTCGGTCGACCAACCGACGATCAACCGCTTCTTCTCGCTGCACTATCTGCTGCCGTTCGTGATCGCCGGCGTCGTCGGCCTCCACGTTTGGGCGCTGCACGAAGCAGGGCAGAACAACCCGGTCGGCGTCGACGTGAAGTCGAAGGCTGACACCGTGCCGTTCACGCCGCACGCCACCATCAAGGATCTCTTCGCAACCACGTTGTTCGTGATCCTGTTCGCAGTGTTCGTGTTCTACATGCCGGACGCGCTCGGCCACGCCGACAACTACATCCCGGCCAACCCGCTGCAGACGCCGCCGGAAATCGTTCCTGAATGGTACATGCTGCCGTTCTACGCGATCCTGCGCGCGTTCGACTTCAACATCGGCCCGATTGACTCAAAGCTCGCCGGCGTCCTGGCGATGTTCGCCTCGATCGGCGTGCTGTTCATCCTGCCGTGGCTGGACACATCGCGCGTGCGCTCCATGCGCTATCGCCCGATCGCGCGTCAGTTCTTCGTGATCTTTGCGATCGTCTGCTTCGGCCTCGGCTGGTGCGGTGGTCAGAACCCAGGCCGCATCCTGCTGAAGGCCGGCCAGTTCTCGGCGACGATGACCTGGGTCACCGGCGGCCAAGTCACTGAGCATCCGGTCGAAGCCGCGAGCGAGTCGGAGTGGCAGCAAGCTGCTGACGCCGCCGTCGCCGAAATGCGCTCGCAAGGCGCCTCGATGACATCCGTAACGCGCCACGGCGCAACGAGCGGCGTCATCACCGGCGTTACCGGCGGCAGCACGGAAACGCGCGCCGTCGACGGCGACACTTCAGAACTGCTCGAAGAGCACATCATCGAAGTGAAGGAAGAGGTCGCTCAAGCCACCCCGTTCTTCACGGTCGAGCGTCATTCGCCGGCGCGCTTCACGGTGACGAACTTCTCGTTGCTGCTGACGATCTACTACTTCCTCTTCTTCCTTGTGATCCTGCCGGTGCTGGGCTTGCGTGAGCGGCCTGAGCGCGTGCCGGATACGATCGCAAAGCCCGTCACGCAGGGGGCATCGTAATGTTGCGCGCACTTTCCGCCGCTGCGGCGCTCATCGTGGCTGGAGTCGGTGTGGCTTGGGCCGCAGCCGAGGCCGAGCATCCTGAGAAGTATCCCTTCTCATTCGAGAGCCCGACTGGCTCGTATGACATGGCGGCCGTTCAACGCGGCTTCCAAGTTTACAACCAGGTTTGCTCCAACTGTCACTCGATGGATCACCTTGCCTATCGCCACCTCGGCGAAGAGGGCGGTCCGTTTGCGCTCTACATGGTGCGCAACCATGAGACCGGCGCGATGGAGCCGCACGTTGGCCGTCCCGAACACGGCGGCGCCTTCGTCGAAGTCACCGACAACCCGTACATCCGCGCTATTGCCTCGAGCCACATGATCACGGACGTGGATCCGACGTCAGGTCAGCTGACCGAGCGTC
Organism: Terricaulis sp.; assembly: GCA_040080935.1. GTDB lineage: Bacteria > Pseudomonadota > Alphaproteobacteria > Caulobacterales > Aquidulcibacteraceae > Vitreimonas. The sequence continues at coordinate 3,221 of JBEBHI010000029.1, forward strand.
CGGGCCGCATCTCCGATCACTTCCGTCGCCCGTTCCCGAACGAGATCGCCGCGCGCGCCTCGAACGGTGGCGCTGCGCCGCCGGACCTTTCAGTGATCACGTCGGCTCGCCACGGCGGCGCGCGCTATGTGCGCTCGCTGCTGATGGGCTTCACCGGTGAAAGCGAAGGCACGCTGCACGACAACCCATACTTCCCGGGTGGCCGTCTCGCGATGGCGCCGCCGCTTGCCGATGGCGCCGTGCCGTACGCAGATCCAGAAACGCCACAAACCGTCGCGCAATACGCGACCGACGTGGCGACGTTCCTGCAATGGTCAGCCGATCCGCACATGGAGCAACGCAAGCGCCTTGGCCTTGTGGTGCTGGCGTTCCTGATCGTGCTCGCGGGCTTACTCTACCTTTCGTACAAGCAAGTCTGGCGCGGCGAGAGCCACTAAGGCTCTCTACAAACTCAAACGGAAACGCCGGCCTCGTGCCGGCGTTTTTGTTTTGGCCGCGCCGCCTGCATCCGCGAGCACCGTCACCCGCATCTCCTGCCCAACGACAGGAGAACTCGGTTTATGTCTGCGGCCACCACAGGGAAGGGTGCGGCGATCATCGCCGCGCTCGCATACGCACTGCTTTGGGGCGGCTCGACCGCGTACCTCTACGCCACCGGCGGCGATTGGAGCACGGGCGTCCTCGTCGCGCTCATCTTCGGCCTCGGCCTCGGCGGCATCGCCTGGCTGCTCACTATTGGCGCCAACGCACCACGCATTGAAGTAAAGCGCCCCGCGATCGAAAGCGGCTCGATGATCGTCTATCTCGCGCTCTACGCGATCCTCTTTCTCGGCTTCGGCATGACCTGGGCGCGCCAAGCGCTGCCCGAGGGCCAACAGCAAGAGCTGCTCGTTCTCGCGCTGAAGCTCGGTGCTCACATCGTGCTGCCGGCGATTTTGTTGCTTGTGCTGGGCGCCAAGCTCGGCCCGATCACGCAGCTTGGCCTCAGCGGCCGTAAATTCTGGCGCACGCTGATCGTCCTCGGCCTGATCATCCTGGCGCTCGTTTGCGTCATCACGCCGAGCCTCAAGCTGATCTCCGGCATCCCGCCGACGTTTGACACGATGATCTGGGCCGTGCCGCTCGGCTTCATCTGGATCACGCTTGAAGCCGGCGCATGCGAGGAATTCCTCTTCCGCGGCGTTCTGCAAACGCGACTCACATCGTGGTTCAACTCGGCCTGGGCAGGCGTGATCGTCACGTCGCTCATCTTCGGCCTCGCGCACGCGCCGGGCCTGTTCATGCGCGGCGGTCCCGGCGTCGACGGCTGGAGCACCGATCCGCTGCAAGTCATCGCGCACACCATCGCCGTGCTCTCACCGATCGGGCTCACCTTTGGCCTGATCTACGCGCGCACGAAATCTCTGCTCCTGGTCATTCTGCTGCACGGCCTTGTCGACGTGCTCCCGAACTTGGCCGACTTCGTTCAGACGTGGCGATAAACACAAAAGAGGCGCGACTTGCGTCGCGCCTCTTTCAATTTCAATTCTGATCGAGAACGGCTGCTACGGCGCGCTCGCGCTGACGCCGATGGGCGTGACCGCATCGATCGGCGAGGGCGTAACAACCGGGCCGCCATTGATTGTAGGCGGGGCTGCCGCGTTGACATCAATGGCGCTTTCGCTCGGCAGCTCCTGACGCTCCGCGCTTGCAGGTGCGTACTGGATCACGCCGTTGACCCGTCCAGCGCGTGGCCCGCGCCGTTGTGAAGCGGCTTGGCGACGTTCGCCGCCGGGCAGCGCTTCGCTCAAGAACTGCGCTACGTTGATCATGCGCGGCGTGTCGCGAACGCCCGGGTCGGGGACGTCCGCATAAAAGATGTGCTGACCAAGCGTTTGCCGTCCTTGACCTACGCGCGCCCAACGCGGGCGAACGCCGCGCGTGTGATAGAAGAGGGCGCCGCTGGTCGGGTCGACGGATTGTCCGCTCAGCACTTCACGCGCCACGCGGTCAGCAACGAGCCATTCGGGATCGGTCGCAATGCTGGACGGATCGCGCGCCAAATTTTGCACGATGCGGCGGTTCGGATCGTTGCGATTCCACACGGAGAATTGCTTCGGCGACAAAATCACCGTCGAAAGATCTTCGCCAAAGCGCGGCCCGATGCGGTTGACCATCACGTGCGCAACAGCGCGCATGCCGCCTTCACCTTCGCTGCGCGCTTCGCCCCACACGGTGGCGGCGAGCAAACGAACTTCGTCTTCGTTGAGGACGCGAGGCTGTTCAGTCGACAATGTTGTTCCAGAAGGTTCCGCCGGAACGAAACCAATGATCGGCCGTTCACCGCTTACAACCGCAGCGAGCGCGTCCGGATAGAGGGCGAAGTTCATCGCTGCAGCGAGAACGAGAACACCGCCCGCGCCAAAAGCGTGCAGCGAATGTTTGAACGCGGGCGCCTTTGCGCGTCCGCGTGAAGTCTTCTTGCTCGAGCGTGTAAGCCCGATCCAGCGAGCGGCCATCTTGGTCTCTCTACAGCGCGCGGCGCGTATCGACGCGCCGTGGTTGAAAAAAATCATGTTGGTGTGGACCCGCTCGCAGCACGTGCGGACACGAGGGCGTTTCTACTTCTTCACAAGGCGAGAATTGGGCGCGCGCTAGACGAATACAGTCAAAAACACCCTGTTTTTCTTGCTTTTCTGTCAGAACCGGCCGTTCGACATAGGCTGACAAGCAATGTTCCGGTTACAGGGCGTTCACAAACACCTGTATTGGCGAAACTTCACTGCAGGAGTGCTTCGCCAATGACGACAGCAACTTCGATCGATAGCGCCGCCAACGCCTATGTTCGCCATCGCTTCGTGCGGGCCTTCGGCGCGTCGTACATGGTGCTGATCGCGTTCGCGTTGGTCTCCGCGATCCTCGTTGGGTGCGGCATCATTTTGCTCAGTGGAACTCTGATGCAGATCGCGCTCATGCCGCTCGGCGTTTTGGTCGGACTTTTCGTCGGTGTGCTGCCGACATTTTTGTTCCTCACGCTCACTGGCGCGCTCGGCGACGTCTTGCATCGCCGCGTTACTGGCGCGCTGCTCGTCGGCTTCGCGCTTTACATTCTCTTCTTCACGATCGCAGGCGTCCTCAACGCGATCCTGATGCTCTTTGGCGCCGACATCGGTTTGCCTGGCAATGAGGGATTTTGGTTGGGCGTGCTTGGCGTGATCGGCAGCGCTATCGGTTATGAAATTCTGCGCCACGGTTGGTGGCAGCTCACCACATCGCGTGAAAACTTCTTTGCAGTGCGCGGTTGGCGCACGTCATCGCGCGCGCTTCTTATGACCTTGCGCCGGCAACTCGGCCTGCCGGCTTTCCTGTCCTATGTCGGCAAAAACCGTATGGCTGCGAGCTTTCTCTATCTGGCGGTGGCTTTGCTCAACGTTGGCCTCATCGTCATTCTGGTGTTGCCGACTTTCATCGGCTCGTTCTCCGAGTTCGACAATCCACTGGCTCTTGGCGCGGTCCTCGCAGTGATGATCGCCTTGCTCGTCGCCAACATTTTCGGTGCGGGAAACCTTGTCGCTCGCCGCGCCGACGCGCGCGCCACTGCGCTCTATCAAAGCGTCCGCGAGTGGGATACGCGCGCGCCGATCGTCTTCCTTCGCTCGTTCAATCAAGACGACGACCGCGTCCCAGTCACTGGAGGCGACGCCTTTGCGCGCTGGCCTGCTGGTATCAGCCGCTCGCGCACGCTCGATGAACTCCTGCTCGAACACGGCTCACCGTACGGCCCCGTTCTCGCCATTGGCGATCCACGCGATCCCGTGCCGCCGCTCGGCGCTGCGCGCGTGTTTGTGCCTGAGCGCGGCAATGGTTGGCAGGATGTGGTGCGCGGTCTCGTCGATGCATCGAAGTGCGTCGTGATGTGCCCCAATACTGGCAAGGGCGTGCAATGGGAGCTCGACCTCATCGCCGCGAGCAGCGCGCGCCTGAATGTGATCTTCCTGGCGTCGCCCGAACTCACACGCGCCGACACGCTCGCACTGTTTCAGCGTCTCGTGCCGGACATGTGCGCCATCGCTGAGGACCAAACGCCGATCGCCGCCTATGCCGGGCAGGGCGGCGAATGGCGCGTGCTCACAGCTAAGACGCTCAGTCTCAACGCCTACACTGGCGCGCTAAATGCCTCGCTGCAGGCGCTCTTTGGCCTGGCGGGCGTTGCGCTCGCCGCAGGGCCAAACGAACTGGCGCCCGCTACGCAGTTGCGTGTCGTTCGCAACAAGAGTAGAGCGACAGCATGAAAATCCTTTTGCCTTTGGCGCTTGCGCTCTCCCTCACTGTCGCCGCGTGCGGCCAACGCGAAGCCGAGCACGACATGGCGCCGGCCCCATCGACCAACGCCGCGAACGAGGATGCCGACTTCGCGATGCGTCTGGTGCTCATCGAAGGCCACCTACAAGTCGGCCGAGAGCTTATGCAGGCCGGCCAGACGCAAAACGCGCTCCCGCATTTCGGCCACCCGGTGCGCGAACTCTATAGCGACATGATCCCGATCATCGTCCACCGTAACGGTCAGCAATTCGATCGCGACTTGATCGCCCTCGAAGGCTTGGCTGCGCGGGAAAACAATTCTCAAACCTTCCGCACCGCCTTCGACGCAGCGCTCGCCAAAGTCCACGCCGCCCGCGATCTCATCCCGGCTGAGAAGTGGGCGTCAGACGAATTCGTGCTCGGCGTCGTCGCCGACACCGCCAATGTCGCCAGCCAAGAATATCGCAACGCGCTCATCGGTGGCCGCGTCGGCAGCTTCATCGAGTATCACGACGCGCGGGGCTTTATCTTTCGCCTGAGCGACATCCTCGCCGCCCACCAAGGCACGGACCCGCGCCTTGCGCAGGCCGCCGCCATCGTCGCCGAACTTCGCGTTTTCGTTGAACCGCTGACACCGCCTAACCCGCCGCGCGCGACCGACGTTGAGTTCGAAGCCAAGGCAGCTCAGCTTCGCGCGCTGGTGGAGGCAACACACGCGCAATGAACCCGTACAGCGATTTCAGCGTCCCCTGGTTTGACGCTTTTCTGCTGTGGCTGAGCGCAACCGAGCTACGCGTTTTCTTCTACCGCTTCGAGGATTTCGATTGGCTGTTCGTGTTTGCGCACGTGGCCTCAGCCGCCATACTCTTCGGCTCGATCCTCATCGTTGATCTGCGGATCATCGGCGTGATGCGCGAGATCAATCTGCGCAAGCTCGCAAGGCTCGCTTTGCCGTGGTCGATCGGAAGCACGATTGTCGCGCTCACCAGCGGCATCGTGCTCCTGCTTTTCGATCCGATCGCCGTCGGCGTGCACACGTACTTCTTGCCGAAGATGGGGTTGATCGTCTTGGGTTTGCTGAACGCGCTGGCGTTCCACTACTTCGTCAAACTCGACGTAGCCGAAAAGCCCACCACCAGCGGCCGCTTCGCCGGCGCACTGTCGATCGCGTTGTGGGCCGGCGTTTTCCTGTGCGCTACGCTCAACGGCACAGAGCGTATTTCCAGCACGAACCACGCGGAATTGGCGCGCTAACCGCCTATGAGCCCTGAGCTTGTCGAAGGGCGGCCCATGCGTTGCGTGCCGGCCTTCGACAAGCTCAGGCCTCGAAAAGCGAAAAGCCCCGACCGTGGGGCCGGGGCTTTCCATTCAATCAGATCAAAGCGCCTAACGAATTTCGTTCTGGCTCTTCACGATCTTGCCGACGAGGCCGTAGGCCTTCGCTTCTTCGGCCAGCATCCAGTAGTCGCGATCGACGTCGCGCTTGATCTTGTCGGCCGGTTGGCCCGTCGCGTTGGCGAAGATCTGGTTCAGACGTTCGCGCATGCGCAGGATTTCCCGCGCCTGGATTTCAACGTCCGACGCCATACCGCCAACGCCGCCGCGCGGTTCATGAAGCAAGAAGCGCGTGTTCGGCAGGCAGTAGCGATTTTCACGCTCAGCGGCGCAATAGATCAACGCGCCGGCGCTGGCGACCCAGCCGGTGCCGAGCATGCGGACAGGCGCGTTGATGAACTTGATCACGTCATGGATCATGTCGCCGCTTTCGACGTGGCCGCCGGGCGAGGAGATCACAAACGTAATCGGATTGGCGTTCTGCGCGGCGAGGGCGAACAAGCGCTCCGTCACGCGGCGCGCCTGGATATCGTTCACTTCGCCCGTCAGCATCACGACGCGCGCTTCGAACAGCGCTTTTTCGATGACGTCTGGCGCATTGCGGCCGTCCGCCGGGTTCTTGTCTTTGTCATCTTCATCGTCGAGGCGGGTGATCGAACCGATCATTTCGTTGGCTCCTGCTATGGCCGAACAGGTAGGCGGGTTCGCCTCGTTTTCCTAGACCACGCTGCCTGCGCCTTCGCAGCAGTGGCTGCGCGGGGAACCGTCGCTGTGGAAAACTCCGTTCGTTTCCGCAACTTGCCCTAACGATGGGCGCCGGCGCGGCGCCTAAAAGCGTTTCGTCGCAAAGCCTCGCCGAAGGCGTCGCGAAGGTTATAACGCCTCAAAAGGGGACAGGACCCAATGCTGGACAAAGAGCTGAGCCTTCGCGCTCTCATTTTGGGCGCGGTGATCGCGGTCGTTTTCACGGCGGCCAATGTCTATCTCGGCCTGCGCGTCGGCATCACCATCGCGTCGTCGATCCCTGCGGCAGTTATTTCGATGGGGATCTTCCGGCTCTTCAACACCGGCACCATCCGCGAGAACAACATCGTCCAGACTGTGGCCTCCGCGGGCGGCACGCTCTCGGCGATCATTTTCGTGCTGCCTGGCCTCGTCATGATCGGCTATTGGCGCGGCTTTGATTTTCTGACGACGTTTTTGATTTGCGCGCTCGGCGGCACGCTCGGCGTGCTGTTCTCGATCCCGCTGCGTCGTGCGCTTGTGGTGAATTCGCCGCTGCCGTTTCCGGAAGGCGTCGCTGCGGCTGAAGTGCTGAAGGTCGGCGCCACCGGCGATGAAGCGCCTGCGAACGTGCTTGAGCGCAACAAGGGCCCGCTGATCGTGTTGTGGGGCGCACTCATTGCCGCTGGCGCACAGATTGTCAGCTTCATGGGCCTCGCGGCCGCCACCGTTTCAAATTTCTTCCGCGTTGGCGCCGGCGTCAGCGGCATCACGGTCGGCTTCTCGCTGGCGCTGGTTGGCGCCGGGCACCTCGTTGGCATCAGCGTTGGTATCGCGATGCTTTGCGGCTTGCTGATCTCGTGGGCGTTTCTGATGCCGTATCTGACGGCGGGTGTTCCCGGCGAGATTGCGGAAGTCGCCGAGACGATTTTCCGCAGCCAAGTCCGCTTCATCGGCGCCGGCACCATCGGTGTCGCGGCGATTTGGAGTCTCGTGAAGCTTGTTGGCCCCGTCGCCAAGGGCATTGCGGACACGATGAAGGCCGGCAGCGCCGCCAAAACCGGCGCGCACGACGATCGCGATATGCCGATGGGAACGATCGCGCTGTTGAGCGCAGTCTGCCTGCTGGCTATCGGCGCGCTGCTTTACCTCTTCATTCAAAGCGCGCCCACGTTGCAGCCTTTCACGTGGCCGCTCGTGTTTGGCGGCGTTGTCTTCACAGTTGTTGTTGGCGCGTTCATCGCCACGGTCGCGGGCTACATGGCCGGCCTTATTGGCGCTTCGAACAGTCCTGTCTCCGGCATCGGCATTCTCTCCATCGTTATCGGCTCGCTTCTGCTCGCCGCTTTCGCACAACCGGTGTTAGGTGAGGGCGCCACTGATGCGCTCGTCGCGTTCGCGCTCTTTGCAGTGGCGATGGTGTTCTCGATCGCAACGATTTCGAATGACAATTTGCAGGATCTGAAAACCGGTCAGCTAGTCGGCGCCTCACCGTGGCGTCAGCAGATTGCGCTGATCGTTGGCGTCATCGCCGGCGCGCTGGTGATCGGGCCGGTGCTTGATCTTTTGAATCACGCTTACGGTTTTCCGGGCGATCCAAATCGCGATGCCATCGCCGCCGCGCCGCTGGGTGCGCCGCAGGCGACGCTGATCTCCACGCTTGCGCGTGGCGTCCTCAATGCCGAACTGCGTTGGGACTTGATCGGTATCGGCGCCGCCATTGGCGTCGCCGTTTGCTTCTTCGACGAAATCCTCGGCTTCTTCAAAACCATGCGCATTCCGCCGCTCGCAGTCGGCATCGGCATGTATCTGCCGATGGATACGACGCAGCCTGTCATCGTCGGCGCCATTATCGGTTGGCTCTACGATCGCGCGGTGTCGAAGCGCGAGAATGGCGAGATGGCGAAGCGCTTTGGTGTGCTGTTGGCTTCGGGCTTGATCGTTGGCGAGAGCTTGCTTGGCATTTTGAACGCGGGCTTGATCGTCGCGACGGGGAAAGAGTCGCCCATAGCGGTGGTCAGCGCCGATTTTGTCGAGACATCTCGTTGGGTTGGCGCGGTGTTGTTCGGCATGTTGCTGTTCATCAGCTATGCTTGGGTCTCGCGGCAGTCGCGCGCGAAGTAACCTATGAGCGACGTCTTCATCTCCTACAAACGCGAAGACAAAGCTCGCGTTGAAGCGCTCTATACGCTGCTGCTCGATCTCGACGTGCCGGTTTGGTTCGACGCTGGTATCGAAGTTGGCGTCGAGTGGGAGAGCCGTATTCTCGAGCAGATCGGACGCGCCAAAGCCGTCATCGTCTGCTGGAGCTTTGCGGCCGTGTCGTCGCACTGGGTCATGCGCGAAGCGAAGATCGCGCTCGACCGCGGCATCCTCGTGCCGGTGAGCATTCATCCATGTTCGCTCGTGCCGCCGTTCGATGCGCTTCAATCAGCTGATCTCACAAAATGGGATGGTGCGCCGGACGATCCCGAGATTCAGAAAGTGCTGCTTCGCCTTGGTCTCTTGCTCGGCAAAAAGAACATTGCTCGCAACGCGCGCTTGCGTGGCGGCGGGCAGAAGGAAGCGATGGTCAATCTGATGCGGTCGCTGCTCGTTGATCGCGCGCTAACCGCCGGGGCGCCGTTCACCTACAAGGAAGCGGAAGACGCGCTCCGCGCCGCGGCGCGCGACGAAGATTTGCACATTGGCGAGTTCGACCAGCACTCACTCTGGGGTGCGCTCGACGCCATCGCCGAACAATGCCGACGCCGCCGCGAACCGCCACTCGACGTGTTGGTCGTGAGCAAAGACACGGGCCGTCCGGGTCGCGGCTATTGGCAGAAGCACGCGTTCTTGCCTGGCGATGGCGACGACCTCGAAAAGCAAGTCTTCGACCGCCATCTAGCGGCCGTGCGCGCTTCCGATTGGAGCAGGGACGTTTGATCTAGAGTCATTCCAGACACGCGAAGCGTGATCTGGAATCCAGAGGGACAGAGCGTGGCGTTGCCCCTGGATTCCAGATCGGCCTCCGGCCGTCTGGAATGACGATTGTTTAGATCAGCACGTCCAAGCGCTGGATGCCGTTGAAGAACGGCAGCGTCCGCTTCTCTGGCTTCTCGTCCGGCCGCGCCAAACGCAAGTTCGGAAAGCGGTGAAACAGCTTCGTAAACGCGGCTTGCGCCTCGATGCGCGCCAGCGGTGCGCCGATGCAAATGTGCGAGCCGCCGCCGAAGGCGACATGCGGGCCGGGTTTGCGCGAGACGTCGAAGGTGTCTGGGTTCTCGAAGATATCCGGATCGTGGTTGGCTGAGCGCAGGAGGGAGATGACCGATTGGCGTCCCTTCACCGGGCAACCGCCGATTTCCATGTCATGCGGTGTTACGCGCGCGGTGATATCGACCGGGCCGTCAAAGCGCAGAATCTCTTCGACAACTTGGCTGACGATTGAAGGGTCAGCCTTCAGCTTCGCCAATTGCTCGGGGTGCGTCAGCAGCGCGTACACCCCGTTGCCGATCAGATCACTCGTGGTGAGATTGCCGCCAACAAGAAGTCCGATGAGATTTGAAACAATCTCGCGATCTTTCAGCTCCGCGCCCTCGGCCTGCAAGGTCACTACGTCGCTGATGAGATCGTCCTTCCGGTTGGCGCGCCGGTCGGCGATTTGTTCTTCGAAATAAGCGCTGATCGCTTCGCCGGAGCGTTCGAGATAGGCGATTTGCTCAGGTGTACGGAACGGGTTCAGCACCTGGATGACGCCTTCGGACCATTCGCGAAACTCCGCGCGCCGCTCAATATCGACGCCGAGAATTGCGCCGATGACATCAATCGGCAGCGGAATGGAGAAGTCGCCCAGAATGTCGAAACCGCCGCGCGGTTCAACCGCATCCAACTTCTCATCGATGATTTCATCGACTAGCGGTTTGCATTTTGCCGCCCGCGCATAGAGCGCCTTCGCAATCGGCGGGCGCACGCGTGAATGGTGCGGCTCGTCCATCAGCAGAATTGAATTGGAGCGCTTTTCACCTGTCTCCGGATCGACTTCGAAGCTTTCCATGAGCCGCTGGTTGAAAGGGCCCGGCGGGTCGACCTTGTCGGGCCCGCGCAACATGGTGCGATCGTTCAGCAATTCGCGTGCGATTTTGTAGCGCGTGACGATATGCGAGCCCGCCATGTCGTCGCGATAGACGGAATGATGCTCGCGGAGTTTGCGGTAGAGCGCATGCGGATCGTCGCGGAATGCCGGATTGAGCGGCGTTAGCTGCAGGATCGGGGGCGGTGGATCATCGGCCATGATCGAACCCTGCGCCTCAGGTGCTGGGGCCGCAAGCTGACGCGAAGGTCAGGTGCGCTTTTCCTCAAGCATCTTTGTCAGTCGGTCCACCGCCGCGGTCAGCTGCGCAATTTCCTGCTCGCGTAACAGATCGATCTTCTCGTGCAGCGTCTCGATTTCTAGCTCGGCTTTGCAGTTGATGTCGTAGTCCTCGATGCTGCGCCGGCGGTCTATCTCGGCCTGCCGGTTTTGGCTCATCATGATCACAGGGGCGGTATAGGCGGCCTGAAACGAAAGCAGCAGATTGAGTAGGATGAACGGGTAGGGATCGACCCGATCCGAGCTCACCGCATTGAACGCGATCCATGAGAACAGTAGCGCGCTCTGGATTAGGATAAATCGCCAAGACCCCACGACATTGGCGACGGTGTCCGCCGCGCGTTCGGCGAAGCCCTTCGGCGCCAAGATGTCCGGCGGCGTTGGGCGCTCCCGTGCGCGCTCGCGCAGTTGATCAAGCAGGTCCTGTGCGGTGTCGGTCATGGATGCACTCCGGCAAACAAGCGCGAGCTTAGTCCGCAATCCGATCAAATAATGCATTGAAATTGGCGACCGCTGCGGTCGGGCCGTCCGGATGTGTCCAAACGCTCGCCGACACCGCGACAAAATCCGCACCAGCGCGCGCCAAAGGCTCGGCGTTTTCGATGGTGATGCCGCCGATCGCGACGCATGGGGTTTCCATCGTCTCTTGCCAGATCGCGAGAATGTCCGGATCGGCCCAGTGCGATGGATCCTTAGTGCTCGTTGGATAAAAGGCGCCAAACGCGACATAATCCGCGCCAGCTTCAGCGGCCTCGTAGGCGAGATCGCGCGAGTTGTGGCAGGTCACGCCGACGATGCGATCCTTGCCCATGCTGCGGCGGGCCTCGTCGTAGCTCGCATCGCTTTGGCCGACATGGACGCCGTCGGCGTCGAGCCGTGACGCCAGGTCAGGGCGATCGTTCAAAATGAACGCGGCATCGGCGGCCTGCACGATCGGTTTCAGCGCTGCGCCGATGCGCAAAATTTCAGCGTCGGGCGCATCTTTCAAACGCAATTGCACACACGCGACATCGCCGCCGCTCAGCGCTTCGCCTAGCGCGCGCGAAAATGTGGCCAGCTCGAAGCGGGGCGGCGTGATGAGATAGAGGCGGGCTCGACGGCTCATATGTAGCCGTCCATACTGTTCGGCGCGGGACTGATCCAGGGGGAGAAGAATGAAACTGCAAGCCTTGGCGCTGGTGGGCGCTGTTGCCGCGCTGGCTATGCTGGCGAGCTGCGAGACGATGAGCGCCGAAGAGTGCGCCACCGCCGATTGGCGCCAGCTTGGCTACGCGGATGCTGATCGCAGTGGCCAGGACAATCTCGCCAACCGTGCGGAGAGTTGCTCGGAGAAGGGCATCGCCGCAGATGCGCAAGCCTATCATAGCGGTTTCGAAGACGGGCTGCGCTCATTCTGTCAGCCGTCGCGCGGCTTCGATTTTGCGCGTCGCGGCGGTGCGTTCAACGGCTATTGCCCCGCCGATCTCGACGAAGGATTCCGCTACGCCTACGGCGACGGGCGGCGCGTCTATGATCTGCAGCAGAGCATCAGCGCTGCGCAGAGCGCTGTCGACACTGCTCTGCGACGCCGTAACGAGATCGACGATAACATTCGTGGGCAAGAAGGCTTGCTGCAGGCGGCGACAACGGATCCTGAGCGCAACCGCATTCGCGATGTGATCGAAGGTATGCGGCGTGAGCGGCGCGACGTGAACGACGATCTACGCGTCGCGCAGGAGCAATTGCCGCGCCTGAACTATCAGATGAACATACTGCGCAGCGAACTCGGCGGTCGCTGGGGATCTTCCTGGTAGCGCTTGCTGACTAGCTAACGCGGCGCCCGAATGAGGGCGTCGCGCTGGCGCTAGCCTGTGTTGGCGCTGGCGGCTGCGGCATTGCCGGCGCCGGCATCGGTTCGAGCGGCGCCCGCGGATGATTGTATTGGTTCGGCCCGCTTTGGCCCGGAATGAAGCCGAGCGCGATGATGCCGATGAACACTGCGAGACTAATCGCCATGAACATGTAGCCTGGGGCGTACCACGGCGCGCGTTCGCCGATCATGTTCATCGCGCCGAACATCGAAAACATTCCAAGCGGCGAGGGCGTCATCGCGATAGCGAGGCAGAAATAGCCAGTGAGATTGATGTCGTGCAGGCGCTTGGCCACCAGCGCCATGGTGCAAAACATCACCAGCGCGCCGAGCGCTACGAACAGAAACGCCAAGCCAATCATCGCGAAGATGGCGCCGCCGGTGTTCTGATTTGCATTGTCGCCCGCGAACTTCATCCACGACAGCGCAAAGCACACGACGAAGATCAAGGGCGCGGCGATATAGATGCCGGCGAGGCCTAGCCAATAGTGCTTGCGATCGATGCGACCATTGAAGCCGAACAATAGCCCGAGAGCGTTCGTGACCACGCTCTAACTCGACGCTTTGCGGCCGAACGATCCGGCGGTGGCGGCGCGCATTGGCGTCGCCGTGCTTTGTGCCGATGACATCGCGCGAACCGGCGCTTGTGCTGCGGTCGCTTGCGTCTGCTTTGCGCGTGCGGCGATAGCGCGATCGATTGCACTCTCTGCGCTCGCTAAGCCCATGCCTGGGATAGGCGCCGCGGCTTTGCTTGGCGTGCTCTGACCAGGGAAGGGACCGCTCGAAGGCGAGCCACCCGACGAACCGCCACCTGGAGGCGGGCCGTATTTGTTGGCTTCTTCCTTGCCCGGCATGCAGCCGAGATCGACCACCATGAAAATGTTGATCGCCTGCGCGATCAGCACCCACATGCCGACGGACGCGACAGCTTGCTCAGGCGTCTGACCTCCTGCGAGCGCCGTGACGATCGTCGTCGTGATCATCATCCCCGGCAGCATCGGGAGCATGGTCCACAAACCGCTGCGGCCGCGGTCGTGAAAGCGCTTCGTCTGCAGCGCCAGCCCGATCCAGCACATCAGGAAAAGCGGCGGGCCAATGATGACGCCGATCACCGACAGGAAGTGCAGGAAACCGGCGGGAGTCTTCGGAATCTCTTCCGTCGGTATGAACATCACACCGAGCACGAACATGAGCGTGATGCCGGCAAAGCCTGCACCAAGATTGCCGAGCCAGAACTGAGCGCGGTTGATGCGCCCTTTGAATCCGAAAAGCAGTGAAACCAAATTCACGAGCCGCCACTCCCGTAATTTCGAGAGACGGTATCCCGAGAGGGATTAATATGGCGGATAGATTTGCAATATTCGTAGTTAAGCGCGGGCCGCGTTCTGTTTACGCTGTTGTACAAAGTGAAACGGCCCCGCTCCGACAAGCGAGGCCGTTCAGCGTTCTAACTGATGCGCGCCTGCTAATGCTTGGCCGGCCAATTTTCGAGCAGCGGCAACACCGCATGATGGTGGCCTTGCCGCGCAAAGCCGATCGCATCGGTCTTGTAGAAGCCCTTCGTGGTGCTCGCGCCGGCTGCCAGAAGCAATTCAACCGCCGCCGTGGAATCCCGGCCAATGGCTACAAGAAGCGGATTGAATTTGGCGCTCGAACGCGGATCCGCCCCGCGATCAAGCAGATAGGCGATCATCGGCACGTTGTCGTTGCGCGCCGCCATCCAGAGCGGCGTCACATCCTGAGACTCGGCATCCACTTTAAAGCCGCGATCGATGAAAAACGCCGCGATCTCAGGTGAGGCGTTGATCGCCGCCGCGTGAAGCCAAGAGCCGAACGCCGTCTGCTCGTTGTCAAACAGGCCATCGCCTTTCTGCAGATGATCAGGCTGGGCCGCAAACAGCGCCTCGACGCGCCTCAAGTCCTGATCGGTCAAGGCTCGGTACATGGCGCATGTAAAGGGAAGCTCAGGCTCGCGCCCGGCGCTGACATCCTTGTCCCAACACCCGATCAGTTCGTGTATCTCGCGCGCGCCCCAATCCCACGCCTTCTTCAGCGCGTTCTCAGTGCGCCCTTTCTTCGGATGCTGCTGCTTGTAATCCAGCCCGGCACGCAAGAGCAGTTCGGCCACGTGCGGCGCACGGATCATGTTCCAATGCTCCGTATGCCCGCGGCCAGCGATGATCGCGCCGTATAGCGGATTCGACGCGCCGCTGCTGACGTCGAGGCTTGAACCCGCCGCAATCAAGAACTCAACGATCTCGACATTGGCGACACTCGCGGCGTTGTCGATTGGCAAATGCCCATCAAGCGTGCTGCTGCGATTTACGTCGCACCCGAGCTCAACCATCAACCGCACGGCGTCCAGCGATCCTCTGCTGCACGCGTAATGGAGCAGCGTCCCGCCGGCGATGCCGCTATGCGCGTCGATCTGCTCAGGATGCTCAGCAAAGAGCTGACGAAGCAGAGGGATGTCACGAGCAGAGATCGCGTCCCAGAACTTCAGTCCCACGCGGCTGATCCCCGAGTTGAAGTCCGTGTCTGCCACGCGACGACTCCTCGCCTACGCCGCTTGTTGGCGCTCCAGCTTCTCGGTCCACTGGCCTTGCGACGCGAGGCCGTTCATGCGGGCGCGGTGCAGGAAGGCGCGCTGCGCGGCGGCGGTGTTTTCGCTCTTGCCGCTCCAGGCCTTTTGCGGCGCGGCTTGCAGCGCGCGGCCGTAGGAGAATGTCATCTTCCACGGGAAGCCGCCGATCTCGTTCATGCGCGAGAGGTGCGCGGTCGCGAGTTCGTCCGATTGGCCGCCGGAGAGATAAGCGATGCCTGGCACCGCGCTCGGCACAGTGGCCTTGAGCGCCGCAATGGTACGCTCGGCGACTTCGTCCACGCCAGCTTGGCGGACGCTGCCCTTGCCGGCGACGATCATGTTCGGCTTCAGCACGATGCCTTCCAGCGCCACGCGCTGCTCGGCCAGTTCGTTGAACGTCGTCTGCAGCATCCAGCGCGTGACTTCATCGCAGCGCGCGGCGTCGTGATTGCCGTCCATCAGCACTTCCGGCTCGACGATCGGCACGATCTGCTCTTGCTGGCAGATGCGGGCGTAGCGGGCGAGGGCGTGCGCGTTCGACTTGATGCAGGTCCAGGTCGGGATGCCGTCGGCGATATCAATCACCGCGCGCCACTTGGCGAAGCGCGCGCCTTGTTCGTAATAGCTGCGCAGGCGCTTGGAGAGGCCGTCGAGGCCCTTGGTGACGGTCTCGTTCGGGAAGCCAGCCATCTTGCTGGCGCCCTTATCGACCTTGATGCCCGGAATGGCGCCAGCGGCGGAAATGACGTCGACCAGCGGCGTGCCATCGGCGGCCTTCTGAAAAAGCGTCTCTTCGAACAGGATGACGCCCGAGACGTACTTCATCGCGTCTGATGCGCGGAACATCAGCTCGCGATAGTCGCGGCGATTGTCCTCGGTGTTTTCCACCCCGATCGCGTCAAAGCGCTTCTTGATCGTGCCCGTGGATTCGTCCGCCGCCAGGATGCCCCGGCCCGGCGCCACCATGGCTTGCGCCACCTTGTTCAAATCGTCGAGATTCACTGCTCGCCCCGTGTTTTGATTGGATGGCGGGGTGTCTAACCCAGCCTTCGCAAAAACGCCACGGCGGGCGGGGGCATTGGGAAAAAGTATCGCAGCAAGGCAGTTATGCGGGCCGAATTACCGGCCCGCATTTCCGACGGTTAAGCCGGCTTAGCCAGCTCGGCCTCAAGCACTGAAACCAAGCGCGGATCGTCCGCAGCTACGTCCGGCGAGAAGCGGGCGACGACGGCGCCGTTGCGGCCGACGACGAACTTTTCGAAGTTCCAGAGGATGCCGGGGGCCGTGCCGCCGAGGTTCTTGCCCGAGAGGCGTTCGCGGAATGGGCCTTCGCCTGTGGCTGATGGCTGAGCCGCGATGAGGGCGGCGTAGAGCGGATGCTGATCGTCGCCGGCGACGGAGATCTTTGAGTACATCGGGAAATCGACTGCGTACGTCGATTGGCAGAAGTCGGCGATCTCTGCATCGGTGCCCGGCTCTTGGCCGAGGAAGTTGTTCGCTGGGAAGCCGAGCACTTCGAGGCCGGCGCCGCGCTTGTCTGCGAACAGCTTTTCGAGGCCCTCATATTGCGGCGTCAATCCGCACTTCGATGCGACGTTGACGATCAAGAGCACTTTGCCCTTGTGCGAAGCGAGCGTATCGGCGCCGCCGTCGATGCGCTTCAGTTGAATGTCCTGAACTGACGTCATGATCGTTTCTCCTAGCGCTTAAGCGCTTCAACTCCGGGGAGGGCTTTGCCCTCCATCCATTCCAAAAACGCACCGCCCGCGGTCGAGACGAATGTGAAGTCACCCGCGACGCCTGCGTGATTTAGGGCTGCAACCGTGTCGCCGCCACCAGCGACCGCGACAAGCTTGCCGCTTTTCGCGAGTTCAGCTGCTTCTTGTGCGGCGATGACGGTCGCCTGATCGAACGGCGGCGCTTCGAACACGCCGAGCGGGCCGTTCCAGATCAATGTATGCGAATGCTTCATGGCTTCGCGGAGCTTGCGCACGGTTTTTTCGCCAGCGTCCAAAATCTTTTCGTCCACGCCGATCTCATCGAGGCTGCAGATACGTGCGTCCGCATGCGGCTTCACTTCCTTGGCGACGACAACGTCAACCGGCAGCAGGATTTCGCATTTGCCTTTCGCAGCGGCGAGGATGGCGCGCGCGGTGTCGGCCATGTCTTTCTCGGCGAGCGAGCTGCCGATTTCGACGCCTTGCGCGTAGAGAAAAGTGTTCGCCATGCCACCGCCAATGGCGAGCTTGTCGAGCTTCGCGATCAGGTTTTGCAGCAGATCAAGCTTGGTCGAGACTTTTGCGCCGCCGACAATGCCGAGCACCGGGCGCTTGGGCGCGCCAAGCGCAGCTTCGAGTGCATCAAGCTCGCGCTCCATCTGTTTGCCGGCGTAAGCTGGGAGGACGTGCGCGACGCCTTCTGTGGAAGCGTGCGCGCGGTGCGCGGCAGAGAAAGCGTCGTTGACGTAGAAATCGCCGAGCGCAGCGATCTGTTTTACGAGTTCCGGATCGTTGCTTTCTTCTCCAGCGTGATAGCGCGTGTTCTCAAGCAGAATGACGCCGCCGTCCGGCAGTGCGGCGATCGCGGCTTTCGCGACATCGCCAACGCAATCGTCAGCGAACGCGACATCGGCGCCGAGCAGTTTCGCGAGTGGCGCGGCGACTGGCTTCAGCGACATCTCCGGCACGCGCTTGCCCTTCGGCCGATCGAAGTGCGCCAGCAGGGCGACCTTGCAACCTTTGGCGGTCAGCGCCTTGATCGTCGGCAACGCAGCGCGCAGCCGCGTGTCATCGCTCACCGCGCCATCTTGCATCGGAACATTGAAGTCCACGCGCACCAGAGCGGTTTGTCCTGACGGCGCATCTTCGATCCGGCGAAAGCTCACGTGTGTCCTCCCAAGGCGAGGCCGATCCAATAGGCGACGCCCGTGACCACCGCAATCATCGCAATCGCAATGGCGCCCTGCGTTACGCGAGAACGCAGAGACAATTGCATGAGCGGTCGCCGTCGCGTCCAGGCCCAGGATGCGGTCGCGCAGGCAAACACCAAGATCGGGAAGAGGGGCGCAAGGCCGGCCCAGCCTGCGATCAGCGCCAGAAGCGCGAACGCGAGGTCAGAGCCGGCCGAGCCGATATTGGGCCGCCTTTGCAAAGGCTCAGCTCATCAAGAAGTCGCGCTTGCCCAGTTCGATGCCGTTATGGCGCAGGATCGCGTAGGCCATGGTGGCGTGGAAGTAGAAGTTCGGCATCGCCCAGTGGTTCACGTAGTCGAGGCCGGAGAATTTGAATTCCGAGTTTGGAATCTTGATCGTGATCTCGCGCGTTTCCGAACCTTCGAGTTGCGCTGGCTTGTAGCTTTCGACGATGGCGAGCACTTTTTTGATGCGCGTCTGCAGTTCGGCAAATGTCGTCTCGGTATCTTCCATCACTTCCGGCGGCTCACCCGCGAGGCGCGCGACGCAGCCTTTGGCGTGATCGCACGCGATTTGAATTTGCTTGGTCAGCGGAAACATGTCGGGCGCAAGTCGCTGGTTCAGCAGCACGGCAGGATCGTAACCCTTGGTCTTCGCTTGTTGCTCGGCCTTCGTGAGCATTGAAGAGAGGTTGTTCAGATTGCGCACGAATACGGGCGCGCTCACGGCGTGCATCGAAACTTTGGTCATGATTTTAGATGAGCCCTGCTGCGACGAGGCCGAGCCAATAGCAGCCGACCTGGATGGAGATGATGACGACAAAGCCGAAGGTCATCACCGTCGCCCACGCCGTGCCGCGCAATCGGTTCAACACCGAGTTTCGCGTGACGGTCCAATAGGCCAGCATGGAGATCGCCGCTAGTGCTGTTAGCCACACTGGCGCGTCGAAAAGGCCGCAGGCGAATGCTGCGAGCGCGAAGCAAAGCTCCGACGCTGAATTCGAGAAGCTGCGATAGTGGCGTTTAACACGCATACTAAAAACGTGGGGCAGCGCGCGCGTTAACGCTGTAGCGGACACCTGTTGCGCGTAGTTCCCGTGCATGGCTGAGCCTATGGCGCGATAGCGTTCAAGCCATACGCAATTGCGAAACCAATCCACGGAAACGAGATGCCGGTGAGGATCGCGATTGCGATTGTCTTCCAGTCCGTGCCCGTGAGCCGCCGCGCGAGGAAAAACTCGCTTGCGATCCACGCACCGGCCGCGCCGATGAAGAAGATGCGATAGCCAACTTCAAAATGCTCAACCGCAAGCAGCGCCGTGCCAAGCCCAACGCCCATCCCCCACAGCTGTCCCTTCGCGACAGGCGTGAGGTGAGGGAGGCGGAATTTCATCAATCGACGATCACGCCTTTGCCGTCGATCACGCGAATGCGGAGCGTCGGTGCGTCATAAAACAACGCGCGATCCGCGATTTCGCCGGTGCCGCGGAGTTCGTCTTCGGAGAAGCAGATCACTTGGCTCGAGTTTTCGAGCAGCACACCGTACGAAACCGGCGGGCCGCCTTCGTCGCCAACGCCAAGCACGTGCCCGGCTTTGCCGACGAGTGACGGATCGTCCTCGCAATTTGCGACGACGACCCGTTCGTAGAAATTCAGCTTCGCCAAGACTAGATCAGCTTCGCCATCGCGACGGCCGTGTCGGCCATGCGGTTCGAGAAGCCCCACTCGTTGTCGTACCAACTCAGCACCGAGCAGAACTTGCCTTCCATGACCTTCGTCTGGTCGTTGTGGAAGATCGACGAGTGCGGATCGTGGTTGAAGTCCATCGAGACGTTCGGGTGATCGGTGTTGCCGAGAATGCCCTTCAGCGCGCCTTCCGAAGCCGCCTTGATCGCGGCGTTGATCTCTTCTTTCGTCGTCGCGCGCTTGGCGACGAACTTGAAGTCAACGACCGAGACGTTCGGCGTCGGGACGCGGATCGAGATGCCGTCGAGCTTGCCCTTGAGATCGGGGATCACCAGGCCGATCGCCTTCGCGGCGCCCGTGCTCGTCGGGATCATGTTCAAAGCCGCAGCGCGGCCGCGGTAGAGATCCTTGTGCAGCGTATCCAGCGTCGGCTGGTCGCCGGTGTAGGAGTGGATCGTGGTCATCATGCCGTGATCGATGCCGATCGCGTCATGCAGAACTTTCGCGACTGGCGCGAGGCAGTTGGTGGTGCACGAGGCGTTCGAGATCACGACGTGATCCTTTGTGAGCCCTTGGTGGTTCACGCCGTAGACGACGGTGTAATCGGCGCCGTCAGCGGGAGCGGAGACGATCACGCGCTTGGCGCCGCCTTCGAGGTGGAGCGCTGCCTTGTCGCGCGCCGTGAAGATGCCGGTGCACTCGAGCGCGATGTCGACGCCCAGATCCTTGTGCGGCAGCTCAGCCGGGTTCTTGATCGCCGTGACTTTGATCTTGCCCTTGCCGAGATCGATCCAATCTTCGCCCGACTTCACTTCGCCTGGGAAACGGCCGTGGACGCTGTCAAAGCGGAGGAGGTGAGCGTTGGTTGCGACCGGGCCGAGATCGTTGATCGCCACAACTTCGATGTCCGTGCGGCCAGCCTCATAGATCGCGCGCAGAACGTTCCGGCCGATACGTCCGAACCCGTTGATGGCAACCTTCACGCCCATAAGTCTCATCTCCCGGAAAAATGCTGAATTTGGTGGCTTCCGATTAACTGCAAAGGACGGTTGCGTCCACGTCCGGAACAGCAAGTCAGCCTTCCATCGAATCGATCACGGACGTAACAATTCGTCGCAATGGCGAGCGATTCTCTCACCGAGGCGCTAGACGCTCTGGAAACCGCCCTGGACACAACCGAGGGCGCGGATGCGGACGCATCCGCCGAGGCGCTTGCCCTGCCAGTCAAAGCTTTCAACGCGGCAGCCAGGGAGGCGCTACGCTGATGCAATCCACGGTGAAAATCCTGGGCGAGGATTACGCCATCGAATGCGCTGAATGCGACACGCGCCGGCTTGAGGATCTTGCGAAGGTGCTTGAAACGCGCCTGCAGGGCTTCAGCGGCAATACAAGCGCCATGCGGCGGCTTGTGCTCGTCTCGCTTGGCCTCATCGATGAGGCGCAGGCCACCAGCGCAGCGTTGGCGCGGGCGCGCATGGAGATTGAGCGGCTGACCGACATGCTGGTCGAAGCGCACCTCCAAGCCGAACCCTCGCCGGAACCGGTGGACACGCCGGATCGCGGCCGCGTCAGCGCGCTCCGCCCCATGCACGGTAGAGCTTGAGCGAAGGCGCTCTCCGCACTACCTTTAGCGCGGGCGGTTTCTGCGGCGTTCGAGAGGCGCTTTCATCCCTGGGACCGTATCAATTCTCTCGGGAGCTGGCTCTGTCGCGGACCCTGGTCTGCAGCACC
>JBEBHI010000322.1:0-1779 GCA_040080935.1 Terricaulis sp.
ACACGCGCGCGAAATCGGTTTGGTGTCCGCCGAGCAGATAGATCGCCATGAGACGCGTCCTCAGAATGCGTTGTTATCGCATGCTAAGAGGTCAGTCTGGAAATGCAAGTGATAGGCGCGGCGCGATGTTTTCGCAGCTTCGGTCTCTAGGCGTTCGGATTGCTTCTTCGCCTAAACGCAACGACGCCGCGCAAAGCCCAGAACGCTGCGACTATAAGATTAGCCCAGCCCCACCAACTCTCCCGCGCTATGAGAAGCTGAGCGACTCCGAGCGCAAACCAGATGGCCGCTCCGAGAAACCACCAGTGCCAGCGCGTATTCATAGCACTAAGCATACGGTCGCCCCACGTCCGGCGCTACAAGCGAAGCATAGTTTCGGATTTCGACTGAGACCGTACCTGCCTAGCTCCGCGCGTAGGTCACGCCGCCATCGACGATAACGGTTGAGCCCACAACGTAATCACCTGCGCGCGAGGCGAGGTAAATTGCGGCGCCGGCCATGTCCTCGGTCGTACCGACGCGCTTTGCCGGGATCGCTTGCGCGACCATGTCGCCGTGATCGCGGGCGACGCGGTTCATGTCCGAGGGGAACGCGCCCGGCGCAATTGCGCTGACAGCGATGTTGTCCTGGATAAGACGCAGAGCCATGCGCTTGGTCAGATGGATGAGGCCGGCTTTGCTCGCGGCGTACGAATACGTCTCTTGTTGGTTCACCGACACACCATCGATCGAGACGATGTTGATGACTTTCGCGAGGTGACCCTTCGCAGCGCCGCGCTTTAAGGCTTCGTGTAGTTTTTGCGTGAGAAAGAACGGCGTCTTGACGTTGAGGTCCATGACCTTGTCCCAGCCGTTCTCCGGAAACTCATCGAATGCCGCGCCCCAAGCAGCGCCGGCATTGTTGACGAGAATGTCGAGCGTATCCTCATGGCCGAGAAATGCGTCCGCCATCTTCTGCGCGCCGTCGGCGCCGGCGGCGTCGACAACAAGGGGGATGCAGGGGCCGATAGCGGAAAGTTCGGTGGCGGTTTCTTCGAGCGCCCCGCCTTTGCGGGCGGAGATGTAAACCTTCGCGCCTTGATGCAGGAAGCCCTCGGCGATCATCTTGCCGATGCCGCGCGAGCCGCCGGTGACGAGCGCGACGCGGCCTTTGAGTGAGAACAAGTCTTTCATGGGTCAGGCCTGCTGCTGTTGTTGCTTTTGTTGTTCGGCGATGATCGCGTCATCGATCTCTCTCGCGCGCACGGCGGCGGGACGGTTGGCGAGGCGCGCCATGTAGGGATCGAAGGCGGCGCGCTTCTCGAGCGTTCCGAATTGAACGCCCCACATGATGTGCGAGCCGAAATAGACGTCGGCGGCCGTGAAGCGGTCGCCGGCGATGTAGGGCGTGTCTTTCAGCGCGTGTTCGAGTGCATCGAGCACGTGCTTCATCGAACCGAAGCCTAACATGCGCTCCTTATCTTCACTCGCGGTCCAGCCCATGGATTTGGCGTTGGCCGCGGCTTCGATCGGGCCCGCGGCGAAGAACATCCAGCGATAATAGCGCGTGCGCTCTTCGTTGCTGGCCGGCGCGAGACCGGCCTGCGGGAAGACGTCGGCGAGGTAGGCGCAGATCGCGGCGCCTTCCGTCACGACAGCGTTGCCGTGCTTGATTGCCGGCACTTTGCCCATCGGGTTGATAGCGAGATACTCAGGGCCCTTCATGCTTGTGCCGTAACCGAGAATTTCGGTTTCATACGGCTGGCCGACTTCCTCCAGCATCCAGCGGATGATGCGACC
>JBEBHI010000030.1:0-24626 GCA_040080935.1 Terricaulis sp.
GACGGCGCCGAAATCGAACGCGGCGTACACGGCGTGGAAGCAAGCTAAGCAGGCAGCGCATGACACAGGCACGCTTGGGCCGCCGATGCACATTCGCAATGCGCCAACGAAGCTGATGAAGGACTTGGGCTACGGCTCGGGCTATTCCTATGACCACGATGCCGAAGGCGGCTTTTCGGGGCAGAACTATTTTCCCGACGAGATGAAGCGGCGCCAGTTCTATGCGCCCGAGGGTCGGGGACGCGAAGGCGCAATCAAGGAGCGGCTCGATCACTGGGCCAAGGTGCGCGCCGAACGCGGCGACGAACAGTGATCGCACTCGCCAATCCGGCGAGTGACGCTTCCGAGCGCCGCCGCTGAGGGCTAGACTCCTGACTAACTCAAGGGGCGCCCGATGTTCATCCGTCTTGCCGCGATCGCGGCCACGTTAGCTTTTGCTTCGACAGCGTTTGCGCAGAGCGAGCCGCCGCGCGAACGTCCGCAGACTTTCGTTGCGTCGGACGTGTTCGATCTCGAATACGCGGACAATCCGCAAATCTCACCGGATGGGCGTTGGGTCGCGTATGTGCGCGTGACGGCGGACGTGATGACGGATCGCTTCCGCCGCTCGATCTGGCTCGTTGACTCGAACGGCGCCAACCATCGGCCGCTTGTGCAAGGCGCGGGTGGTTATGGCTCACCGGTTTGGGCGCCGAACGGGCGCGCGATTGCGTATGTCGCGAACGAAGAAACCGGCGCGGAAGTGCGCATCTTTTATCTCGAT
The DNA here is from genome assembly GCA_040080935.1 of Terricaulis sp. Classification (GTDB taxonomy): domain Bacteria; phylum Pseudomonadota; class Alphaproteobacteria; order Caulobacterales; family Aquidulcibacteraceae; genus Vitreimonas. The sequence goes on from JBEBHI010000030.1 coordinate 764, forward strand.
ACGCAGCGTTCAGCCACAATCGCACGCGTTCCCGCTGGCGCCGGCAATCTGACCTGGTCGCCAGATGGGCGTACCCTCGCGTTCCAGAGCTTTGTCGCCGAAAGCAGCGACGATCCGGCAGCGTTGCCGCCGCAGCCTGAGGGCGCGCAGTGGGCCGAGCCTGCGCGTGTCATCAATGGCGTCGTCTATCGTGCAGACGGCGAAGGCTATCTGCCGAACGGCTACGCGCAGATCTTTGTTGTGCCCGCTGATGGCGGCACACCGCGGCAACTGACGTATCAAGCGCGCAACCATGATGGCCGGCTTTCCTGGAGCCCGAACGGACGCACGCTCTACTTCTCCGCCAACGCTGAAGACGGTTGGGAATACGATCCCGTCGAGGCGGATATCTATTCGCTCGATATCACGTCAGGCGCTGTGAGCCGGCTGACGACGCGAGATGGGCCGGAGAATAGTCCGGTGGTTTCGCCGGATGGGCGCCGCATTGCGTATGTCGGTTTCGATGATCGCCGTCAGGGCTATCAGGTCAGCGAGCTTTATGTCGCCAATTCCGATGGCTCGAACCCGCATTCGATCACGGCTTCGCTGGATCGCGACATCGTCGATCCGCAATGGGCGGGTAACGGCGCGATCTACTTCTTGTTCGACGATCAGGGCATGACGAAGCTCGGGCGCGTTGGTCCAAATGGCGGGCGCGTTACGACCGTGGTGAACAATATTGGCGGCACCGATCTTGGCCGCCCGTACACGAGCGGCTCGTACTCGGTGAATGCCAGCGGGCGTTACGTGGCGACGGTTACCTCGCCAACACGGCCGAGTGATTTGATCAATTCGAACGGTCGCCATTTGACGGCGCTCAACGAGGATCTGTTCGCTGGCAAGACGATCGCTACGGCTGAACATATTCGCGTTCCATCGACGGTGGATCAGCGCCCCGTCGACGCGTGGATCGTGCGGCCGCCGAATTTCGATCCGTCGCGGCAGTATCCGATGCTGCTCGAAATTCATGGCGGGCCGTTCACGGCTTACGGCCCGGTGTTCTCGGCTGAAGTGCAGATGTATGCGGCGGCTGGGTACATCGTGGTTTACTCGAACCCGCGTGGCTCAACGTCGTATGGCGGCGAGTTCGGCAATCTCATCCATCACAATTATCCGAGCCAAGACTATGACGACCTCATGAGCGTCGTGGATGCCGCCATCGCGCGCGGCAACATCGATCCGGCGCGCTTGTTCGTGACCGGTGGTTCGGGCGGCGGTGTGCTGACCGCATGGATCGTTGGCACGAACAACCGCTTTGCGGCAGCGATGGTGCAGAAGCCGGTGATCAATTGGACGAGCTTCGTGCTCACCTCAGACGCGACGAATTTCTTCGCGCCGTATTGGTTCGGCGAGATGCCGTGGGAGGAAGGCGCGCAGGCGCGCTATTGGTCGCGGTCGCCGCTCTCGCGTGTTGGCAATGTTTCAACGCCGACTGCCGTGATGGTGGGCGAGGAAGATCACCGCACGCCGGCGAGCGAAGCGGAGCAATACTACATGGCGCTCCGTCTGCGGCATGTGCCGACGCGGCTCATCCGTATTCCGGGCGCGCCGCACGACATCGCGTTCCGCCCAACCGGCATGATCGCGAAGGTGCGCAACACTTTGGCTTGGTTCGCCGAACATGGTGGTGCGCCAGTGCCGGATGCGCGGACGGGCGTCGCTACGCCGCCTGCCGAGGCGCACTGAGCAATCTTTTCGCTTGAACCGGCCCCTGGGGCCGAGTTGATGCAAGAGATGACGCGGACGCTTTCATCGGACGACATTGCATTCGCGCGTTCGCTTGTCATTGACGAGGACGCGCAGCTGATTGCGTTCAACAAGCCGTCTGGGCTCGCTGTGCAAGGCGGCTCCGGCGTGACGCTGAGCTTGGAAGATCTGTTGGCGGCGTTTGCGAAGTCGAACGGTAAGCAGCCGCGGCTCGTGCATCGGCTGGATCGCGATACTTCAGGCGTGATCATCGCAGCGCGAACGAAGCCGGCGGCCGCTTTTTTCTCGGAGGCATTTGCCGGGCGCGATGTGAAGAAGACGTATTTCGCGGTGGTGTGCGGCGGTGCGCCGTCGCCGGAGACAGGTGAGATCGCGTTGGCGCTAAAGAAATCGTCGCGCAAGGGCCTCGACGTCATGGAGGTTGCGAAAGACGGGCAGTCGGCGTTGACGCGGTATCGGACGTTGGCGGCGACACCAGCGGCGGCGCTGGTGGAACTGCAGCCGGAGACTGGGCGCATGCACCAGCTCAGGGCGCATATGGCCGCTATCGGGCGGCCCATTGCCGGCGACGGTAAGTATGGCGGGCTCTATCGTGTTGGCGGGACTGATATTACTCGCCTGCTGCTGCACGCTGCAGCGCTGGACGCGCCCCATCCCGACGGTGGCAGACGGACATTCGTTGCGCCTCCGCCTCCTGATTTTACAGGAGTGGTCCGTTCACTGGGCCTTGAGGCGCACACCGGCTGAGATAGCTGCTAGAGTGCGGGCGAGGGATTCCAGAGGAACGAGCATGATGAGAATTCTGACCTTCGCAGCGGCGGCGTTTGCGCTCGCTGCGTGCGCCACTGCCGCGCCGCCGCCCTACGGCGCCGCCACATCCGCGACCAGCGCGGGCTATTCGGAAACGCAGATCGAAGCAACGCGCTACTTCGTGAGCTTCCGCGCGCCGGCTGGCGCCGAAGCGGCGCGACTTGAGGACTACGCATTGCTGCGCGCGGCGGAACTGACGCTGGCGAATGGACGCGATTGGTTTTGGGTCGATCGCCGGACGCTGGACAATCAAAACGATGGACGCCGAAGCGGGCCGAGCATTGGTGTCGGTGTTGGTGGCGGCAGCTACGGGCGCAGCAGCGGCGCCAGCGTCGGCGTCGGCATGACTTTCCCGCTTGGTCAAAGCAATCGCGGCGTGCAAGCGCGCGGCGCGACGTATGAGATCCGGTTTGGCGAAGGCGTGAAGCCTGACGACGCGAACGCGTATGACGCGCGCTCGACGCAGCAGGCTATTCGATCACGGATTAATTCCGGCGGATGATGAACGTGTTGTTGGTGGCGCTGGGCGGCGCCGTAGGTGCGGTTGCGCGCTATGGCGTTGGGCTAGGGGCTGCGCGCCTGTTCGGCTTGGCTTTTCCGTGGGGCACGCTCGCCGTCAATGTGGTGGGCGGGCTTGCCATGGGGCTGCTGGCGGCGCGGGTCGGGCCAGAGCAGGAAGCCTTGCGGCTTGCGCTCGGTGTGGGTGTTTTGGGTGGCTTCACCACGTTTTCGGCGTTTTCGCTGGAGACGGTGCGCCTCATGGAGCATCAACCCGGCCTCGCCATGCTCTATGCCGCTGCTTCGGTGGTGCTGAGCGTCGGCGCTTGTTGGGTGGGTTTGAGTTTGGGACGCGCATGAAGGCGGTTGAAACCGTCGAGGTCGGTCATGACGACGGTGAGCCGCGGGTCGACCGCTGGCTGCGCCGCCGTTTTCCGCAACTGACACAGGGGCAAGTCGAGAAGCTCCTGCGCACCGGACAAGTGCGGGTCGATGGCGCGCGCGTGAAAGCCTCTGATCGCCTGGCGCCGGGGCAGAGCGTGCGCATTCCGCCGCTGCCGGATGCGCCTGCGCGCCGCGATCCGAACGCGCTTTCCGAGAAGGACGAAGAGTACGTCCGCTCGCTCGTGATCCATCGCGACAACGATGTGATCGTGTTGAACAAGCCGCATGGTCTTGCCGTGCAAGGCGGCGCCAAGACGCCGCGCCATCTCGATCTCTTGATGGAAGGCCTCAAGTTCGACGCCGACAAGAGGCCAAAGCTTGTGCACCGGTTGGACCGAGATACGTCGGGCTGCCTTGTGCTCGCACGCCATCCGCGCGCGGCCGCCTTTCTCGCCGAGGCATTCCGAGATCGCGACACGGACAAGATTTACTGGGCCATCGTCGTTGGTTCGCCTCGTCCAAAAGTCGGCGAGTTGCGCTCATGGATCCGCAAAGCGCCAGGCCCGCGTGACGCGGACCGCGAGATGATGGTGCGAGCGGTGCAAACCGAAGAAGGCGCAGTGCACGCGATCACGCAGTACTCGGTCGTTTCCGAAGCAGCGCAAAGCGCGGCCTGGGTTGCTCTGCGCCCGGTGACAGGCAGAACGCACCAGCTGCGCTTCCACATGGCGGAGATGGGTTACGCAATCGCCGGCGATCCAAAATACAAGTGCGATCGTCCGACCCCCAACGATCTGGGCGGCTCGCTGCTGTTGCACGCTCGCGCCATTCGAATGCCGCATCCCTCGGGCGGCGAACTCAAAGTCGTCGCGAAGCTAACTGGCCACTTCAAGACGGCGTTCAAAACGCTGGGCTTTGAGGAAAGCGACATGAAAGATCCCTTCGCGCCGTTTGAGGGGACGCGATGAAGGGTGCGTTGGAAGCAGATGCTTTCGTCAACGCCGCGCGAGAGCTTCTGAATACAAACGATGCAGTGGGGGCCGAGCGTATCCTTGCGCCGGTGATCCATCAGTTCAAAGCCGACGCGCCGGTTCAGCATTTGATGGGGCAGATCAAAAAGGCGCAGGGGCAGCTTGCCGAGGCGGAACGCTTTTTCCGCGCGGCGATCGCGCACGATTTGAAGTCGGGCCAGTACTATAACGAGCTTGGCTTGGTTCTGCAGGCGCGCGGCGCCTATCAGGACGCGATCAAGATTTTCCGCGCAGCCTCGGCGCTCGTGCCGAGCATGCTGATGGTGCGCGTCAACATCGTGCGCTGCTTCTTGGCGCTGGGTGATCTGGCAGAGGCTGAACGCGAGGCGCGGGAATATATTGCGATCGCGCCGGGCGCCGACAGCCTGACGCTGCTCGGCACGGTCCAACAAGCGCAGGAGCGTCACCAGGACGCTCTGGTCACGGCTGAGACCGCGCTGAAGTATGGGCCGAATTTGCGTGGCCTTCGCTACAATCACGCGACGGCGCTTGAAAAGGTGGGGCGCGGCGCCGATGCGCTCGGCGTTTTTGAGAAGCTTGCGCGTCAGGATCTCGATACGCCTGACTTGGCGTTGCATTTCTCTCGGGCGCTCTTCGCGGAAGGCCGCAAGACCGACGCTGAAGCTATTGCGGTGAAGGCAGTGGAGATGTGGCCGCATGTGGCGGCGCTCCATAGTTCGCTTTCGCGTATTCGTCAGCTAGCGGGCGCGGGGGAAGGTAGCGTTGCTGCGAATGAAGCGGCAATACAGGCGTTTCCGAAGGATTTGTCGTTACGGCTCGCGTGCGCCGACGCTTTGCACCGGGGCGGATACAACGCCAAAGCCTTCAACGTGCTGCAAGAGGCGTTGCGCCTGGCGCCGGAGTCGCCGGTTCTGCTGAACGCGTTGGGCGTGGTGCTTGATGAGCTGGACCGCCCTCTGGATGGTTTAAAGGCGTTGCGGCGTGCGGCAGAGATCGCGCCATCGCGCACGGCGCAGCGCAATTTGCTTTCGACACTGCTGCGGGCCGGGCAACCCGAAGAGGTGTTGCGGATCGTCAACGAACTGCGGGTCGAGCAACCGCATGAGCAATATCTGATTGCCTGCGCCACGACCGCGATGCGGATGCTGGATCATCCCGAGTATCGTGTCTGGTGCGATTATGATCGGTTTGTGCGCACCTATGAGATCGCACCACCGCATGGGTTCTTCACGACCGAAGCCTTCAATGCGGGGCTGGCTGTGTTCTTGCGTGGTCAGCACAAGACGAACGCACATCCGCTCGACCAGCATTTGCCGCATGGCACGCAGACGGGGCGTGGTTTGCTTGGCGTCGATGAGCCGGTGATCAAGCATTTTCTCGCGGCGATGGATATCGCGGTGCGCGACTATGTTGGCCGCTTGCGTGACTCTGATCCGATGGGCGCGCGGCGCGCGAAGCATTCGCGGTACAGTGCATTATGGTCTGTGCGGCTCAGCGACGGTGGCTACCAGCCGAACCATGTGCACGATCGCGGCTGGATCAGTTCGGCGTATTTTGTGTCGATCATGCCGGGCGAGCGGCCGAAAGACCCACGGGCGGGTTGGCTGAAGTTTGGCGAGGCCAATCGGGCGCCGGCGGGGTGCGGACCGGAGAAGTTCGTCGAGCCGCATCCGGGAATGCTGGTGCTGTTTCCGTCATACATCTGGCACGGGACGGTCCCGTTCGAGGGCGCGGAGCGGCTCAGCATGGCATTCGACATGGTTCCGAGCTGAAATGCGGCGGCGGGTCCCGCTGTGCGGACAGCGCGGTTCGGCTAGAACTGATCCGTGACCGACGACGCGCCGAAACTTCCACGCCGTTTCTACAAGATCGCAAGTCTCGCTGAGCGCGACGGCGGCCTTGGCGTTGCATTGGATTCGCGGACGCTGCGAACGCCGGGCGGCGCCGTGTTCGTGGCGCCGACGCGGGCGTTGGCTGAGCTCTGCGCTGCCGAATGGGACGCGCAGGGAGAGTATATCGTGCCGGCCTCGATGCCGATCAGCCAGCTCGCGTTTGCGACGCTGGATTGGACGGCGAAGAACCGGGAGCAGCTTGCGGACTACGTGAAGGGATTTGGCGAAACCGATTTGTGCTGCCACCGAGCGGAGACGCCGGCCGATCTCGTCGCGGCGCAAGCTCAGGCGTGGGACCCGGTCGTTCGGTGGGCGGCAGAGGCGCTAGACGTGGCTTTGCCGGTGGTGACGGGCATCGTGGCGGCGCGCGTCGATGAAGCGACACTCGCAAGATTGCGTGAGCATGCGCTGGCGCTTGACGACTTCCATCTCACCGCTCTCTCGCAATCGACTGGTTTGGCTGGATCGGCGCTGATCGGCTTTGCGTTCGTGCGGGGCGAGCTTAGTCCCGAAGCTGCCTTCGAGGCTGCCGCGTTCGACAATCTGTGGAGCCTGGAGAGGTGGGGCGAGGACGCGGAGGCGCGGACCCGCCTTGATGGTCAGCGCGCAGAGTTTGAGGCGATTGGGCGCTATCTGAAGGCGCTTCAATGAACCCGGATGCCTTGAAGAAGGCGCGAGCGGCGATGGCGGCGCAGGACTTTGCGGTTGCCGAGACTATTGCGCGCGCTGCGATCGCAGAAACGCCGGACGCGCAAGCTTATGAGCTGTTGGCGAACGCGTTGCGCGCGCAGGAGCGTTTGGAAGAGGCGCTGGTCGCGGCCGACAATGCGGTACGCATAGATAGCGCTAGCAACAGCGCCCAACACACCCGCGCATTTATTCTGTCGAGGCTGGGGCGTTTTACGGAGGCTCTGGCGCTCTATGATCAGCTGATCGCGCGCGGCGTTGGGCAAGCATCTGTGTGGCTCAATCGTAGCGTTGCTCTGCTGGGTTTGACGCGCGATGCGGAAGCCCAGGCCGCACTGATCGATGGCGTCAGGCGCTGGCCGCAAGACCAAGGGCTCCAGAACATGCTCGCCAGCTTGCGCTGGATGCGCGGCGGCGGCGACGCGTTCGCGCGTGACTACGAAGCGGCAGTGCGTCGCGAGCCGGACTCCTTGTGGCTGCGGATTGGGTACGCTGATCTTTTGCGCCGCGCTGACCTGCATGCGCGTGCAGAAGCGGTGTTGCGCGAGGGTCTGCAGCGCATGCCCGCAAGTGGCCCGCTACAAGGCGCGCTCGGCGTGCTTCTGGATGAGATGGATCGCACCGGCGAAGGCTTGCCCTTGCTGCGTGCGGCCGTCGCCGATGCGCCGAACGTGCTCTCGGTTCGCGGAAATCTGATCAACGGCTTGCTGCGGCTTGGTCGCGGCGATGAAGCGCTCCGCGAAATTCTGCCGCTGCGAGCCGCTCAACCGCTCAATGGCGATTGGGTTTGCTACGAGGCGATGGCGTACCGGCAGATGGGCGACGCGCGTTATCATGAGCTTTGCGACTACGATCTGATGGTGCAAGCGTTTGATTTGGACGCGCCCGCTGGTTTTGGCTCGATGGCGGACTTCAACGCCGCTCTGCGCGAAAGCCTAAATCGTCTGCACGTGCTTGAGACGCATCCGCTCGATCAGTCTCTGCGGCATGGGTCACAGACAACGCGAAGTCTGCTGACCATCGATGATCCAATCATCAAGCAATACTTGCGCGCGTTGAAGGACCCGATCCGTGCGTACATCGCGACGATGCAAAAGCCCGACCATCCCTGGAGCGGACGCAAGAGCGATGCGTTCAAATTTTCGGGCTGCTGGTCGGTGAAGCTCAAGGCCAATGGCTACCATGTGAACCACATCCATCCCGAAGGTTGGATCAGTTCGGCGTACTATGTGAGCCTGCCGGAGGTCGCAAAAAGCGGCGACACGCAGGAAGGCTGGATCAAGTTTGGCGAGCCGCGTTGGCCGTTGCCGCAGTGCGGCGTCGAGAAGGTGGTTCAGCCAAAAGAGGGGCGGCTCGTGCTTTTCCCCTCCTACATGTGGCACGGCACCATCCCATTCTCGGAGGGCGAGCGGCTAACAGCCCCATTCGATGTCGTACCTGGGTGATGTCGGCTCTTGTCTTAGGGCCGGTCATACGCATAACGGGCCCCGGAGATTTTCATGAGCGACGTCATCCTCGATCAAGCTGAGCTGTTCTTGAACAACCGCGACGTAGCGGGCGCCGAACGCTTACTGACGCAGCAATGGCCCGATATGGCGCGGGCGCCAGGCGACGCGCAGCATGCGATGGCGATGGTGCGCTTGGCGCAAGGCAAGGGCGCTGAGGCCGAGCGCCTGATCCGGGGCGCGCTCGTTGCCGAGCCTAATTCGCTGCGTCACCTCATTCGGCTGGGGCACATTCTGACTGCGCTCGAAAATCACTCGGGCGCGGTTGAGGCATACACGAACGCCTCGCGCGTCGACCCGAAGTGGCCAGGCGTGTTCGTCGCTCTGTCGCATTCCTTCTACAGTTTGGAACGGTTTAATGATGCTGAGCGGACAGCGCGTCAGGCCGTAGCCAATGCACCGAGTTCTGGTGCGTTTGAAGCGCTGTCCAACGCGTTGCGCGCGCAGGGCAAAGCACAGGATGCATTGAACGCGGCGGATGAAGCTCTGCGTCACGATTGGCAGGACCCAAACGCTCAACACGCGCGCGCGGCTGCGTTGATCCAGCTCAACCGTCCTCAGGACGCGTTGGTGATCTTCGATGAGTTGCGTTCGCGCGGCATCGATCTTCCGATACTCCACATGAACCGCGCCACTGCGCTGGAAGCGCTTGGGCGCAAAGATGAGGCGCGCGCGGTGTACGAGGAAGCGGCACGCCGCTGGCCCAAGCTACCGAACCTGCAGGATCGCGTCGCGGCAGCGCGCAAGCGGCTCTAAGCGCGGGCTTGCTTGGGCGAGTTCGGGCCTTTAACCCGGACACGTGAGAGACTTCGTTCTTCTGGCCGCGTTTGTGGCGGCGGCTTGCAGCGCAGCGCCGTCGGCGCCTGCGGCCGCAATCACGCCAAGCGCTGCGACCGCGTGGACCTCGCCGGATGGCGTGATCAGCGTGACAATCCCAGCCGGCTGGGAGAACGCCGAAGATGCGAGCGCCGACGAGCAGCGTCTGCTTACGGTCGCCTCGCCAACGCAGATTCAAAGCCAACAAAGCTTGCGTCAGTGCTCCGTGGAGCTGCGCCGCGATCCGGATCTGACGCAGGCGATGATCGACGCCGCGTATGAGTCCGCAACCGCGCTCAGTCTGCTCGGTCCGCCAAGTCTGGGGAACGAAGTGCGCGCGTTCGCTAAGACGACCATTAACGGCGTCCGCGTTATTTCGATTGATCGGCAGATGGGTGATTTCCGCCAGTTGCAGGTCAACTTCGCGATCCGAAGCGGCGATGCCGCGTCGCGCTACACTGTCGCGTGCGGCGCAGGCGGCGGCGAGAACGCGGATATCGACATCGCCGCCATGCAGGAATTTATCTCCTCTCTTTCGATCAACGCTCGGACCAATCCATGAAAGACATTATCGCCGCACTCGAAGCCAAGCGCGCAGCCGCGCGTGCCGGTGGAGGCGAGAAGCGCCATGCGGCTCAGCACGCCAAAGGCAAGCTGACGGCGCGCGAACGGATTGAGCTTTTGCTCGATGAAGGCTCGTTCGAGGAGTTCGACATGTTCGTCGAACACCGCAGCCACGAATTCGGTATGGAGAAAACCAAAATCCCTGGCGACGGCGTCGTCACCGGCTGGGGCACGATCAACGGGCGCCTGGTTTATGTATTCTCGAAGGATTTCACCGTGTTCGGCGGTTCGCTCTCGGGCGCGCATGCAGCGAAGATCGTAAAGGTGCAGCAAGCCGCCATGAAGAACGGCGCGCCGATCGTCGGCATCTTTGATGCCGGCGGTGCGCGGATTCAGGAGGGTGTCGAAAGCCTCGCCGGCTACGCCGACATTTTTCAGAACAACATCCTCGCCTCGGGCGTCATTCCGCAGATCAGCGTGATTATGGGACCGTGCGCGGGCGGCGATGTGTATTCGCCGGCGATGACCGACTTCATCTTCATGGTGAAGGATACGAGCTACATGTTCGTGACCGGGCCTGATGTTGTGAAGACGGTGACGAACGAGGTTGTGACCGCCGAGGAACTGGGCGGCGCGCGCGTGCATGCGGCGAAGTCGGGCGTTGCTGATGGCGCTTACGAGAACGACTTTGAGACGCTGACGCAGATGCGGCGCCTCATCGATTTTCTGCCGCTCTCGAACCGCGAGAAGCCGCCGACGCGACCGCACTTTGATGATGTGACGCGCGAGGAGACGTCGCTCGATCGGTTGATCCCGGATAATCCGAACAAGCCGTATGACATGAAGGAGCTGGTCGAGAAGGTCGCGGACGAGGGCGATTTCTTCGAGATCGGCGCCGACTTCGGCAAGAACATCCTGACCGGCTTCGTCCGCCTCGATGGCTCGACCGTCGGCATCGTCGCCAACCAGCCGATGGTGCTTGCCGGCGTGCTCGATATCGACGCCAGCCGCAAAGCCGCGCGCTTCGTGCGCTTCTGCGACGCCTTCAACATTCCGATCGTCACGTTCGTGGACGTGCCGGGTTTCTTGCCGGGCACCAAGCAAGAGCTGGGCGGGCTCATCAAGCACGGCGCCAAGCTTCTGTTCGCCTACGGCGAAGCGACGGTGCCGAAAGTCACGGTGATCACGCGCAAGGCCTATGGCGGGGCCTACGACGTCATGAGTTCAAAGCACCTGCGCGGCGACGTGAACTATGCGTGGCCGACCGCTGAGATCGCGGTGATGGGCGCGAAGGGCGCAGTCGAGATTATTTTCCGTGCTGACATCGGCGATTCCGAAAAGATCGCCGCGCGCACGCAGGAATATTCAGATCGCTTCGCCAATCCGTTCGTGGCCGCGAGCCTTGGCTACGTCGATGACGTCATCATGCCGCGCGACACGCGCAAGCGCATCATCAGAGCGCTCGGCACGCTGAAGAACAAGAAGCTAGAGAATCCCTGGAAGAAGCACGACAACATTCCGTTGTGAGCCGGTGACGGCGGCGCTTCGCGTGCTACATGGGGCGCAGAGGAGAAACTCATGCGCTTCGTGTTCCCATTGATCGCCCTGGCTCTGGCCGCTTGCGGGCAAACGACGGCGCCTGCGCCTGAGACGTCCGCGACAACCACAGAAGCGCCTGAAGCCACAGGATTCGTCGGCCACTATGAGGCGATGTCGAACACCGCGATGTCGATCACAGGAGCGCTTGATCTAGCACCCGACGTGTTGAGCTTCGACAAGGGCTTTCGAATGGAAGGCGCCCGCACTGAGGCAATGCTGACAGCCGATACGGATTTGTCGGCAGGCGGCGGCACAGCGCGTGACGTCACTGGCAACACCGGCATTCTCAATATGGAAGTCCGTCACGTCGATCTCGTCCGTGTCGCAGCCGATGCGCGTGATCCGCAATTGTGCGGCGCGGGACGAACCGTCAGCTACGTCATAGTCGCGCACGGCACGGAGACGCTTTCGCTTCTCGTCTTCTCGGGCGCCGAAGCGCCGGGTCCGAACGCCCACGACTCGCAGCTCTGCGGCACGTTCAACTACATGGCGTCTGCAGCGCCATAATGCGTCTGCTCTTCGTTTGTCTGTTTTGGTTCTTCGCGCCGAGCGCGTTCGCGCAGACGGAGCTGGCGCCGCGCATTGAGCGGCTGACGAGCGAGGATGGCGCAACTTTTGCGGCGCACGTGTTCGATGCAGGGCCGCGTGCGCGCCCGCGCGGCGCCGTCGTGTTGCTGCATGGCGGCGGATGGGTCGCGGGAGATGCCACTTGGGTCTATCCGCGCGCGCGTCAGTTCGCGGCTTTGGGCATGGTGACGGTCGCTGTCGACTATCGGCTCGGCAATCCTGGCAACGCTACGGCCGACGCACGGAGCGTGATCCGTTGGCTGCGGGCGAATGCAGCGTCGCTCAACATCGATCCGAACCACATCGCAGCGTATGGCGTCTCGGCAGGCGGGCAGATTTCGGTGTCGGCGGCGCAAGGCGCTGACGAAAGCGCGCGGCCGAATGCGCTCCTGCTGCTTTCACCTGCGCTCGATCTGGAGGGCGATAGCTGGTTCGCGCGATTGGCCGGCGAGGAAGCGGCGCGCGAGTTGTCGCCGTTGCGAAACCTTCGCGCCGGCATGCCGCCGACATTGGTGTTGCAGGGCGACGTCGATAGCGAAACGCCGCTGCCCGGGGCGCAGCGTCTATGTGATGGGATGCGCGCCTACGGCGATCGGTGCGTGTTGAAGGTTTACATCGGCTACGGGCACCTGTTCACGCCGGCAGGGATCAATGATCGCGACACGCCTCAACCTGATCCGGCGATCTCTGCGCAAGCGGCGGCGTTGGCGGAACGGTTTCTGCTGAATTTGGGGTATGCACCGTGAACCTGAGACCGATCCTCGTTGCGCTGCTGCTCGCCGCGTGTGGGCAGGCAAATGATGCGAAGACGCCCGCGCCGAGTAGCGCGCCAACGACAGACGTGGGTGCGGCTGGCGGCGATGTCGCCGGCGGTGACACCATTCAGGGACCATTCTTGGCCACATCGACCACGGCGACGAGCATCACCGGTGATTTGTCGTTCTCCGACGAACAAGTGTCATTCATGAACGGCATTCTCGTGCGCACGACACATGTCGGCACGCTGAGCGCTTACGATCCGATGGCGGCGAACGGCGATCTCTTCGATCTTGCCGCGCCAGGCGACGATGATCGCACCCTGGATCTGCGCCAAGTCACCGCGCAGGAGATTGACGACGACGAGCGCGTGCAAGGCGACGTCTGCGGGCCGAGCGGCGCGCCGACATTCGTGGCGCTGGTGCACGACCAGCCGATCACGGTTGTTTCAGTCATCGCCTTTACCGGCGCCGATGCGCCGGGCCGCGCTGCGACGAACAGCGATGTTTGTGCGGTGTATTCCTACGAGGCGCAGGGCTAGCGACGAGGCTCGTGGGTTTTGCGATGGAAGACGGTCGCGAGCGCGCACCGGCGGGGATAGATAGGGCCATGCGATTTTTGCTCGCCGCCGCACTTTTGACCGTGCTCGCCGCGTGCGGCGACGCGTCGCCCTCGGCGCCGCAAGAGCCGGCGCGGGAGGGGGCGCTTCTGGCGGGCGAATACAAACCCTCATCCAACACGGCGCGTGGCATCACTGGCGGGATGGTGATCCAGCGTGCTGGCGTGACATTCGAGAACGGTGTTGTTCTCTATACGCGCACGCTCAACCCGCGGCGTGGCGGCGATCTGATCGCCAAGAACGGCGATAGTTTTGCCGCGGCGATCGTTGGGCCTGGGTCGCTGAGCGTCGAGTTGCGCCGGGTGACGGAGCAAGTGCTGCCGGCGGGTGTGGTCGGACTCTGTGGAACAGAGCAACCCCAATACGTGGCGCTGGCCTATGATGCGCGGGCGACGATCGTAACGTTGCTGGTGTTCACCGGCAGCGAACCTCCCGGACCGGAAGCTGCGAACAGCCGCGTGTGTGCGCGCTTCGGCTACGCCGCACCGGACGGGGCGCGCACGCGTGAAGGCGTGGTGCTTTAGTCTGGCTTAGCCAGCGGCTTGGTCGGCTCGCCGAGCTCGTAGAATTCCGTGCCCTTGTCGGTCTGCATCAGCAGGTAGCGTTTATCGAGGTCTGGGTAGGAGACGACGTCGATCGGTTTGTCTTCGCCGCCCATGAGATACACGCACTCCTCGTCGAACGTGTTGCGGAGCAGGTGCGGGACGCTCGGCGTCGCAAAGCCCATGAAGTCGCCGGGGCCGACTTCAGCTGTCTTGCCATCGATATCCGCCATGGCGCGGCCGGAGATGATGTAGATCCACTCTTCTTCGAGCATGTGGGCGTGATAGGCGAAGCTATCCTTGCCAGGCGGTAGCTTCACTAAACTCACATGCGCGCGGTTCATGCCGGCGAGGCGCGATAGACCGGCGGCGCGGAAGAGCGAGTTGGAATTGAGCTTCTGGCTGAACGGCCGCATCGCAGCGGGAATTTCGCTAGAGCGCCAGAGTGGTTTCTTAGACTCAGCCATGCGCCATCGTAGCGCTGGAGCGTTAGAACTGCACCGGCTCGTAGGGCCGCCATTCGCCGCCAAGGAGCAGCTCGAGCGGCCGGAACTCGGCTTTGTAGTTCATCTTGTCGGAGCCGGGGATCCAGTAGCCGAGATAGAGGTAGCCAAAGCCTGCGGCGCGGGCCTGCTGGATGTGGTCGAGGATGATGTAGATGCCGGGACTGCGGCGAGCGTCCTCGGGTTCGAAGAACGAATAGACCATGGAGAGGCCGTCGCCGAGCGCGTCGACTAGCGCGGCGGCAGCGAGCTCGCCTTTGTTGGGACCGTCGGAGTAGCGATATTCGACGATGTGCGTGTGGACCGCAGACTCCTCGACCATCGCGGCGAAGTCGGTGAAACTCATTTCGGCCATGCCACCATCGGCGTGGCGAGAGGCCAGATAGCGGCGCAACAGGAAGAACTGTTCTTCGGTGGCTTGAGGCGGGCGAAGCGCGCGCGTGAGATCAGCGTTGCGCAGCATGATCTTGCGCCAGCGGCGGGTGAACTCGAATTTCTCGACCGGTACGCGCGCCGAAATGCACGCGTCGCATGCGTCGCATGACGGGCGGTAGGCGATGTTTTGCGAGCGGCGAAAACCTGCGCCGGTCAACACGTCGTGCAGTTCGCTGGCGTCGAGGCCATCCAGCGCGGTGAAAACCTTGCGCTCTTTCCGGCCCGGCAAATACGGACACGGAGACGGCGCTGTCAGAAAGAAGCGCAGATTCTTGGTTGGAAATGGCTTCGTCACGTTGCGAACATGGTCGCCGAACCTTTCACGGCGTCAAGACAGCTCACGCATTGCACGCTGTTAGACTTAATGAAGCCTTGTCAGTTCCGGGCTCGGCCTAAAAAACTTTCCACACACCACGATTACCTCTCTGAATTGGGGAAATCTCTGGTACCGTCCTCGTATCTGCCGCGCGGATTGGGGGAGCTGTTCGGCCTGAAGCAGACGGAGAGCGTCCATGACGCAGCCTGTGACGGCCATTCTTTCACGCCAGGGCGAGCTTGCCGCCAAGGCACGCCAGTTCACGAACGATACGAACGAAGCCAGCCTTCTTGTAGGCCGCGTGGTTTCCCGCGCGTTGAGCACGTTCAAAGGCACCGAGGCACAAGACATCATCACGCACGCGATGAGCCGTGATCTCGATCGGCTGATTGAACAACTGAAAAAGGCGCGCCACTAAGCGGCGAGGCGCTCCGAGCGGCCGAGCGGATCCGGTAAGGCTTCGCCGTCGGCGACGAATTGCAACGATACTGAATTGATGCAGTAGCGCAGGCCGCCCGCTTGGCGCGGGCCGTCAGGAAAGACATGGCCTTGGTGGCTGTCGCAGCGCGCGCAGCGGGTCTCGATGCGCCGCATGCCGTAGGAATTGTCCTCGATGCCGACGACGTGCTTGGGGTCGATCGGGCCAGTGAAGCTTGGCCAGCCGGTGCCGCTTTCGAATTTGGTGTCCTGGCGGAAGAGCGGCAGCCCGCAGAGGCGGCAGCAATAGGCGCCTGATTTCTTCTGATTGAGCAGGCCGCCGCAGAATGCGGCTTCGGTGCCGTGATTGAGGAGGACGTGGCGCTCCTCGTCGGTGAGGCCGCTCTCAAGGCGCGCGCGCTCTTGGGCGGTGGGCGGAGTGAGATCGAAGCCGGAGGCTGAAATTGTCATGGGACCTAACTTGGTGAACGCCGCCAAGTTCGTCTAGGCCGGGAGGCCGGTTACACGACGCCGTCGCTACCGCCGTAGAGCTTGCTAAGGTGCGTCACCAAGCTTTTGGCGCCGGCGCTGATCTGGTCGTCGCTGAATTTGGTTCGGAGCTGGCGGGTGGCGTCGGCCAACCCTTTGGGCTCGTAGGCCAGCTTGCGTTTGTACTTCTTGACGATGTGCTCGATCAGCAGGTCGGCCTTCTCTTGGGATGGGCCGAGGATCGGTTTCAGCGTCTGCTCGAGTTCGCGCACCAAAGGATCGCCTTTTGGCTTGGCGACTTTCTTGGGCGTGGGCAGCGCTGCGGCGAGCAAAGTTTTGTCTGAATGGTCCCGCGCGAGCTTGAAGATGCGGCGCACCTCGGGGCGTGAGCGGCGGCCGAGGGCGGCGCGGAGAAGTTTGGCGTCGACCGGCTTCAGCGTCATGACGCGGCCCGGCGCAAAATTGCGGCGGCGGCGCGCGCGAGAGATTCTTTTGCTGGCCGCCCACCCACGCGCATCATGGCGGTGACGTTGATCGGGTTGGTGGCAAAGCGCTCTGTCGGTGTTGAGCGCAGCACGGCGGAATACGGCACTTCGTCTGGCAGGAGTGCGCCGCCAAAGAAGGGCGCGTTCTGAATCTCCGCACGCGTAAGCGTGTCGGCGTCGCCTGTTTCCCCGGAGCGCGTGCGGTCGTTCACGCCGTTCAGGAGCACCGAGAACTCATCAGGCCGCAACGGCCTTCCCCTGACCTCACGCACGACATGCTCAAGCATGTTCAAACCGGTGAGTGAGTAGCGCTCTGGGCGCACCGGGGCGACGATGTGGTCTGCGGTGGTGATCGCCAGGCGGGTGAGAAACGTGGCGCAAGGGTTGGAGTCGATGATCACCGCATCGGAGCGGGCGCGGAGCGCAGCCACGAGCGCGCGAAAGCGGGTGAAGGCTTCGGCTTTGTCGCGATCGGGGCGGGTGTCGAGGGTGAATTCGAAGAGACGCTCGTCGCCGGCGACGAGTTCGAAGTTTGGCGCTTTGCTGCCGCGTTTGACCCGATTGAGCGGGATCGAGATCGCGCCGAAATCGCCGCGGGGCGTGCTGTGATCGCCGCGGGCGTTGAGGATGCCGTAGAGCGTGTGGTTACGGTCGCGGATGCGATTGCGCTCGCCGGGCGAGAGAAAATACTGGGTGAGATTGTGCTGAGGATCGAGGTCGATGAACGAGATTGCGCGCTTGTCGGCGAGGTGCGCGGCGGCGAACAGATTGGCCGCGAGCACTGTCTTGCCGACACCGCCCTTAATGTTGAGCATGGCGATGACGCGGCCGCGTCCGTTTGCAGCGCGTGCGCGCTCGATGATTTGCGCGAGCGTTTCGGAACGGGCGCCACGGCGAATGTCTATGAACGTCGACGTATCGAGCGTCTGGGTGAACCAGGAATCGTCGGCGAGATCTGCCGTCTGAACGACCACGAGCGCGCGGCCATTGTTCAGGGCCGCAGCCACCTCGCGACGCACCCAGGCGCTTTCCTGAGACGCGGGTGACGCTAGGACGACGACGACGGCAGATTGGCCGACCGCTTGGACGAGCGTGCCGAGCTTGTCTTGGACACGATACTCGGGGCCGGAGCGAAGCACGGTCCAACCGTGCTGTTCGAGCTCGGCTGAGATGGCTCGTGCGGCGTCTGCGTCGTCCGGTTCGAAGGCGAGATACGCCGCTATTGCCATGAAATCGTTCTGCTCCGCCTGTGTGGTAAACCCTAGTCGGGGGCATTACGCCTTGGCAATGCGACGTGGCCTCCCCCAAATGGGGCGGCGCGTAGCAGGAACCTGGGCGCCACACCAAGACTTCGCCGGTTATGCCCGATCCCGCCCTTCTCGAGCTTTTTCAGCGCCTAGCGATGGCGCTTGGGATTGGGTTTCTGGTGGGCGTCGAGCGCGGTTGGAAGCACCGAGATGCGCCAGATGGGACGCGCGCGGCGGGCCTGCGGACGCATTCGGTCGTTGGATTGATGGGCGGTGTCACTGGCGCACTGCTACCGGCGGTGGGTGAGGTCGGCTTCGCGGCTTTGGCGCTGGTCTTCGGCGCGGCGTTCGTCACGTTCAAGGTTCGCGAGAGCCAACGCGACAACGACCTCTCCGCAACGGGGACGATCGCCGGACTGCTTGTGTTTGCGCTCGGCGTCTATGCGATGTGGGGCGATCTGCGCATTGCGGCGGCCGTGGGCGTGGCGCTCGTTGGGTTGCTGGCCTTCAAAAACGCTCTGCACGAGTGGCTGGATAAGGTGACGTGGAAAGAGCTGCGTTCGGCGCTGCTCATTCTCGGTGCGACATTCATTGCGCTGCCACTGTTGCCGGATCGCACCGTGGATATCTGGGACGCGATCAATCCGCGCGAGTTGTGGCTGCTAACGATCCTCGTGGCTGGCGCCTCGTTCGCGGGCTATGTAGCGGTGCGTGTGCTTGGCAGCGATGTTGGCGTGCTTGCGGGCGCCGCGGCCGGTGCGTTGGTGTCGTCAACTGTTGTGACGGCTGAAGTCGGCCGCCGCGTGAAGAGCGGCGAGACGCATGCAATGGTTGGCGGCGCGGCGGCTGCCGTTGCATCGGCGATCAGCGTGAGCCGCGTGATAGCGCTCCTGGCGGTGACAGCGATGCCGATCGTGCCTGAGGCGGTCCCGGCGTTGGTGACGGCGCTGATTGTGTTTGCGGGCGCGGCGTTTGCGATGCGCTATTTCGACCGCGAGGGCGAAGATGGCGACTCCTCCCAGAAGCTGCGTAGCCCGCTTGATCTGGTTTCAGTGTTTCAGTTCGCGGCGTTTCTGGGCGCCGTGATTATCGTCGGCCGCATTGTGGCCGATGCGTTCGGCCAAGCCGGGCTCCTGCCATTTGCCGCTACAGCGGGCTTGGCTGACGTCGATGCGGTGACGCTGGCCGCGGGAAGTTTGGTGCGTGGGGGGCTTGAGCCCGCGATTGGCGCGCATGCGGTGATGATTGCGGTGCTGATGAACACGCTGGCCAAGGGCGTTATTGCCTTTGTGACGGGCGGCTGGCGTTACGCGGCGCTCTATTTTGCGGCGGCCTGGGCCGCCACCATTGCCGCAGCGGCGGTTTGGTTCTTGGTCACCCCGCTGATCGCACCCATGTTTGGTGAGCAGGTGCAGCAAGAGGCCTCGCTTGCAGCCGCAATGTTCGGCTAGGGTTCGGAACGATGAAGGAAAAATGGACCCCCGCAGGCTGGCGTTCGCTGCCTGCCAGGCACATCCCGACGGATTACCCCGATCCAGCGGCGCTGACGCGCGTCGAGCAGCAGCTCCGTTCTTATCCGCCGCTCGTGTTCGCCGGCGAGGCGCGCAAGCTTAAGTCTGAGCTGGCGCAAGTAGCCGCGGGCAAGGCGTTTCTGTTGCAGGGCGGCGATTGTGCCGAGAGCTTCAAGGAATTTCATCCCGACAACATTCGCGACACGTTCCGCACGTTGATGTCGATGAGCGTCGTGCTGACGTTTGCGGCCTCTCGTCCGGTGGTGAAGGTTGGGCGGATCGCGGGCCAGTTCGGCAAGCCGCGTTCGGAGCAGATCGAAACGCAAGATGGCGTGACGCTGCCGTCCTATCGCGGCGACAATATCAACGGCATGGATTTCACGCCGGAATCACGGATGCCCGATCCCGAGCGTTTGGTGAAAGCCTATTCGCAGTCAGCGGCAACGCTGAACCTGATCCGTGCGTTCGCTAACGGCGGTTACGCGGACCTGCATAACGTGCATCGCTGGATGGTCGGCTTCGTGGCCGATAGTCCGCAGGGCAAACGCTATCAGGAAATTGCGGACCGCATCTCGGAAGCCATCGACTTCATGGAAGCGTGCGGGATCACGCCCGACAGCGTGCCGCAGATGAAGCAGGTGCAGGTCTATACCAGCCACGAAGCGCTGCTGCTGGGCTATGAAGAAGCGATGACGCGTGTCGATTCAACGACGGGTGATTGGTACGACACCAGCGCGCACTTCGTGTGGATCGGTGATCGGACGCGGCAACCGGATGGCGCGCACGTCGAATTCATGCGCGGGATCAAGAACCCGATCGGAATTAAGTGCGGACCGTCGCTTGAGCCGGACGAGTTGTTGAAGCTGATCGATATCTTGAACCCGACCGATGAGGCGGGACGCATCACTCTCATTGCGCGGTTCGGCGCCGACAAGGTTGACACCGGGCTGCCGAAGCTGGTGCGGGCGGTGACGAAGGCCGGACGCAATGTGGTTTGGTCTTGCGATCCGATGCATGGAAACACGCTGAAGACGGCGTCTGGATTCAAGACGCGGCCGTTCGATCGCATTCTCGCGGAAGTGCGCGCGTTCACCGACATTTTGCCGGCGGAAGGCGCCTACCCGGGCGGCGTCCACGTCGAGATGACGGGTCAGCAGGTGACTGAGTGTTTGGGCGGCGCCTCGATGGTGACGGAGGAAGATCTCTCCAGCCGCTATCACACGCACTGCGACCCGCGCCTTAACGGCACCCAAGCGCTCGACCTTGCCTTCATGATCGCCGAACAGCTACGAGGCGCGCGCGAGAATGGTCGCAAGGCGCAGGCAGGCTAAATGAAATCGCTTCGTATCGCAGTGCAGATGGATCCGATCGAAAAGATGATCGTGAACCATGACACTTCGCTTGCGCTCATGGTCGAGGCGCAGTCGCGCGGGCATGAAGTCTGGTGGTGGACGCCGGACGATCTCTATTACGAACTCGGTGTCGTGAAGGCCAAGGCGCGCCGCGTTTCGGTGAACTTGCAGGAAGGTGCTCACTACAAGACGCTCGAAGAAGCGGCGCGCGCGGTTGATGATTTTGATGTCGTGCTGGTGCGCCAGGATCCGCCCTTCGACATGGGCTACGTGACGAACACGTATCTGTTGGAGCTGGCTAAGAAGGCGCTGGTGATCAATCCGCCCCAGGGCATTCGCAACATCTCTGAGAAGTGCTCGATCCTGCAATTTCCGGAGTTGACGCCAAACACGTGGGTTGGACGCGATCTCGATGCGTTGGAAAAGTTTTCGAAGCGCTACGATCAGGTGGTGCTGAAGATCCTTTTCATGATGGGCGGCGAGGGCGTGATTAAGCTCTCGGCCAGCGCTCCGGATTTCCGTGAAAAGGCCGGTGCGTTTCTAGCGGCGACGGGGCGCGAGCCGATTTTGGCGCAGGAGTTTTTGCCGGCCGTCTCCGGGGGCGATAAGCGCGTGTTCGTACTGAACGGCGAGCCATTCGCGGCTCTGAAGCGCATTCCGAAGGCGGGTGATTTCCGCGCGAACTTGGCCGTTGGCGGCCAAGCGGCGCCGGGCGAGCTGGATGATGACGATCGCGCGATCGCGGCAGCGGTTGCGCCGTTGCTGAAGCGCGAAGGCATCGTGTTCGCCGGGCTCGACGTGATCGCTGGCAAGTTGATCGAGATCAACGTGACTTCGCCGACGCTCGCGCAAGAGCTGAAGCGGTTCTCCGGTCTTGATCTGCCGAAGGCGTTCTGGGACCGCGTCGAGCCGACGGTTCAGTGATCGCCGCGCGCTAGGCGCAGGAATTCCTCGCGCGTGCGCGGATCGTCGCGAACCACGCCCATCAAGCGGGATGTTACGAGGTTGGATCCCGGCGTGTTGACGCCGCGCATGCTCATGCACTGGTGTTCGGATTCGATCATCACGCCAACGCCGCGTGGTTCAAGAATATCTTGGATGGCGTCCGCTATTTCGGCGGTCAGCTTCTCTTGGATTTGCAGGCGCCGCGCGAAGGCATTCACCACGCGCGATAACTTGGAGATGCCAACGACACGGTTGGTTGGCAGATATCCCACGTGCGCCTTGCCGGTGAACGGCAGCATGTGGTGCTCACAAAAGCTGACGACACGAATGTCGCGCAGGACGATGAGTTCGTCATAGCCGCCAACTTGCTGGAAGGTTTTCTCCAGATACTCGCGCGGGTTCTCATCGTAGCCGGCGAAGAGTTCGCGATACGCTTTGGCGACGCGCCCGGGCGTCTCGAGCAGGCCCTCACGCGTGGGATCGTCTCCGGCCCATTCGATCAAGACTCGGACTGCCGCTTCGGCTTCAGCTTGTGTGCGCTTTGTGGTCATGGCCGAAACATAGTCCGGTTGAAGGAGTAGGCTAGGTGGCGAATGTCATGATCAGGACGATCGCCGCGATGTTGAGGCCGAAGCCCACAGCAAGCATGCGCTTCAGTGTGAGCAATCCCGAAGAATAAGCGATGGCGTTTGGCGCTGTCGCGACCGGCAACATGAAGGCAAAGCTCGCCGCGAGCGCGACGGGGAAAGCAAGTTGCTGAAGCGGCGTGCCTGTCGCGGTGGCGACGGCGGCGACGACAGGCAGCATGGATGTGAGCGTCGCGACGTTGCTCGCGAGTTCTGAGACGAGGATCGTTGTCACGACTAACAGCGCAACGAGAGCGAAGGCGGAGAGCCCGTCGAGACCGCCGATCCATTCACCGATCCACGCGGCAAGGCCAGTCGCTTCCATTCCAGCTGCAAGTGAAAGCCCGCCGCCGAAGAGTATTGCGATGCCCCAGGGAATACGTTCGGCGGTTTTCCAGTCGATGAGTTTTTCACTGCGTTCGCGCCCAGATGGCACGAAGAACAACAACAGCGCACCCGCGATGGCGACGCCCGTATCGGTGAGAGCGCTCAGTCCCGGCAGCTTTACGAGTTCGGTGCGGGTCATCCAGGCAAGCGCGACGAGGCCGAATACCAAACCAATGCGCACTTCTGGACGCGTCATCGGGCCAAGGGCTTTAAGCGCCTCTTTCACAACCGCGCCGATCGCGGCGTAGCGCGCTTGGCCTTTGCCGAAGAGCGGCCAGCACAGCAGCAACCACGCAACAGGCATCATCACGAGCATGATCGGCAAAGCGCGGCTCATCCAATCGATGAAGGCGATCGGTTCACCTGCGCGGTCGAAAAAGGCCATGGCAATGAGGTTTGTGGGCGAGCCGACCGGCGTGCCGATGCCGCCAATGGTGGCGGCATGCGCGACGCCGAGTGTGAGGGCGCCGCCGAGCGCTAGATCTGCTTTGCCGGCGCCAGACATTGCGCGCGCGGCGCCGATGGCGATGGGGGCCAGCATAAGTGTGGTGGCGGTGTTGGAGATCCACATCGAGATCAGCATCGAGGCGAGCATGAACGCGCCCACGAGAGCGATCGGCCGCCCACCTGCAACTGAGGCGATCGAAAGCGCGATGCGTTCGTGCAGGCGCCAGCGCTCGACGCAGGCCGCGAGGATGAAGCCGCCGATGAAGAGGAAGACGATCGGATCCGCGTAGGGCGACGCGGCGTCCTTCATAGAAACGCCGGCGACCAGCGGCAGCGCCGCAAGCGGGATGAGCGCGGTCGCGGCGATTGGGATCGCTTCGGTCACCCACCAGACGACCATGAGGGCGGCGAGCGACACGACACGCCAAGCTTCTGGGGATAGCCCCTCGGGCGGCGGCATGAGTTGGAGGCCAATCGCCAGCGCTGGTCCGAGGACAAGGCCGATCCAGCGGCCCACGCGGCCAAAACCGGTCTCCTCGCCGGCGATATCCTCGTCGGTCATGCATTCCCCCGCACGCCGGATTTGACACCGGCTTTATCGCCTCATACCTCAGCGCCTCTCCTTTGGAAGCCCCAGTTGCCCCTGTGGTGGAATTGGTAGACGCGCCGGACTCAAAATCCGGTACCGCAAGGTGTGTCGGTTCGACTCCGACCGGGGGCACCATC
>JBEBHI010000031.1:0-24586 GCA_040080935.1 Terricaulis sp.
CGCGGTTGTTGTTAAAGCTCACGTCATTGAGCACCAGCGTGCCCGCATTCACAAACACCGCGCCTCCCAGGCCGGCGCCGCCACCTGCACCTCCGCCGGCTCCGCCGCCTGCGCCTCCACCGGCGCCGCTGCCTGCACCTCCGCCAGCGCCTCCACCACCTCCACCGGAGCCGCCACCGCCAGCGGCGGAACAGCAAGACGACGCCAGCACGCCGGACTCGCATCCCGAGCGCGATCCGAACTGACGTTGCGCAACATTGCGTTCGCGCGCGCGGCAGCTAGAACGCCGTTGCGCGCCAACGTGTGCGTCAAGGGAGGAAGAAGATGCGTCTTTCGTCAGATATCGCGGCTGTTGTGACGGGCGGCGCGTCGGGCCTGGGCAAAGCCACAGTCGAAAAGCTCCGCGCGGACGGCGTGAAGGTCGCCATCTTTGATCGCGATGAGGATCGCGGCAAAGCCACCGCTGAGGAACTCGGCGCTACGTTCTGCAAGGTAGATGTCACGAGCGACGACAGCGTCGCCGCTGGCTTCGAAGCCGCCCGCAAGGCCAACGGCCAGGAGCGCATCCTCGTCTGCTGCGCCGGCATCGGTTCCGCGATGAAGACCGCGAGCCGCTCCAAGGAAACCGGCGACATCAAACATTTCCCGCTCAACATTTTTGAGCTGACCATCCAGATCAATCTGATTGGGACGTTTCGCTGTGTTGCAAAATCCGCCGCTGGCATCCTCACGCTCGACCCGCTTGAGAGCGGCGAGCGCGGCGCGATGGTGATGACGGCGTCTGTGGCCGCAGAAGATGGCCAGATCGGCCAAGCCGCTTATTCCGCGTCCAAAGGTGGCGTTGTCGGCATGACGCTGCCGATCGCGCGCGATCTCTCGGGCGAGGGCATCCGCATCAACACGATCCTGCCGGGCATCTTCGAAACGCCTTTGATGATGGGCGCGCCAGAGAAAGTGAAAGAAGCGCTGGCTGCTAGCGTGCCGTTTCCGAAACGGCTCGGAAACCCGCAAGAATATGCCTCTCTCGCTCTCGAAATGATTCGAAATCCATACTTCAACGGCGAGGATGTGCGCTTGGACGGCGCCATTCGCATGGGCTTGCGCTGAGGCGGGACGCCGCATTTTTGTTGATTTATGTGGGTTTTAGTAACACGCGCGGCCATCGCGCGTGTGGAAACCGCTGTAAATCAGCTTTTTTGCGTTGCGACTCAGAGGCGCTCATGTCAGGGAATCCACCGCAAACGTCGAAAACCGCATGAAACCGGGCTTTTTGACATGCTTTGTGAGAGGCGCGATCAACGCTCCATCAAGAATTGAGTGGCATCTACTCGGAGGACGGCGGGAAGAAGGGCAGCTGAAAAGCCTGATTTGACGCCGGTTCGTTGAGTAACCACACGACAACCTTTGAGAAGGGAAACACCACATGGCCAAAAAGGCTGCGAAGAAAAAGGCTCCGGCCAAGAAGAAGTCCGCTGTCCGCAAGACCGCGAAGAAGGCCGCTCCGGCCCCGGCGAAGGCCGTGAAGGTCACTGCGGTTGCCGGCAAGACCGTTACCGCGAGCGCGCTGCTCCAGTCGGTTGCCGATCACCTCGGCATGAAGAAGTCGGAAGCCAAGGCGCTGACCGAAGGCTACCTCGATGTTGTGAAGGCCTACGTGCTTAAGGGCTCGAAGGTGAAGATCGGCGACATCGGCATGATCATGATCCGCGCCCGCAAGGCACGCATGGGCCGCAACCCGCAAACGGGTGAGCCGGTGAAGATTAAGGCCTCGAAGAAGCTGGCGTTCCGTCAGTCTTCGGTGATGAAGGCCCAGGTGATGGGCGGCCGCTAAGGCCCTGCCTTGTCGCGTGCTCGCTGAGCCCGCGCGGGGACGCGTCACCGACGCATAAGTAACATAACCCCATCCCGGGGTTGTCGAGACGGCCGGCGTGCTACGAAGCGCCGGCCGTTTTCGTTTGCACGTTTCCGCGACGCCCCTTTCGCGTCCGCGCATTCCCAGCCAAGTTTCGACGACTGAGGGGATCATGAAACGGATTTTGCTGAGTCTCGCTTTGGCGCTCGCGCCGGCGGTGAGTTCCTGCGTGTCGACGCCGGGATACGGCGATTGGGTGATCGCAGATTATTGCGGCAATCATTTGTATTCGAACACACTGGCCTGGTCGCGCACCGGAGCACCAGCGGATGTACAAAGATACCGCGACATCGCGCGCGCCGATCAAGGCACGGTCGACCTTGCCGGCGATGACCCGCGCGAGTTTTGGTTCGCCGGCCCTGGCGGCGAGATCAAGTATTGCCTGACCAACCTCCAACGCGGCGGACATCACAATTGGTGCGACGCGCGATCTGCGGCATGGTGGGTGTTCCGTGAAACGGAGACCGGCCTTGCGGCCGAAAGCAATGGATTTGGCTTATGCTTGACGTGAGGAGCGTTGCGCGCGCGGCGCTGGCTTTGTTGGCGCTCACTTTGAGCAGTTGCGCGACGCACACGCCAACGTCCGTGGCGCCGGGTTGCGATATCTCCGCCCAAGATCGTGAATGGATCAATGGCGCGCTCGACGCCTGGCGGTTCACCGCCAACGAAATCACGGGCGTCAGGACTATGCGTCCGTTCGAAGCGGTGTTCTTCGACGACGATTGCGTGCTCACCAGCCCCAACGCCTTCAGCGCCACGAGCGTGGCTGAAGTCACGTGGACGGCGGCGCTGCACACCGGAGAGATCATGCTGCCCGGAGGGCAGCCCATGCCGGCGGGGGTCACATCCTTCGCGAGCGCTGACGGCGACGACGCCTTCTTCGTCATGTCGACGCCAAGCGTGTGGCGCGCAGCCGGCGTGACCAACGACGCGCTTGGGCTGGAGACGATGATGACCGGCGTGCTGCTCCATGAAGGCTCGCACGTCGCGCAGTTCGACGCCTACGGCGCCCGCATTGGCGCTATCGAGACCGCCAGCCATCTGCCTGGTGACGGTATCAACGACGACATGGTGCAGAACCGCTTCGGCGAGAATGCAGAATTCGCCGCCTCTGTAGAGCGCGAAACCGCATTGCTCTTCCAAATCACCAATACCCGCGACCAAGCGGAAGCGCGCCGCCTCGCGCGCGAGGCGCGGGAGCTGATGCGTGCGCGACAAGCGCGCTGGTACACCGGCGCCGATGCCTATCTCGTCGACGCCGAGGATACTTGGCTCACCCTCGAAGGTTCAGGCCAGTGGGTCGCGTACCAATGGATCGTGCATCCGAGCGGTGGCGGCGCGGACTCCGACGTCGCAATGGCGAATTTCGCGCAGCGCGGCCGCTGGTGGTCGCAGAAGGAGGGGATCGCACTGGCGTTCGCAGTCGATCGCCTCGCCGGCTTTGATTGGAAACGTCACGCTTTCGGCGATGGTCAAATGACCCTGGTCCAAATGCTCGATGCGGCGCTCGCCAGCGAAGGCTAAACTTTGATCATATCCCGCCCGCGCCTGCACACATCTGTCGCCATTGCGATCTCCGCTGCGGTGAACAGGTGGGAATAGTTGCCGGCGGCGGTCAGGAATTGCTTGCGCATGGATTGAAAGCGCGTGTGTCCGCGTTTGGTGATGCGCACCAACTTTGAGGTCTTGTGCTTTGGATTGTCGATGAACTCGACCAAGCCTTGGGATTCCAAGGCATTGACGATCGTTTGGCAGTGCTGGCGCGACACCGGTTTCGAACGCGCCATGTCCGGCACGGTTTGTGGTCCATCCTGGATGAGTTGGCGCAGCGTGCCCCATTCGCCGCCTGCGGTCGCGAACCCAGCGAGCGCCTCACTGATCGCCTCGATCCGGAAGTAAAATTCGATGACCGCCACCGAGAGATTCAAAACGTCCTCGGCGGAGGCTTGAGACGGCTTTTTCACTTGACAACTCACTTGTCATATTTGACAGCTAAGTTGTCATTCTGGGAGAGCGACATGCGCGCGTCAATGACTGCCAATGACTCTGGCGAACGCTGCAAGGGCGTTGACTGCATGTGGGGCTCCCCAAGCGGGTTACTAGGGGGCTTCGCCCTAACGGCCATGGCAGTCTCCGGCGGCCGCCAGAACAAGGCGGCGCTCGATCTGCTCGCGCCGCACATTGGCGATAGCGTTATCGAGCTCGGATGCGGCCCTGGGATGGGCGTCCGCGCTGCGTTGAAACGAGTAGGGCGCGAAGGCTTTGTTGCCGGCGTCGATCATTCCACCACTGCCGCGCACTATGCGGCGCGCGCCGTTCACGGCGCCTGCCTCGATGGCCGCGCCGCCATCATGCGTGCCGAGGCCGCTGACTTGCCGTTCCGCGATTCAATGTTCGACCGCGCCTTTGCCGTGAACAGCTTTCAATTCTGGTCCGATCCCGCCCGCGCTCTGCGCGAAATCTCGCGTGTGCTCGCACCAGGCGGCCGCCTTGTCATCACCCAACGCGCCGCTGGTCACGACAATCCGACCAATTTCGCCGGCGCTGCGCGTGGCATGGAACGCATCAGCCAAGCGACGGCGCTGCTCAAGGCGCAAGGCTGGCGCATCGTGGACGAACGCTGCACGCACGACGGTCCAGGCTTGCTTGCCGTCAGTGTGCTCGCCGAACGCCCGGCCTAATCGTGTTGATTACGCTCGCCTGGCTGGCGCTGGCTTTGGTCCATGCGCCACCGGCGTTGGCGACATTCTCAGGCAACCTCCGCCGGCGCATGTACAGCGTCGACGAGTCCGGTCCGCTGGGGGTGATATTGATTCACCGTGGCGTACAGTTTCTCGCCGTCGCTTGCGTCAGCGTTCTTGCGGCGTTCAACGCGGAGGTACGCGTTGCAGCGATGCTTGTGACGGCGTTCAGCTTGCTCGGTTTCTTGATCACCTACGCAACCGCCGGCGCACCAAAGCGCCTGCGTACGATCGCTATCGTTGATGCGATTGCGTTGATCCCACTCACGATCGTCAGCGCGGACGTGTGGGCTAAGCCGTCGGCTTAGTGTTGTTCGCGGCGATCTGCGCGATGACGATGCCGGACGCCATGACCACAAGTCCAACGGCACGCAGCAGATCGATCGGCTTTTGCGGCGCGCCGAAGAGTCCAAAGTGATCAATCGCGGCTGACGAGACGATCTGACCGGCCAGCACAAACATCACCGCGTTGCCGATGCCAAAGCGCGGGCCAACCCACGTAATCGAAAGCAGATAGAACGCAAAACCCGCGCCCGCGAGAAGTTGCGCAGGCTTGGC
This sequence comes from Terricaulis sp., assembly GCA_040080935.1. GTDB lineage: Bacteria > Pseudomonadota > Alphaproteobacteria > Caulobacterales > Aquidulcibacteraceae > Vitreimonas. Next base: position 5,212 of record JBEBHI010000031.1, read on the forward strand.
TTGTTCTAGTTCGGCCCAAGAAATGTTCGCACCCCCGTTCAGAAGCGCAAACGCGAGCGTGAGCGCAAAGCCGCCGCCGGAAACGATTGCGGCTGCCATCCAAGGGCTGTCGAGCGTTCGCCCAAGTCCGCCCGAGAGCGCCGCCATGATCGGAATGAGAATGCCGCCGACCGTTGAGAGCGCGATATAGAAAGCGAGCGAGGGCGCATTCATTGTAGCGTCTTGGCATTACGCGCGGTGACCGTCTCGCCGCCGACGCCCCAACTGTCGGTTTCAACTTCCTCGATAATCACCACGGTCGTCGCCGGGTTCTTGTTCAGCACACGCTGAAGCAATTCCGTCGCGCCCTTGATCAGCTCGGCCTTCTGCTCGGCCGTGGCGCCGGTCTTAGTGATCTTGATGTTCACGTAGGGCATCTCAGGCCTCCGCCGGTTTGCCGAAGCGTTCGGCGTTGCGTGCTTTGGCTTTCGCCGCTTCCACCTCGCGGTCCTTTGCCGGCGCATTGGTCTCGAGCGAGGTCAGCAACCGTTTCGCCGCGTCGAACACCTCATCGACGGCCGCGTTGAATGCCTCTTCGTTCGACTTCGACGGGGCGTTGTAGCCCGAAAGCTTGCGCACGAACTGCAAGGAAGCGTCTCGGATTTCTTTGTCCGTCGCCGGCGGATCGAAATTGAACAGCGTCTTGATATTGCGGCACATGAGCTTCGCTCTCAAACAAATCCGGCGACGGGGTGGGGCATGTACGGCTCTTCCAAGCGTTTCACTTCGTCTGCGCTGAGTGCAACATCGACAGCGGCGAGAGCGTCTTCTAGCTGCTCGATCTTTGTCGCACCCACGATCGGCGCGGTGACGCCCGGCTTAGACAGGTGCCAAGCCAACGCCACTTGCCCGCGCGAAACACCGCGCTCAGCCGCGACTTCGCCAACGCGCTCGATCACCGCGCGATCGGCCTCAACCGTCTTGCGATAGAGATAAGTCCCAAACTTGTCCGTCTCACTGCGCTCGGTCTTCTCATCCGGCCCGCGCGCCAGCCTTCCACGCGCCAGCGGCGACCACGGAATAACGCCAATGCCCTGGTCCCGACACAGCGGCAGCATCTCGCGCTCTTCTTCGCGATAAAGCAGGTTCAAATGGTTCTGCATCGACACAAAGCGTGACCAGCCATTCGCGCTCTGCAGTGCCAGCGCCTGCATGAACTGCCATGCATACATGGATGAAGCGCCAATATAGCGCGCCTTGCCGCTCTTCACGACATCATGCAGCGCCTCAAGTGTTTCCTCGATCGGCGTCTCAGGGTCGAGACGATGGATCTGATAGAGATCGACATAGTCAGTGCCGAGCCGCTTCAAGCTTAAATCGATCTCGCCAAGAATGGCCTTGCGCGAAAGTCCTTTGCCGTTCGGGTCGCCCGGTCGCATTTCGCCGTGCACTTTCGTGGCGATAACAACCTCATCGCGCTTGGCGTACGTCTTCACGGCGCGACCAAGAAATTCTTCGCTCGTTCCGAATGAATACACATTTGCCGTATCGTAGAAATTGATCCCGGCTTCGAACGCGCGCTTGTAAAACGGTTGCGACGCTTCCTCGCTCAGCGCCCAAGGATGTGCGCCGCCGGCGCCGTTCGCGTACGCCATTGTGCCGAGGCAGATCCGCGAGACTTTGAGGCCAGTCTTGCCGAGATTGACGTATTTCATGCCGTCAGCTCCACGAACACATCTTCCAGATCGGGCTCTTGGATCGAGAGATCTTTGATCGCCACGCCGGCCGCGCGCACGCGGTCCAGCAATTCCTCAACCGTGTGCTCACTCGTGCGATAGGTGAGCGCGAACGCGCCGGTGTTCTTCATCGCAAACGTGATGTCTTCGAACCCACGCAGCGGCGGCGTAATCGGCGCCTGCGGTGTCACTACCAGCGTCTTCTGATCCAGACGTGAGATCAGCTTATGCGTCGGCTCGCACGCAATCACATTGCCGTGGTTGATGATCGCGATCGTATCGCAGAGCTCTTGCGCCTCTTCGAGATAGTGCGTCGTCAGCACGATCGTCACGCCGCTTGCATGTAGTGAGCGCACATAGTCCCAAAGCTGGCGGCGCAGCTCCACGTCCACGCCCGCAGTCGGCTCATCCAGCACCAGCACGGGCGGCCCGTGCACCATGGCCTTCGCGACAAGCAGCCGCCGTTTCATGCCGCCTGATAACGTCCGCGTATACGCGTCGCGCTTGTCCCAAAGCCCGACGGCGCGAAGGATCTCTTCCGTCCGCCGCTCGCTCTTCGGCACGCCGTAGTATCCAGCCTGAATCTCGAGCGCCTCGCCGGGGGAGAAGAATGGGTCCATGTTCAGTTCTTGCGGCACGATCCCGATCGCGCCGCGCGCGTTCATTGGATCGGCATCGATATCGTGGCCCCAAATCGAAGCTGTCCCGCTGCTCTTCACGACAAGACCGCCCAGAATGTTGATGAAGGTCGACTTGCCGGCGCCGTTCGGCCCAAGGAGGCCAAAGAACGAGCCGCGCGGAATGGCGAGATCGATCGCCTTCAGCGCATGCACCGCCGCACCCTTGCCTTGGGCGCGGTAAGTTTTGTCGAGGCCGCGCGCCTCGATAGCGAACTCGGGCGGCGTCTGTGGTGTTGGCATGGAATACCTGGGGTGGCCCGCATTGCGCGGGCGCGCGATGCGCTCTAGTTACGAGCGCGCTTCCAGCGCTTCAACCCAGGCCGCGGCGAGAAATGGCGAAACTTCACGACAATCCAAGAACCGACGCTTCGACCCCGGGCGATCCAGACGCGATTCCGGCGCCAGAAACGATCGAAGTGACGTCGCGCCGCGTGAAGTGCGATGGCGGCGGCGGCGCGCTGGGCCACCCGGTCGTCTATTACGACATGGGCGAAGAGAACTTCGTCGAATGCGGCTATTGCGACCGCCGCTTCGTTCTCGCCCACGGCGCGGGCGACGATCACTAAGCCCCATGACTAGATTTTAGTGCATCGCGCCGACGACGATCTCGATCTTGTTGCCATCGGGATCGAGCACAATCGCGCCGTAATAGTCCGGGCCGATATCGAGATGGAGGCCCGCTGCGCGCACCGTTGTCGCGCCATGGCCCAGCGCGGCCAAATACGCGTCGTCCACTTCTTGCTCTGAAGTTGCCCGAAACGCGATGTGCGCGCCGAGACCCGCAATGCGGTCGCCGTCGGTTGGATAGAGCCAGAACAAACGCGTGCCATCGCGGCCATAGGCGAGTTCATTCTCTTTGACCACGTCTTCGAATGGCCGAGCGGCGCGAACAGCGCGTCATAGAATTGCGCCGCCGCTTCAAGATCGCGCACGCCAAGCGAGAGATGGTCGAACATAGAATCCTCCGAACCGAAATAGATTGGAGTGCTTCGCGGCTCACGCAAGCGTGCGCGAAAAAGAAAACAGTGAAGTCCGAAAACGGCGGAGAGCGCGTGTGGATCGTGCTATAGCGCAATGATCCAGGAGAGATCGTGATGTCCGCAGAAACCGCCGCAACATTCCACAAGCTGCATGAAAATCTGTTGATCTTGCCGAATGCGTGGGACGCAGCCTCCGCGCGCGTTGTGCAAGACGCCGGCGCGAAAGCGATCGCAACTTCGAGCGCCGCAGTGGCGTGGGTGCAGGGCTACGCGGACGGCCATTATTTCCCGGTCGCCAATCTCATTGCCGTGGTGGAAGCCGTTGCACGCGCGGTCACCATTCCGATCACGTGCGACGCCGAAGGCGGCTATTCCGACGATCCGAAGCAAGCCGCAGAGAATGTCGCAAAACTGATCGACGCCGGCGCTGTCGGAATCAATCTCGAAGATGGCAAGCAGCCACACGAGTTGCATCTGAAAAAGATCGAAGCCATTCGCGCCGCCGCCGAGAAGAAGGGCGTCAATCTCTACATCAACGCGCGGACTGACGTGCTCCTGAAAGCGCTCGTGCCGCCGGAACAAGCCATTGAAGAGACCCTCCGTCGCGCCGCAGCGATCGAGCGGGCAGGTGGTAGCGGCCTGTTCGTGCCAGGCATCGCCAACCCCGCGCAGATCACGGCTGTCGTCGAAGGCACAAAGCTGCCGCTCAACATCATGGCGCGCCCCGAAGCGCCGGATGCAACGCACTTGCGCGCGCTTGGCGTCCGCCGCCTCAGCGCCGCCACCGGTCTCTTCAACATCGCCATGGCCGCGGCCCGCGAAGCCGCGGAAGACTTCCTTCGCGACGGCGATTCCGACGCCCTGTGGCAGCGCCGCGGCAGCCCGCCCGATTACAACAAGCTGTTCGCCGGATAAGGGCTGACCCGCGCGCGCGGAGCGCCTAGATAGGCGCATGGCTAAAAAAGACGCTCCGCGCCTCTACCTAATCGACGGCTCGGCCTACATTTTCCGCGCCTATCACGCGTTGCCGCCGCTGACGCGCGCGAGCGATGGCGTGAGCGTCGGCGCTGTGGCTGGCTTCTGCAATATGTTGTGGAAGTTCCTTGAAGAGATGAAAGGCGCCGAGGCGCCAACGCACCTCGCGGTGATATTCGACAAGAGCGAAATCACGTTCCGCAACAAACTCTATCCCGAATACAAAGCGCATCGCCCTCCAGCGCCGGAAGATCTCGTCCCGCAGTTTCCGCTGATCCGCGACGCGACGCGCGCGTTCAATCTGCCGTGCATCGAGATGGGCGGCTTCGAAGCCGACGATTTGATCGCGACGTATGCGCGCCAAGCCGCCGCGACTGGCGCGAGCGTGCGCATCGTCTCGTCCGACAAAGATCTGATGCAGCTCATCGTCGAAGGCTCGATCCAACTCTACGATCCGATGAAGAACCGCATCCTCGGTCTCGATGCGGTGATGGAGAAGTTCGGCGTCGGCCCGGATAAGGTCATCGACGCGCAAGCGCTCATCGGCGACACCACCGACAACGTCCCCGGCGCGCCTGGCATAGGCCCCAAGACGGCTGCCGAACTCATCAACACATTTGGATCGCTCGACGCCATCCTCGAACGCGCCAACGAGATCAAGCAACAAAAGCGCCGCGAAACCCTGATCAACTTCGCCGATCAAATCCGTCTCTCGCGCGAACTCGTTACGCTGAAGGACGACGTCGACGTCGAAGAAAAGTGGGAAGACTTTGGTCTCCGCGATCCCGATCCAGCGACACTGCTCCAATTCATCGACACGATGGAATTTCGCACGCTCGGCCGCCGCGTGCGCGAGCACTTCGCAAAAGAGAAGGGCGTCCAGATCGTCGCTAGCTACGCCAGCGCAGCACCTGCCCCTGCGCCAGCGCACGCCGACGCTGGCTCACGCACCGGCCCGGTCCTCGAAGAGATTGAACGCGAGTTCAAACTCGACGCCTACAAAATCGTCCGCGATCTCCCAGCGCTCGAAGACTACATCCGCCGCGCCAAGATCGCCGGCGCCATCGGCATCGACACTGAAGCGGATTCTTCTGACGCCAACCGCGCCGAACTCGTCGGCCTCGCGCTCTCGATCGCCGCCAACGACGCAATCTACATCCCGCTCCAGCACAAAGGCGCCGAGTCGCGTGCGGGCGAACTCTTCGCCTCCGAAGCGCCGTCAGCGACATCCGCGCCCGACACCGGCTCGCAAATTCCGTTCGACGCCGCGCTCGCCGCGCTGCAGCCGCTGCTGGAAGACGCCTCCGTTGCCAAGATCGGTCTCAACGTCAAATGGGACATCGCGCTCTTCGCCAAACACAAGATCGCGCTCGTGCCTTACGACGATCCGATGCTGGCCTCGTACACGCTCTATGGCGGCCTCGATGATCACGACAAAATATCGCTCATCGAAAAACACATCGGCCACGCACTGACGCCATACGCTAACGTCGCCGGAAAAGGCAAAGCCCAACAAAGCTTCGACCTTGTTCCCATCGAACGTGCCGCCGCGTATTCCTGCGAATACGCTGATGCCGCATTGCGTCTGCACCGCAAGCTCAAAGCCGAGCTTGCGAGCAATCGCCTTATCACTGTCTACGAAACACTGGAACGTCCGCTGCCCGCCATTCTCACTGCGATGGAGCGCGAAGGCGTGAAGATCGACCCGCGGATGCTCTCGCGGCTCTCCGGCGATTTCGCGCAGCGCATGCTGCAATACGAGGCCGAGGCCTACGCGCTCGCGAACAAAGAGTTCAACTTGGGCTCGCCCAAGCAGCTCGGCGAAATTCTGTTCGACGAATTAAAGCTCGCAGGCGGCAGCAAAACCAAAACCGGCGCTTGGTCGACTGACGCGGCCATCCTCGAAGACCTCGCCGAGCAACACGATCTCCCAGCGAAGGTGCTCGAATGGCGGCAGCTTTCAAAATTGCGCTCCACATACACTGAAGCGCTGCAGGCCGCCGTCAATCCCGAAACCCGCCGCGTGCACACCACCTACGCGCTCGCCGCCAGCACCACAGGCCGCCTCGCGTCAAACGATCCGAACCTGCAGAACATCCCGATCCGCACGGAAGAGGGTCGGCGCATCCGCGAAGCGTTCATCGCGGAGAAGGGCAACGTCCTGGTCAGCGCCGACTACAGCCAAATCGAGCTCCGGCTCCTCGCGCACGTCGCCGACATCCCGCAACTGAAGCAGGCTTTCGCCGACGGCATCGACATTCACGCGCGCACGGCATCCGAGATGTTCGGCGTTCCCGTCGAAGGCATGCCGAAGGACATCCGCGCCAACGCCAAGGCGATCAATTTCGGTATTATCTACGGCATCAGCGCCTTCGGTCTCGCGCGCAATCTCGGCATCGCCCGCGAAGAAGCTGGCGCCTACATCAAGAAATACTTCGAACGCTTCCCCGGCATCCGCGACTACATGGAAGAAACCAAAACCTTCGCGCGCGCCAACGGCTACGTGAAGACGATATTCGGCCGCCGCATCTGGGTCAAAGGCATTCAGTCCAAAAACCCAAGCGAACGGGCTTTCGGCGAACGACAATCCATCAACGCGCCGCTCCAAGGCGCCGCCGCCGACATCATCCGCCGCGCCATGGTTCGGCTTCCTCCGGCGCTCGCGAAAGCCAAACTCAAGTCCCGCATGCTCCTGCAAGTGCACGACGAACTCGTCTTCGAAGCGCCAAAGGATGAGGCGGATAAGCTCTGCAAGCTCGCGAAAGACGTGATGGAAGCGGCGCCTGAACCTGCCGCGATCCTCACCGTGCCGCTGACAGTGGAAGCGAAGGCAGGCGCCACCTGGGGCGCAGCCCACTAATGGCGGTGATCGAAGGCGGCTGTCATTGTGGCGCGATCCGTTACGCGCTTTCCGCACCGCCGCAGCAGAGCATGATCTGCCACTGCAAAACCTGCCGCCGTGTTTCTGGTGCGCCGGTTGTTGCGTGGCTCACGGTCGATCCTGACGCCTTGGCAATCACCAAAGGCAAACCCGCGCGCTACAGCTCATCGGCCAACGTAGATCGCCAGTTCTGTAACCAATGCGGCACGCAGCTGACCTACGCGCGCACCGATGACGAGAGCTACATAGACGTCGCGACCGCGAGCCTCGACGATCCAGATGCATTCCCACCATCGCACCATTCGTGGCTCAGCCACGACATCGCCTGGATCAAATTCGGCGACGGCGTTCCGACATTCCAGAAATCGCGCGGCGACGGCTAATCCGCCGCCGCGCTCCTTCACGCCTGCTTGCGCGTCTCGCGCCGTCCGCCGAATTTCGGCAACAACATGCCGACGTCGTCGCGATATTTGCGATAGCGTTCGCCGAAATGCGCGATCAGATCGCGCTCCTCAAAATAGATGCCGACGAAAATGTAGCCGGTCGTCATCGCGGCAAACAGCAAGTGGCCCGCGCTCATCTGCGGCGTCGCCCAGAAGGCGATGATGAAGCCGAGATAGAGTGGGTGGCGCACGTGCTTGTATAAGAGCGGCGTCACGAACGAGCCTTCCTTCGCCTGCGTGCCGGCAAAGCGCCGCCAAACCTGCGTCAGCCCGAACAGTTCGAAGTGGTTGATCAGGAACGTCGACAGCAGAACCAGCGCCCAACCGGCAGCCGATAACGTCCAGAGCATCGCGGACCAGAATGTGCTCTCCACGTGCCAAACGATCGCCGGCATCGGCCGCCATTGCCACATCAACAGCGCCAAGATCACAGTTGCGAACAGCACGAACGTGCTACGCTCGACAGGTTTTGCGACGATCTTCGTCCATGCCGCCTTAAAGCCAGGCCGCGCCATGACGCTGTGCTGAACCGCAAACAGCCCGAGCAATAGTGTGTTGACGATCAACGCTTCCGCGAGCGGCGGGGCAATGCCGCCGTCGATCGACTTCGGCACGATGAAGTTTGCGACGAACCCGATCGCATAAGGGAACGTCACGAGAAAAAAGACGTAGGACGCCGCGCCATAGGCGAGGGTGGCAAAGCGTTTCATGTTCAACTCCAATACGCGCGCATTTACGGCGTGCGTCACGCGCTAAGGATCGCGTGCACGTCGGGCGCGCACAGAAGCAGGAAGAGGACGTAGGCGTAGATCCCAACGGCCAGGGCGGCGAAGCCTTGCATGCGAGTACCTAAATCGCGCGGAAGTGCGCGGGGCTGTTCATTGCTCATCTGGCGGTGGTAGCGGGAGCGACTGCGCCGCCATTCAACAGCGGTGAAACTGACAATCCGCGAATTGTGTTCACGTAGCGCCGCGCGCATAGTTTCTGCATGATGTTCAGATTTGTGTTGTTCGCAGTGGCGCTCGCGGCGTGTTCGCCGCCTCACGCGGCGGACACCGCTGGCGAAACCGCGCCGCCAGCCCAGATGTCAGAGGCGAGCGCAACGCCAGGCGTCTCGTCGGAATTCATGGCGCCGTCAGGCAACATTGGTTGCGTCTACACGCCAGCCGGCGGCACGGCGGTTTATCAAACCGCGGACGGGCGGGCCGAGCTCAAGTGCGATCGCTCCGAGCCTGAGTACGTCCGCGTAGTGATGTCGGAATCGGGCGCCGCGCGCATCGAGCCCACCGACGAACGGGGCTGCTGCAGCGGCGAGACGATCCAATACGGCCAGAGCTGGTCGGAAGGTCCGTTCAGCTGTGACGTCACCGAAACTGGTGTGGTCTGCGCCAACCGCGAACGTCACGGTTTCACACTCAGCCGTTCACGCGCCGACGTTCACTGAAGCGGCTGTCCAAATTCCGCCGTTTCTCGCGCCTGAAGCCTCGAAACTGTCAGACACAAGCCCGTGAAACCTGCGTGCTAGCCTCGCCGCCCATTGACGGGTAAGAAGGCCCATACCAGTTCATTACGGTAAAGACAGGATTCGCTTCCCTCCCATGCCGACCATCGCCCTTGTCGACGACGACGAGAATATCCTCGCCTCCCTGAAAGTCCTGTTCGAGGGCGAGGGCTACACTGTGCGTTCCTACACGGACGGCGCCGCCGCGCTTGCCGCGCTTTCAGAGACGCCGCCGGACATCGCCATCCTCGATATCAAGATGCCGCGCATGGACGGCGTCGAAGTGCTGCGCCGTTTGCGCCAGGCGTCGAACCTGCCGGTCATTTTCCTCACGTCCAAGGATGACGAGATGGATGAAGTTGTCGGCTTCAACGTCGGCGCCGACGACTACATCAAAAAGCCTTTCTCGCAGCGCCTGCTCAGCGAGCGAGTTAAGGCGCTGTTGCGGCGCACGCGCGCTGGCACACCCGGAGCGGAGGCGGCCACTGACAAAAAGCCTATCGTCCGCGGCGAACTCACGCTTGATCCGAACCGCCACGCCTGTACGTGGAAGGGCGAACAGGTTCGCCTCACAGTCACCGAATTTCTTATCCTGCAAGCGCTCGCGCAGCGTCCCGGCTACGTTAAAAGCCGCGATCAGCTGATGGACGCGGCTTATGACGATCAGGTCTATGTCGACGACAGAACAATCGACAGCCACATCAAGCGGCTCCGCAAAAAATTCCGCGACATCGACGGCGACTTCGACGCGATCGAAACCCTCTATGGCGTCGGCTACAGGTACAACGAAGCCTGACGGGATCTTCGGTGCGCTTCTGCGCTCGAGGATCGCCCGGATTATCTTCATCTGGAATTCTGTCGGTCTCGCCGTCCTGATCCTGGGCGTGCTGTTGCTTACCGAAATGCGCGCTGGTCTCACCGAAGCGCAATTTCGCAATCTGCGCACGCAAGGCGAGCTGATTACCAACCTGCTGATCGAAACCGGCACGGTTGAAGGCGATCCGTACCCCTACATAAACGAAAGCGCCGTGCGCCTGGTGCTGCACCGCATCTTGCCGCCGATCGCGGAGGGCGCTCGCTCTGGCGTCGGCCGCCCGCGCGTTCGTGTGTTCGATGCGGATGGCCGCCTCATCGCCGACAGCGATGTCATCTACGATGAAATCCGCACCACGCCCGTCGCAGACGATGAAAGCCTGGGCGAGCGGATCGGAAATGTCGCGAGGCAAGTCGAATACATGCGCCTCACGCCCTGGCGCCCGACGACGACGCTTGAGGAAGAGCAAAGCCGCGCCGTTCGCGGCGAAATAGTTGACGGAGAGCGGCTGAACGAACGCGGCGAGCGCGTTGTTTCCGTCACCGTGCCACTGAGGCGCGTGCAGCAAGTCATGGGTACTGTCACCACTGAAAGCGCTGACGTGGAGCGGATTTTGGTGGCCGAACGCGCCAGCATGATCCCATTCATGATCGGCGCGACGATCGCGATTTTCCTCTCTTCGCTTTTGCTCGCACTCTTCATCGCCCGGCCGCTGCGCCGCCTGGCTAGCGCAGCCGACTCACTGCGTCTCACTGGCGCGACGCGTTTGACGTTGCCCGAGGATTCCCGCCGCAAGGACGAAATCGGCGAACTCGCGCATTCTCTCGAGGCCATGACCGGCGCTCTCGCGGATCGCATCGATGCGAACGAGCGCTTTGCCGCCGACGTCAGCCACGAAATTAAAAACCCGCTTGCTTCCATTCAATCTGCGGTCACCTCTGCGCGTTCCGCTAAGACGCCGGAGCAGCAGGCGCAGATGCTCGGCATTGTTGCGCAAGATGTGCAGCGGCTTGATCGCCTGATCACCGACATCGCGCGCGCCAGCCGCATCGAGACCGAAACCGCCAAACTCGATCTCAGTCAGGTCGATCTCGGTGCGCTCTTGTTCGAACTCACACGCGCTTATGCAACGCCGCCGGATGAGCCGGCGCCTGTCACCGTCGCGTTCAAGGGCGTCAAGCCCGAAGGTTTGGTGGTGATGGGGCAGGCGGGGCCACTCGGCCAAGTCTTCCGCAACCTCATCGACAACGCGCGTTCATTCAGCCCGCAAGGCGGTGTCGTCTCGGTGACCGCGGTCTTGGAGCGCAGCAAAGACGGCGCTGTCGTGCACGCGATGATCGAAGACCAAGGTCCTGGCATCCCGCCCGAAAACCTCGAAACCGTATTTGAGCGCTTCTACACGCAACGGCCCAAGGGCACGGCCTTCGGTGGCAATTCTGGCCTCGGCCTCTCCATCGCCCGCCAAATCGTGACCTCCTACGGTGGCCGGATTTATGCCCAGAACAAGGATGGCTTGGGCCGTGCTGAGAGCGGCGGCGCTCGCCTGATCGTGGAATTGCCGCTTGCCCATTAAGCCACTGGTCGAAAACTGTATTCCGGGTGCGGCTTTCGCTTCCTCCGGCATCGGCGAGGGCCTATGTAGCAGCCCTTATCCAGGCCCTCTGGCGGGTGGCGGGAGTACTACCGAATGATAGGCGTCGTGGTTGTGTCCCACGGCCGTTTGGCGGACGAGTTCGTCGCCGCGGCTGAGCACGTTCTCGGACCCCAAGATCAGATGCGCGCGATCGCCATCGGTCCCAATGACAACATGGAAGAGCGTCGCGCCGACATCATCGATGCGGTGCGCACGTGCGATAAAGGCGACGGCGTCGTTATCCTCACCGATATGTTCGGCGGCACGCCTTCGAACCTCGCAATCTCGGTGATCAATCAGGTGAAAACCGAAGTGATCGCCGGCGTGAACCTGCCGATGCTGATCAAGCTCGCTGAAGTTCGTGACAAGGTCAGCCTGCCGGAAGCGGCTCTTGCTGCGCAGGACGCCGGACGGCGCTATATTCGAGTCGCCTCGGTGGAGCTCGCCGGCGGCGCGGCCTAATTCTGGCCGTCGAGAATAGGCGAGACCATGAGCATCACGCGCACGTTGCAGATCGTGAACAAGAAGGGCTTGCACGCGCGCGCCTCGCGCAAGCTAGCAGAGCTCGCGCTCAGCTATGACGCGACGCGCATCAGCGTACGAAAGGAAAGCGATGAAGCTGACGCTCGCTCGCTGATGGATTTGATGATGCTTGGCGCCGGCATTGGCGACGAAGTCGAGATCGAGGTCCGCGGCCCGCAGGCGGAAGAGGCGATGGCGGCCGTCGAGGCGCTGATCGTCGCAAGATTTCACGAGGATGATTGAAGGTGAGGGCGTTTGCCCCGTCTTTGCCGCAATCTCTGCATCTGTCCGCTAAGCTCTAAGCGGGGAATTCATGCGTTCGATCTTTCAAGCCGTCGCAGCTCTTGGTGCGATGATCTTCTGCGTCGGGGCTGCCGAGCCGCCGCGCATCGACTACGAGCTCACGCCGATCATGCGGGATGGCGCGCTGCGAGCGGTGCAGATTGATCTCACCTTCCGCGGCGAACGCGATGGTCAAAGCGATCTGCGGCTGCCGGATAGCTGGGGCGGACAAGATGAACTCTGGCGCAGCATTGAAGCGCTGGAAGTCGTCTCAGGCGCCACGATGCGCAATGGCGAACAACCCAACGAGCGCATTCTTTCGCACCGTCCGAATGCGCGCATCCACGTTCGCTATCGCATCATTCAAGATTGGGAAGGTGTGCCGCGCGCTGAGATCGGCAACATCTATCGCGCCACCATCCAGCCCGCATATTTTCACCTGATTGGCAATGCCGTGCTCGTCACACCCGGCGGTGCGGCGACGAATGCACCGGTTCGCCTGCGTGTGCACGATCTGCCGCGCGGATGGACATTCGCCTCTGACCTTCTCTATCCCGACCTCACACTTGAACGCGTGTGGCAGAGCGTCATCGTTGGCGGCGACTTCCGAATTTTGCATGATCCAGAGTCAAACCTGCAACTCGCCATCCGCGGGACGTGGAGCTTCAGCGATGAGCAACTGCTCGCGCAAGCATCAGATATCATCGCGGGACATCGCCGTTTCTGGAACGATCCGGCCTCGCCCTATCTCGTCACTGTGTTGCAGCTCACCGGCCCGGAAGGCTGGCTCTCAGTCGGCGGCACCGGTCTTGACGACGCGTTCGCGTTCTTCGCCACGCCAAACGGCGAACAAAAAACAATCGTCCGCACCCTCGCGCACGAGAGCTTCCATACTTGGATATCGCCGCAAGTCGGCGGCTTGCCGCAAGAAGATCAGCCGCTTCAATACTGGCTCTCGGAAGGCTTCACCGATTTCTACACCGCGCGCATGCTCGTCCGCGGCGGCCTGTGGACGCCGCAACAATACGCAGATGATCTCAACGAAGCGCTGCAAGCTTATGCGCAATCGCCAGTACGCGAGGCGCCGAACTCGCGCATCCTCGCTGACTTCTGGACCAACCGCGATGTCCAGCGCATGCCGTATCTGCGAGGCCGTTTCCTCGCGATGATCTGGGACGCGCGCTTGCGCCGGAACGGTCACAGCTTCGATGAGGTCGTGCACGACATGCGCGACCGCGCTTCGGATGGCGCGCAATACGCACAGGAAGTCTTTGTCACTTCCGCATCCGCCCAGGGACTAAATCTCGGCAGTGGCATCGAGACTTACGTCACAAACGGCGAAGCGATCTTGCTTCCAGAGGATCTGCTCAGCGCTTGTGGACGCATCATCACCCGCGAGGCGCCAGTTTTCCATCGCGGCTTCGATATCCAAGCTACGCAAGCGAACAACAACATCATCGCCGGCGTCGATCGCGGGTTGCCAGCTTATGCCGCTGGCTTGCGCGACGGCATGGCGCTGATCCGTCGCGACGGCGGCGAGATCGGCAACGCGGAGATGGAAATCACCTACGTCGTTCGCGATGGCGATACCGAACGGACATTCCGCTACATGCCGCGCGGGCGCGGAACGTTTACAACGCAACGCCTGGAATTGGCGCAAAATCTCGAGGGCGAACGCCTCGCGCAATGCATGCGCGCTATCGCTGGTTGATGCACAAAAGTGGGAGAGCATGCAGATTGATATCACGGAGGCGCTTGGCCTTGTCGCAGGCTTCATTGGTGCGTTCGCGTTTGCGCCGCAGGCGTTCAAGATCATCCGCGATCGTGACGCTTCCGGCGTGTCTGGGCTCACCTACGCCATGGTGCTTGCCGGCGCCGTCCTTTGGGGCGCGTACGGTGTGTTACGCGGCGCGCCGTCGATCATGATCTGGAACGCTGTCGCCGCAGGACTGGCCGCGACGGTGCTCATCCTCAAGCTCCGCCAATCCGCGCGCTAGGTTTCAGCCAGGGAACCGGGGGTTCCTTACCGCGTTCACCCGGCGATTGGGAGAACGTACATGTCCGTTGAAACTATTCTTATCTGGATTCTCGTCGGCGCGGTCGCCGGTTGGCTTGCTGGTCTCGTTGTGCGCGGCTTCGGCTTTGGCCTCGTTGGAAACATCATCGTCGGCATTGTCGGCGCGTTTCTTGGCGGTTGGTTGTTCGGCGTGCTGGGCTTTTCTATCGGCGCTGGAATCATCAACACGATCTTCACTGCCTTTATCGGCGCCGTGGTGCTCTTGCTTCTCGTACGCGTCATCAAACGTGCGTAGGTGGCGTCGCCGCCTGAATGGCTAATCAACACGTTCGGCGTCGTTGCTGGATTGTGTTCGATGGCCAGCTTCATCCCGCAAATCATCAAAATCGTGAAAGAGCGAGACGCGTCAAGCGTCTCGCTTCTCATGTACGCGGTTACAGCGATTGGCTTCGCGTGTTGGACAACCTACGGCGCGCTGAGCGGATCGTGGCCGGTGGCCATATCTAACGCCGTGTGTCTCGTGCTCGTGATTGCGATCATCATTCTGCGCTTGCGTTTCGGTGGCGCGAAAGGTTGAACGGCGCGCAATAGGGGAGAACGCGAACATGAAAAAGCTGATGATGTCCGCCGCGGCGGCGGTGCTCGCCGCATGCGGGCAATCCACGGAGCAAGCTCAAGCGCCGGCGATCCAGCTCTACGCCATTGATTGCGGCCACACCGCGTTCACCGACATCGATATGTTCGCAGACGATGGCTCGTTGGCCGGGCAATCCCGCGACCTTATCGTGCCCTGCTATCTCATTCGCCATCCAGACGGTGATCTGATCTGGGATACGGGCCTCCCAGAAGCCATCGCCGACATGCCGAACGGCATTTCACCGCCGGGCTTTCCTGCGCACATGAAAGTGCCGGTCAAGCTCACGGCGCAATTGGCGCAACTTAATCTCACGCCAGCCAATATCGAGTTCGTGTCGTTCTCTCACATGCACTCGGATCACACCGGCAACGGCAACCTCTTCGCGCAGTCAACCTGGATCGCGGATATCGATGAGCGCACGCGCATGTTCGACGCCGAGCACCGCGCCGATCCCACCGATTTCAACAACTACAACCAGCTCGAAAACGCCGAGACGCGACTGATCGAGGGTGACGCCGATCTCGACGTGTTCGGCGACGGCTCCGTCACCATCATCCAAGCGCCTGGTCATACGCCGGGGCACACGGTGCTGCTCGTGCGCTTGCCGAACGCCGGCCCAGTCCTGCTCACCGGCGACATGTGGCACCTCGCGGAGAGCCGCGAGCGCCGCACGGTGCCGCGTTTCAACACGGACCGCGCTCAAACGCTCGCATCAATGGACAAGGTTGAGCGCATTGCCACCGAGACGGGCGCGCGCGTCATCCGTCAGCACGTCCCGCAGGACTTCACGTCGCTGCCTGCATTCCCCGCCGCGTTGAACTGAGCAAAGCGGCGCGACCTCGCGCGCGAATATCTCGCGGATGCAGCATAGGATATGCACGCCTATAGCGCGCATATCCTATGAATCGCGTGCGTTCCGGTGATCGTAGGGGCATCTTCAACGCAGCTCGGCAGGGAGGCTGCTTCTATGATTACGCCTGAAAACCAAGCCGCCATGACCGCATGGCTGCAGAACGACGCGCCGAAAATTCTCTTGGCTCTGGTCATTGTCGTGGTGGCGCATTTCGCGGCGAAGGCCGTGAAGTGGGCGATCGCCAAAGCCATTGACCGCATTCCATTCTTCGCGCGCCGTGATGGCGCGGGCGCCGCTGGCGTCAGACCGACCGTCGATGTCGGCGAACGCATCGGTGAAGTGGGCTACTGGCTGGTTTGGCTCTTGGGCCTCATCGCCGCGCTCAACGTCGTCGGGCTTTCTGACGTGGTTGATCCGCTCAACCTCATGGTGCGGGACTTCCTGCACTATCTGCCGTCAATCGTCGGCGCCGCGCTCATCTTCTTCGTCGGCTTCGTACTCGCGACGGTTGTGCGCCGTATGGTCGAAGCAACGGTGGAAGCTGTTGAACTCGATCGCCGCTTGATCGACGCCGGCCTCACGCACACGCCTAAGGGCCCGGGCCTCGCGCGCTTGCTCGGTCTCTTGGCCTTCACGCTGATCATCATCCCGGTCGCGATCGCGGCGCTGCAAGCGCTTCACATCACGGCCATCTCGGATCCGGCAACCTCGATGCTCAATGGCATCCTGTTGACGATCCCACGCGTTATCGGCGCGGCGCTGATCATTTTCATTGCCTACCTCATCGGCCGTTGGGTCATGACGCTGATCGAAGAGGGTCTCAAAGCCATCGGCTTCGACGACATCATCTCGGGCATTGCCAACGCTGAACCAATCCGCGTCGGCCGCGAGAAGATGGATCTGACGCCCGGCGTCGACACGATCAACTTCTCTAAGTTCCCGCCATCGAAGATGATCGGGCTCGCGGTGCTCATCGGCATCGTGCTGTTCTCTGCCGTCGAAGCGGCCCGTTTGCTCGAGTTCACCGCCATGGCGGACATGCTCGCGCAGATGGTGCAGCTCGCGGGCAAGGTGCTCTTCGGCGCTGTCATCATCGCGCTCGGCATTCTGTTGGCGAACATCCTCGCCGCTGCGTCTTCACGTGAAGGCAGACCCTCGTCCGAGATCATCTCGACGATGGTGCGCTGGGGCGTGATCGCGCTGGCGACGGCGGTAGGCCTCTCGTTCATGGGCCTCGCTAACAACATCATCGCGCTAGCCTTCGGCCTGATCTTGGGTTCGGTGGCGGTTGCGGTGGCCATTGCCTTCGGCGTCGGCGGCCGCGACGCCGCTAAGCGTATGCTCGACCGCTGGACCAGCGGCTCGTAACAGCGCCAACGCACTGAAAAGATTGAGCCGCCGGGTTCCGCCCGGCGGCTCTTTCGCATTTGGACCATGCACATCCGCCGGTTGGCAGGCCAGGAGAGCTTTGCTACATCCCGCGCGCCTACCAAGGAGCGTTGCGACGGCCCTGCGCCGCCAGGCTTGGCTGGCTTCCACTTTGGAAACGACGCTCGCCGCTTTCGAAGGAGGGCGCGCGATGAGCGCTAAGGATTACGTCGTAAAAGACATCAGCCTCGCGGACTACGGCCGCAAGGAAATCAACATCGCCGAAACTGAAATGCCCGGTCTCATGGCCGTGCGCGCTGAGTACGGCCCGAAGCAGCCGCTGAAAGGCGCCCGCATCGCCGGCTCCCTGCACATGACGATCCAGACCGCGGTTCTGATTGAGACCCTGCAGGCGCTCGGCGCCGAAGTGCGCTGGGCATCGTGCAACATCTTCTCGACGCAAGATCACGCCGCCGCCGCGATTGCCGCTGCCGGCACGCCAGTCTTCGCGATCAAAGGCGAGAGCCTCGCGGACTATTGGGACTACACCCACCGCATCTTTCAATGGCCGGACGGCCAGTACGCCAACATGATCCTCGACGACGGCGGCGACGCGACTTTGCTCTGCGTCCTCGGCCCGAAGGCGGAGAAGGATGCCGGCGTCATCGCTGATCACTCCAACGAGGAAGAAGAAGCTCTCTTCGGCGCCATGCGCAAAATGCTGAAGGAAAAGCCGGGCTTCTACGAAGCTATCCGCGCTTCAGTGAAGGGCGTTTCGGAAGAGACCACCACAGGCGTTCATCGCCTCTACGAAATGGCGAAGAAGGGCGATCTCCCGTTCCCGGCCATCAACGTCAACGACAGCGTCACTAAGTCGAAATTCGACAACCTCTATGGCTGCCGTGAATCACTCGTCGACGCGATCCGTCGCGGCACCGACGTCATGCTCTCGGGCAAAGTCGCCGTCGTCGCCGGCTACGGCGATGTCGGCAAAGGCTCGGCCGCTTCGCTCCGCCAAGGCGGCGCGCGCGTGATGGTCACCGAAGTCGATCCGATCTGCGCGCTGCAGGCGGCGATGGAAGGCTATCAGGTCGTCACGATGGAAGAAGCGGCGCCTAACGCCGACATCTTCGTCACCGCCACTGGAAACAAAGACGTTCTCACCGTTGATCACATGCGCGCGATGAAGAACAATGCCATCGTCGCCAACATCGGCCACTTCGACAGCGAAATCCAAATCGCTGGCCTGAAGAACTTCAAGTGGGATGAGATCAAGCCGCAAGTCCACCACGTGGAATTCCCAGACGGCAAGAAGATCATCGTTCTCTCGGAAGGCCGCCTCGTGAATCTGGGCAACGCGACCGGTCACCCTAGCTTCGTGATGTCCGCCTCGTTCACCAACCAAACGCTCGCGCAAATCGAGCTGTGGACGAACGGCAAAGCTTACAAGAACGAAGTCTACACGCTGCCGAAGCACCTCGACGAAAAAGTCGCCACGCTCCACCTCGAAAAGCTCGGCGTGAAGCTGACGACGTTGAGCAAAGAGCAAGCCGATTACATCGGCGTGCCAACCGCCGGCCCGTTCAAGCCGGATCACTATCGCTACTAAGACGCGTGAATACGGTCTCCTCGCCAGCGGGCGGGGAGACCGCCTTTCGCCCACTCGTGAACCACTTGTCACGTTGGCGAAAAAGTCGTTTTCTCAGCCTGCGAAGGGCGGGAGGAACGAAACCATGAAAACATTCATTCAAAGCGCGTTGCTTGCAGCTGCAATGCTGGGCCTCGTCGCGACGCCCGCGAGCGCACAGACCATCAGCCAGCAATCCAATCAGCTGCTGGGCCAATTGCGCAACGAGATCCAAGCCCGAGAAAACAATGCCCCTGCCAACGAGGGCAATCAGTTGCTCCACGCTGAACTCGCAACGCTGGCCCAAGGCGAAACCCGCACCACGCATCTTGTTGCTGGCTGGGGCGGCATTCTCACCATTAGTGGTTTTTGCGCCGCCGGATGCGGTGATCTGGACATCGCCGTTCTTGATGCCAACACCGGTGCGGAAGTCGTCGTCGACGCGGC
>JBEBHI010000323.1:0-1769 GCA_040080935.1 Terricaulis sp.
GTCGCCGTAAGAGGCGATGCGCAGGCCGCTGGCTTGGCGCACGAACTGGCGGCACGAGCGGACGTTCACGCCGTGATCGGCGCGGGCGAGGCAGGTGTCGCCGCTGCAATCCCAAATGGTGTTGAGCGCGATGATGCGGGTCTGTTCGGCAACCGGGGCCGACAATTTGATCGTGTAGAGGTCGCGGGCCATGGCTGGGGCGACGAAGGCGGCGCTGATGATTGCGGCGGCGACGATCGAACGAAGGGCGTTCATTAGGTTCTCTCCTGGACTGGTCGCGCTGCTTTGGGGAGGAGCGCACGACCCTTATGCCTGCGTCGCTAATTGCTGACAAGAGAAAATTGAAGGAATGAGAAAATATTCACTGAACAGTGATTATCGTAACGTCAGCTACGGTTCAGGTCCGCAGTTATGGTTAAAAAAGCTGAACCGGCCCGCGTGGCGATGGGCTAGATAGGGGGCAGAGGCGGGACGCGAACGGGACGGGCGCGTCGACTAACCAAGGGGATGAGCGGCGATGACGTTCTACAAGTTTTCAGTGGGCGTGGTGCTGGCGGTCGCGATGGTGGCGGTGCTGGGCATGAGCGCGCTGGTGTTCAGCTCGCGCGATTTCCAATTTGGCTTGGCGCAGATCTCGCCGTCGACCAACGGCCTCATCTCGTTCGCGCAACTTGATGCCGCGGATAGACAGATCCAACAGCTTGAGTCCGAAAGCTCGGCCCCGCGCGGTGAGCTGCTCGAGATCGATCAGCAGATCGCGTCGCTCGACACGCAAGTGCAAGGCGCGGAAGCCAGCACGAACGAAGCGCGCGCTGCAATGGTTGGCGCGATCGCCGATATCGAAACGCGCGCGGCGCTGCAAACGACGCAGAGCTCGGCGGCTGACATGAGTGCGCAAGGGCTCTCGCAACGCATCAACGCGCTTGCTTCGCGTCCGGGCCTGCCGGCTGGCGATCAGCAAGGCATCGCCAATTTGAGCGTGCAGGTTCAGCAATTGGCGTCGCAGGAAGAAGCGCTGGACGATCGCACGGCGGAGCGCTCGGCTTTGGTGGCGCGTCAGCGCTTGGTGAGCGGCCAAGTGGCGGAAGCCAATCGCCGTGTGTTCGCGCTCCAGCAAAGCGTTGTGCCGGACTACGAGCACTATCAGCGAATTCGTGGTGAGGCTTACGCGCTGCGTAGCATGAGCCCGCTGGGCGCGAGCGCATTCTTGGCGCAGGGCCACCCAGCTTTGTTGTCGACGGTTCTGGTGCTGCTGATGGGCGCGCTGGGTTCGCTCTTGTATCTCTTCCCGGCGTATCTCAATCGCCCGGTGCCGGTGACGATGGCTGAGATCGTCGTGCGTTTGATCTTCGGCATGTGCGCGGCTCTGGCGTTCTATGTGCTCGCCAACGCGGCGATTGCCGGCTTCTCGATCGCCTCTTCGGTGCAGCAAGCGACGACATCCTCCACGCTCAATCCGTTCACGGTGTCGCTGGTCGGGATCGTGGCGGGGGTTCTCTCTGAGGACATCGCCAAATGGATCCAGGATCGAGGCCGAGGCATCTTTCAGCAGGGCGGGGTCGCGGCGTCCGCGCCGGTTGCGCCCGCGCCGGAGCCAGCGCCAACCGGCGGGCTCGTGAACAACAACGCGATCTCGTAGCTCTATCCGTTCTTGGGACTATTGTGACGCTGCCGTCGCGATACGCGCTTCCGCGCGCGCATCGCGGCGCTTAGTGTGCGCGCAACAAAGTTGAGGAGGACCCGATGGGCCGTGCAGTGATCGTTTCTTA
>JBEBHI010000324.1:0-1761 GCA_040080935.1 Terricaulis sp.
AGCCAAACGTTGATGAAGATCACGAGCGCCTGAAGACGCTCGATATCGCCGCGCAGATCGCGCGCCAAACCACGAAGGTCGGTGCGGATTTGCGTTTCACGCGCGCGGAATTGATCAACTTCCGCCTGCTCTTCCGGCGTCAACTCTGCGCCAAGATCGCCGGCAAAGAAACCTGACCCACGCCCGCGCGCTTGCAACTGCTGCAGACGCGCCTGCGTCTCTTGCAAGTCCGCCTCTAGCTCGCGCTGACGGCTCTCGATGCGGCGCTGCGCATCGCGTTCCATCTTATCGAGCAGCTCCATCTTGCGCTCAGCCGGTGCGCGCGAGCGCAACGACACCAGCGCATCTGAACCGCCCAGCACATCAATGGCATTGAGCGCGAACGACGCGTTGTCCGCGGCTGTGCCGCCGCTTTGGGGATCGACGTAGAAATCGTCAGCCAAGAAGTCGGTGTCCGCAACGATCACGACTTCCGCTGGCGTCGCCGAGGTGCGCAACTGTGCTGGTTGCGCTGGTGGTTGCGCCGGCGCTGCTGGTGGTTCAACGGCGGGCGTTTCCGGCTCCGCCGGCGCTTCAGCTGGCGGCGGGCCATCTGGGAACGCCGTCGTCAGATTACCCGACACACGCACGGCCACGTTCTCGCGGCGACCGCCGCTCGCGGGCCACATGCTGTAAATGTCCATCGGCGAGGGACGCATCAGCGCCTGCTCTGCGGGCATGCGCATCGTGCGTCCGCTCGTGCGGATCAGCGGCGTGAACGTAACGCCCTCAAGCTGGGTGCGCTGCGTGAGCCCGCCCGCGAGACCAAAATTGATGCCGCGGCTCAGCCATGCCGTCATCAGGTCTTCGCGATCGAGCCCGGTCTCGGCCGGCACTTGGAAGAAGAGCGGTTGCGGCGCCTGTCCGGTCTGGCCCGTCTGCGGATCCTGCACTGAAACCGGCAGCGCGCCTTCCTGGTCGAGCACCACAGTCGGCGCCATCTGCACGCCCCAAGCGCTCAGCAACGGCTCCAAATTCGAAGCTGTCGGCGTAGGCATCACTGGATTAAACGGATCGAAACCACCGGCGCTCATCGCCGCCTGCATCGAAGCCGGATCAAGCGCCACGAATGCGCGCCCACGCCGCAGAACAAACTGATCGATGGCGTAGAGCTGCGCCGACGTCAGCGCGCCCGGATGCACGATCGCCAACACATCGGTGTTGTCCGGAATGGCGGTGAAGTTCGGCGGCAGCTTCGTGACGTCGAGCACGCGGCCCATTTCGGTTGCGAACACCGACTGGCTGCCCGCTTGAAACGTTGGATCGGCGGCGGCGGCAGGATCGATCGGCAACGACGTGATCAACGCAATGTGCGTGCGCTCAGGATTTTCGAGTTCGTAGACCAGCCGCGTGAGTTCGTATTCGAGGAATGATTCACGCTGTGGGCTGAACAGCGGGATGACGCGCGTATCGTCGATCGCATTGGCGCCGACGAGGCCGAAATAGATCGGGTCGGCGCCTTCATATGGCCGCACCGACTGGATGCCTGCTTCCGAAGCTTGATCTTCCGCTTCGGTGAACGGCTCGACATTCACTTCCGTGAAGCGCACGCGCCCATGCGAGCGCGCCTGGAATGTTTGCAGCATCTCGCGCACGCGCGACGCGTACGTCTGCAATTGCGGCACGGGCTGCGCTGCATTGCGCGAATAATAGAGCGTGAGCTGCACCGGCTCGGTGAGTTCATTCAACGTTTGCTGCGTGCCGGGACTGATCGAATAGAGA
>JBEBHI010000174.1:0-6810 GCA_040080935.1 Terricaulis sp.
ATGCGCCGATTGAACCGGCGCCGATCCCCGCCTAGGTCATCGGCGTGTCCGCCGATTTTGAACAACGCCTCCGCACCCGCCTCGATCCGCTCGACGCTATCGCTTCCGAGCGCACGCGCAGCGACAACGATCTCAATCCCGGCTTCGACAATCATCCCGAGCAACGCCCCGCCGCCGTGCTCGCGCCGATCATCAAGCGCGCCGGCGGCTGGACCATGCTCTTCACTGCGCGCTCGGTCGAAACGCCCGCGCATCCGGGTCAAATCTCGTTCCCCGGCGGGCGCGTGCAAGCAAGCGACGCAAACGCCGTTGACACCGCCTTGCGCGAAACCTTCGAAGAGGTGGGGCTCGATCGACGCTTCATAGAACCCATCGGCGCCTGGGATCGCTACGACACCATCAC
Source organism: Terricaulis sp. (assembly GCA_040080935.1). Taxonomy (GTDB): domain Bacteria; phylum Pseudomonadota; class Alphaproteobacteria; order Caulobacterales; family Aquidulcibacteraceae; genus Vitreimonas. Next base: position 404 of record JBEBHI010000174.1, read on the forward strand.
CGGCTTTCGCGTCACGCCGATCGTCGGCCTCGTCGAACCTGGCTTCGACTTGAAACTCGACCCACGCGAAGTCGCGAGCGCCTTCGAAGCGCCGCTCGATTTTCTGATGAACCCCGCCAACCACGAAGTCCGCGAAGCCCAATGGCAAGGCCGCACGCGCTACTATTACGTAATGCCCTGGCAAGGCCATAACATCTGGGGCGCCACGGCCGGCATGGTGCGTGCGCTGTGGGAGCGGCTTTATGGCTGACGCACGCATCAGCAAACTGATCACAGCGTTCATCGCAGCCCTAACAACAAGCGGCGTGATCGCAGCGATGCTGATCGCCGGCTGGACGATCTACGGTTTGATTGGCGGCGGCTTCCGCAACCTCAATGACATCATCGCGATGTTTTCATACGCCATGACGCTGTTTGTGATCTGCACTGCCGTGCTCACCGCCTATTTTGCCCTGACGCGGAAATGAGCCGACGAACTTACCTCTTTGCCGCGATCATCCTCTTCGCGATTGAAGTCCTGATCGCGCTCTTCGTCCGCGACACCTTCATCCGCCCTTACATCGGCGATGTGCTCGCCGTCGCGCTCGTCTACACCGCACTCCGCGCCGCGACGCCGCTCAAGCTCATCCCCGCGATCGCGACCACACTCGCCATCGCCTTCACCATCGAGATCGCACAGGCGCTCAACGTCCTCGACGCCGTCGGCCTCCGCGACAACACCATCGCCCGCACGATCCTAGGCGGCGTCTTCGACTGGTCCGACCTCGTCGCCTACACTGCGGGCGCCGCGATCGTCCTCGCCATCGAACGAATCCGTGCTCGCCGTTGAAGGGCCCGCCCGCTGTACGAGCGGTTACACGCGTGACGGCGCTTCAGCGTGAGCCTAGTTTCAAAACGCAAGGATCGCACGGGGGAAAAGCGCATGACAATTCGTATGGCGATAGCGGCCGCGTTTCTTTTTCTCGTGAGCGCCTGCGTCGGTAGCGCGATCGATCAAAATGAAAGTAGCGCCACGCAACAAGCGCAGGAATTCCTACCCGATGGCGGCCCGCCAGTCGTGAACGGCTTCTATGAAGCGCAAGGCGCGTGCCCATTCGAAGGCTGCTCACCTGGAGAGTTGCGCGCGCGAGGGCCCGTTGAACTCCAAGCACGCCCCGAGCCCTCCGCGCCTGTGGTCGCGACCGTGCCCCCCGGAGAGTGGGTCAACACCGTAGCAAGCATCAATCGCACGCGTCCCACGCGCGGCGTCGTCGCGGAAGCAATCGAAATTTACGTCAGCGAGAATGAAAACAAACGCCTCGAAGCCGGCGAGGTCGTTTACATGACGGACTATTACGGTGAGGGCGAAGTCGAACTTTGGCGCAGAGGCGAGCGCCTTTCCTACATGGGCGAGAGCATCCGCTGGGAATTCTCAAGCGACGCGCAGCGCGCTGCAGACGATGCTGCGGGCGCCGGATGGTGGATCGAGGTGCGGCGCGACAACGGCCAAACCGGCTGGGTGCTGGGCGGCGGAGATTTCGATTGCCTCGGAGCCATCGATGCAGCGCGTGCCTGTCAGTGGGGGAGAGCCGGGCCGCCCACACCGCCACGCGCAATAACGCTTCGCGATTGCCGCGACTGTCCCGCGCTCGTCCGCGTGCCGGACCAGACATTCGCCATTGGTCAGTATGAGGTGACGTTTGCGCAGTGGGACGCATGCGTCGCTGACGGTGGCTGCAATGGATACACCCCTGACGACAATGGCTGGGGCCGTGGCGATCGGCCGGTCACCAATGTGAGTTGGAACGATGCGCAGGCTTACGCCCAGTGGCTCAGCCGTCGCACCCGCCAACACTATCAGCTGCCGGACTTTGACCAATGGGAGTTGGCGCTCCATCCGGGCGCCGAATGGGATACTTGGGGTTACGAAGGTATGGCCTGCGAGTTCGACGCAAGCGCCGGAGTTAATATCGCACGCTGCGGGCGCGGCCAGAGTGTGCCGGTTGGCTCGTTCCGGCCGAACTCGCTCGGACTCTACGATATGATTGGCAATGTCAGCGAATGGCTTGAGTACGGTCAGCTAGGTCACGAGGCCACGCGTCGTGACTACGTTGATTCATCCTTCGACTGGCAATTTGGGGTCGAGACGCCGCCGGGCTACTGCGCCCATGTTGGGCCGCTGACGAATGGAGAAGGTCAGCGCTGCGCGGGCATCGCCGACCAGCGCAGCAACAAGATTGGCTTTCGGGTCGTGCGAGCTCTCTGAGCGGAGCACGCTGGTTGCTGGCGGTTGGAAACTGCGCGAATAGGTGAGCGCATGACCGCCGCCATCACGCACGCCCCCTGGCTGAAAGCGCCAGAAACCCAAAAGCTGCTCGCAGCTCTTGAAGCCGCGCGCGCTGGGGGCTCGCGTTTTGTCGGCGGCTGCGTGCGCAACACGCTCATCGGCGCCGAAGTCGATGATCTCGACATCGCCACCCAACTCACGCCGCCCGAAACCATCGCCGTCGCTGCCAAAGCCGGCTTCGCCGCGCACCCGACCGGCATCGAACACGGCACCATCACCGTCGTCGTCAATCACCAGCCGTTCGAGGTCACCACGCTCCGCCGCGATGTCACCACCGACGGCCGCCGCGCCACCGTCGCCTTCACCGAAAGCTGGGAGGAGGACGCCCAGCGCCGCGACTTCCGCATGAACGCGCTCTACGCCGATGCGAGCGGCGCCATCCACGATCCCACCGGCGGCGGTCTCGACGATGCGCGCGCCGGCCGCGTCATCTTCATCGGCGATGCCGCAACGCGCATCAAAGAAGACTATCTCCGCATCCTGCGCTTCTTCCGTTTCAACGCCTGGTACGCGCGGAGCGTGATCGATCCGCAAGGCTTGCAAGCCTGCGCCGATCACGTCGCCGGCCTCGACGCGCTTTCAGTCGAACGCATCTGGAAAGAAGTGAAGAAGCTCCTCGGCGCGCCCGATCCGCGCGCGTCGTGGGAAGGCATGAGCGCCATCGAAGTCCGCGCCCGCGCGCTTCCTGAGTTCGACAACACACCGCGCCTGCGCGCGCTGATGGATCTCGAAGCTGATCTGATGCTGCCGGTCGACGCAATGACTCGCATCGCCGCCGCGTTAGAAGATCAGACAAGCGCCAAAGCCCTCTCACGCCGCCTCAAACTCTCAAACGAAGAACGCGATCGCCTCGTCGCAGCGCTCGGCGATGACGTGAAGATCACCAACTACATGTCGCTCCGCGAAATGCGCCGCGCGATCTACAAACTCGGCAACGAAGCCTTCCGCGATCGCGTGATGCTGTCCTGGGCCGCTGCCGGCAATGACAAAGCCCAAGCCTGGCGCGCGCTCGTCGCCCACGCGATGATGTGGACGCCGCCAAAACTTCCGCTCACCGGCGACGAGATCATGGCCGCGGGCGTGCCCGCCGGCCCCAAAGTCGGTCTCATCATGCGCGAAGTCGAAGACTGGTGGATCGACGCCGATTTTCCCGACGACAAACTGTCAGTGATCGAACGACTGAAAGCCGTCGCGCAGGGGCTCTCCTAGAGTCATTCCAGGCGAGCGGAGCGAGACCTGGAATCCAGGGATCGTAGAGCTGAGTATCGACGTCTGGAATGACTCTAAGATTGAGCGACCGGCGCCGCGCGCAGTCGCGGCCACTCAAACTTCCGCACCCACTTCCGCGCCGGCTCTTCGATCACGAGATACGCCACCATCGACGCCGCAATACACACCACAAACACGCCAACTATCGCGCCAACACGCAGCGCCAGATCGCTCGTCTCCGTCACGCCAAACTTCTCCAGCGCGTGAAACCACACGATGTCGATCGGCAGATGGATCATATACATCGCGTAGCTCGCTGCGCCCAAGAACACGAACACGCGGCCGCTCATCGGCGCATCGATTCCGTGGCGCGATGTTTCCGCCAAACCGTAAAGCAAGCCTGCAAGCCCAAACCACGTCAGGCCTTCCCACCAGCCAAGCGTCGTCACCGCGACAACCCAGCCCGCGCTCACGGCAACAATCGGCCAAGCCCAGCTCTTCGGCGACGCGTGCTCACGACCAAACGCGTAGAGCGCCACACCCAACAAGAACGACGGCAAGATCCGCAGCGCGCCGATCTGCGCCGTCATCTGCGAGAAATTCTGTCCTACACCCGGGAAGACGGCGCTAAGATTGTCGAGCGCCCAAAACGAAAACAGACAAAGCGCGATCGCGCCAACGGCAAACGCACCGGACCAACGCTTCGCCTTCAGCACCAAGCCAGCCACCAACGGGAAGAGGAGATACGCCAACCATTCCGCACTGATAGACCAACTCGGGAAATTCCAGCCAACAGTCGGCGTCGTGCCCCACGCGTGAACCATCAGCAGATGCGCCGGCAGATCGGAGAGCCGGAACGCCTCCGGATTGCTCTCGCCAACGCCAAGGATCGCCGCGCCCGCGAACAGCACCAGCATCGCGCCGAGCGCAGCAAGGTGCATCGGGTAAACGCGTGCGATCCGGTTCTTCAGGAAGCAGCCATAGCCAAACCGGCCGCCCTCGAACTGGCTCAGATAGACGTGCGCCAGGATGAAGCCCGAGAGGGTGAAGAAGAGGTCGACCCCGAGGTAACCATCTGCCACCAGCCCAAACTGACCCATTCCAAGCCCCAGATGGTCCTTGAAATGGTACAAAAGCACCCAAAACGCTGCGATAAATCGCAGCGAAGTCAGTGGCTTAAGCTCTTGAGGATAGGCGAGTGCGGTCATAACCACTCGCCCCACGCAAGAAAAAGGCCGTCAGCTCGGCGTCGCCGCCCTCGCGATCAGTAAATTCTGGCCGCGGGCGACACGTCGGAAAATGCCGAGGAAAAGAACCGTGCCGGCGATGGCGAACGCATAGCTAAGAGGGTTCAAAGCGTCGCCAAGCGAGGGCGCGATAGGGCCAGACTGGATGATCAAGCGCAATGAAATTTGATGCAGCGCGATGCTGATGAGGCCGCAGACCCACCACTGCCAGATTGCGTTCGCGCGCCGCTTCGCATCTTCGCCATCGCCGAAAGTGCCAGTCCAAATTTGGTGAACGGCACGCGGCGGCATGATGAGATTGGCGCCTGGTACAGCGTACCACGCCACAGACCATGCAGCCGCTGACTGGCCGTCGGCGCCTTTCAGCTTATGGACGTTGCTCATCGTGCGGTACGTCATGCGCGCGCTAACGACGAGGCTCGCAATGAACAGCGCGACGTTGAGAAGTTGCGAGTACGAGATGACCAATGCGAGCGTGTTGATGCGCTCGTATCCCCACGTAGGCATCTCCGCTTTTACCAGGGCTATGCCCGTCGTCAGCGCAAACATCCACGTCAACACCACAATCGCGCACCCCATGATGATGCGCATCCACCCATAGAGCGGCCAAGGATCCACGGGTGCGGGGATCGCTTGAGTATCTAGGGCCACTTCGCCACCGGCGGCATCGAGCTCAGAATGCTCTCAACATTCCCACCCGTCTTCAACCCGAACGTCGTCCCGCGATCGTAGAGCAGGTTGAACTCCACGTAGCGCCCGCGCTGCACCAGCTGCTCGTCGCGATCCGCTTCGGTCCAAGCCTGATGCATCCGCCCGCGCAAAATCTCCGGATACGCCCGCAGAAACGCGCGCCCGACATCTTGCGTAAACGCGAAGTCTTCGTCCCACGTGTCGCCGCTCACGCCGCCGCTATTGTGGTGGTCATAGAAAATGCCACCCACGCCGCGCGACTCCTTGCGGTGCGGCAGCCAGAAATATTCGTCCGCCCATTTCTTGTAAGTCGGAAAGAGATCGTCGCCGTGCGCATCGCACGCGGCTTGGAACGCACCGTGAAACGCCACCGCATCCGGCGTGCTGTCGTTGCGATCTTTCGCCTGCGTTGGATTCAGATCGCCGCCGCCGCCGAACCACCATTGCGTCGTCTGCAAGTGACGCGTGTTCATATGTGCAGCAGGGCAGTGCGGGTTGCGCATATGCGCGATCAGCGAAATCCCGCTCGCCCAAAAGCGCGGATCGTCGGCAGCGCCGCGCACGTTCTTCGCAAACTCGGGCGAGAACTCGCCGTGCACCGTGCTCACATGCACGCCGACTTTCTCGAAGAACCGCCCGCGCATCATCCCAGCAACGCCGCCGCCCTGATCGGCCGCGCCATCGCCCCGACGCCAAGGTGTCTTCACGAACCGACCCGGTTCGCCCGGGTAAAGCGCCGCCGGCGCCTCGTCCTCCAGCGCCTCGAAAGCAGCGCAGATCTGATCGCGCAGGTTTTCAAACCATGCTTTCGCCTTGGCTTTGCGTTCGTCGGTCACATCCCCCTCCTCTTGAGAGGAGGGGGCAGGGGGTGGGGTGAAGCTCGATGTTTTGAAATTGAATCGCGTCGACGCGCGCGCAGCACGTTGTTCAGCGGC
>JBEBHI010000032.1:0-24303 GCA_040080935.1 Terricaulis sp.
GAAAGTTGGCGACGCGGTGAAGCGCGACGAGCCGATTGTTGAGCTTGAGACGGATAAGGTTGCGGTTGAGGTGCCTTCGCCGGGTGACGGCGTGTTGGCGTCGATCGCGCTGGGTGAAGGTGATGAAGCAGCGCCTGGCGCTACGCTTGGTGTGCTCTCTCTCGTCATTCCGGACGCGACGAAGTCGCGATCCGGAAGCCAGGGGCAACAAACAGAGCAACAGCCCATGGGTTCCGGGCTCGCCGCTAGCGCGGCGCCCCGGAATGACGATGACAGAGAGATGCGTCTGTCGCCTTTGGTGAAGCGCTTGCTGTCCGATCATCGGCTCGATGCTGCCGCGGTCGCCGGCACAGGGCGCGATGGGCGCATCACACACAAGGATGTTCAGGATCACGTCGCGCGCGGGCCGGCGAAGCCTGCGGCGAAAGCTGCCGCTGCACCGGTGAAGGGTGGCAAGATTCCGCACGATGCGATGCGTAAGTCGATCGCTGAACACATGTCACGCTCGGTTACGATCGCGCCGCACGTGACGGCGGTGTTTGAGGCGGATTTCTCCGCGATCATCGCACACCGAAATAAGCACAAAGACTTATACGCGAAGGCCAGCGCGCCACTCACCTTCTCGGCTTATATCATTCGCGCGGCGGCTGAGGCGATGAAAGTGTCGCCGAACGTCAATGCGCGTTGGCACGACGATTTCCTCGAAGTGTTTGAGGATGCAAACATCGGCATGGGCGTGGCGCTTGGCGACAAGGGCCTGATCGTGCCGGTGATCAAGCGCGCGCAGGCGCTGTCGCTCAAAGAAACGGCGGCGCAGCTTGGCGATGTCACCGAGCGCGCGCGCAAGAACCAGTTGAAGCCGGCAGATGTGCAAGGCGGCACGTTCACGATTTCCAATCACGGCGTATCCGGCTCACTCGTTGCGACGCCGATCATCATCAACCAACCGCAATCGGCGATTCTTGGCGTCGGCAAGCTCGAGAAGCGTGTTGTCGTGCGCTCGATCGATGGCGCCGACGCGATGGTGATCAAGCCGATGGCTTACGTTTCGCTCACCATCGATCACCGCGTGCTCGATGGACACCAAACCAATGCATGGCTCACGCGCTTCGTCGAGGTGCTTGAGTCCTGGCCGCTGGAAGATTGAGGCAGACCAATGATTGAAACGCTCGCGCCGAAAGCACCGGATCCGCTCCTGAAGATCATCAAGATGTTTCGCGAAGATCCGCGGACGGATAAGATCGACCTCGGTGTCGGCGTTTACAAAGACGCGACCGGCAACACGCCGGTGATGCGCGCGGTGAAGGATGCCGAAGCGCTGCTGCTCGCGAGCCAGAAGACGAAGACGTATGTTGGCCAACAAGGAGACGTGGATTTTCTGAAGCTGGTCGGTCAGCTTGCGTTTGGCGACATGTCGCGCGCGTTCGTTTCGATCCAAGCTGTCGGCGGCACTGGCGCGCTGCGTTTGGGATGCGATCTGCTGCGCGAGAGCGGCGCTAAGCGCGTGCTGCTGCCGGCGCCATGCTGGCCGAACCATCCTTCGATCGTGCGCGCGGCGCGGCTTGAGCCGATCGACGTACCGTTTTTCAATATGGCCGAACAACGCATCGACATGGACGCGCTGATCAACGGCTTTGCGAAAGCGGAGCGCGGCGACGGCATCATCATTCAAGCCTGCTGCCACAATCCGCTGGGCGCCGATTTTTCGATGGAACAGTGGAAGGAGATTGCTGATGCGCTGAACGCGCGCGGCATCATCGCGTTCGTCGATCTCGCCTATCAAGGATTTGGCGATGGCATTGATGAGGACGTTGCGGGTGCGCGCGTGCTGCTGGAGCGCGTGCCGGAAGCGGTGATCGCGGTTTCGGAAGCAAAGTCGTTTGGGATTTATCGCGAGCGCGTTGGGGCATTGTTCGTGAAGGCGGCTGAGAAGGCGCGACCGGCGGTGATGAGTAATCTCGCGGCGATCGCGCGCGCAAACTATTCGATGCCGCCGGATCACGGCGCTTCGATCGTGCGCGAAGTATTGAGCGATGAGGCGTTGCGGGCGTCGTGGCGCGAGGAACTCGATCAGATTCGCTCGCACATTAAGCGCACGCGCCAGCAGCTCGCCGCGGCGCGCATCAACTCAATGCCGATGCATCTGATCGCCGATCAAAAAGGCATGTTCTCGACGTTGCCGTTGAACGACGCGCAAGTAACCGCGCTGCGCGAGCAGCACGGGATTTACATGACGGACTCGGCGCGGATCAACGTGGCCGGCCTGCGTGAGGCGGACATTCCGCGTTTTGTGGAAGCGCTGAAGGCGGTTGCTTAGACTTGTCGCCAAGCGTCGCCCTTCGACAGGCTCAGGGTGACGCGACTTCTCCAGACGGCGTCAGCCTGAGCCTGTCGAAGGCGGGAAGCGCTAAGCCGCGTTCATCGTCAGAAGATCGTATGCCGCGACGGTTTCGCCGTCGCGGTTAGTGACGACGACATCCCAGCGCACTTCGCCTTGATCGGGCTTGCGCAAGGTTTTGTCTTTGACGGTGAGCGCGACTTGCACCGTGTCGCCGGGCTTCACTGGTTTGACGAAGCGCAGATTGTCGAGGCCGTAGTTCGCGAGCACTGGGCCCGGATCTGGGTCGACGAAGAGACCTGCCGCAAAAGCAAGGATGAGATAACCGTGCGCCACGCGGCCGCCGAAGAGCGGGTTTGCCTTCGCGGCTTCCTCGTCCATGTGCGCGTAGAACGTGTCGCCGGTGAAGTGCGCGAAGTGCTCAATGTCGTCGAGCGTGATTTCGCGCGACTTGGTTTTGAGCTGATAGCCGATCGGCAGATCGTGGAATTTGCGGCGGAACGGGTGCTGTTCGGCGTTCTCAGTCGGCATGCCGGCGATGTAGCGCTTGACGATCGCGGCGAGCGTGCGCGGATGACCCTGCAGCGCCGTGCGTTGCATGTAATGCGTGACGCCGCGGATGCCGCCCATCTCCTCGCCACCGCCGGCGCGACCAGGGCCGCCATGGATCATGTGCGGCATCGGTGAGCCGTGCCCGGTGGATTCTTTGGCGCTGTCGCGATCGATGAAGGCGATGCGCCCATGGAACGAGCCCGAGCCGAGTACGAGATCGCGCGCGAAATCGGTGTCGTAGGTGAAGGCGCTCATGACGAGCGAGCCTTTGCCGCGGTTGGCGAGCGCGATGGCGTCGGCTGCGTCTTTGTACGGCATTAGTGTAGAGACGGGACCGAAGGCTTCGACGTCGTGCACCGCGCGGGCTTGCCATGGATTTTCGCAACGCAGCAGCACGGGCGAGAGGAAGGCGCCCTTCTCGTTCAACGGCGATGCATTCGGATCGCCATAGACGATGGCGGCATCGGCGCTGAGTTCTTTGATCTTGTCACGCACGTCATTGCGCTGGCTGGTGCTGACGAGCGCGCCCATGCGCGTGGCCTCGTCGCGTGGATCGCCGATCGTCGTTTTCTCTAAACGTGCCTTCAGTGCGTCTTGCGCTGCGTCGAGCAGTGAGGCTGGCACCATGGCGCGGCGGATGGCGGTGCACTTTTGGCCCGCTTTCACCGTCATTTCTTTGGCGACCTCCTTGATGAAGAGATCGAACTCGGGCGAGTCGGCCTTCGCATCGGGGCCGAGTACGGAGGCGTTGAGCGAATCTTGTTCGGCAACGAAACGCACGCTTTCGCGAACGATGACCGGATGCGCTTTCAGCTTGTTCGCTGTGGCCGCGGAGCCGGTGAACGAGACGACGTCTTGCGTTGTCAGGTGCTCGAACAGATCGCCGGTTGAGCCGACGATGAGCTGCAGCGCACCCTTCGGGAGCACGTTGGCTTCAAGCATTACGCGGACGGCGGCTTCGGTGAGATAGCTGGTGGCGCTCGCGGGCTTCACGATTGCCGGGACGCCAGCCAGGAACGTCGGCGCGAGCTTTTCAAGCATGCCCCAGACGGGGAAGTTGAAGGCGTTGATGTGCACGGCGACACCCTGCAGCGACGTGAAGACGTGCAGACCTTGGAACGTGCCGTTGCGCGAGAGCGCTTCGACGTTGCCGTCGATCAGGATGCGCTCATTCGGCAGTTCGCGGCGGCCTTTGCCTTGATAGACGGAGAAGGTGCCGATGCCGCCGTCGATATCGATCCAGCTATCGGCTTTGGTGGCGCCGGTGTTGTAGCTGAGTTCGTAGAGAGCTTCTTTCTTCGCGGTGAGCGCGTCGGCGAGCGCTTTCAGCATCAGCGCGCGTTGGTGGAAGGTTAGCGCGCGCAAAGCCGGGCCACCCTCTTCACGCGCGTGCTTCAGCATCGCCGCAAAATCGAGGCCTTGCGATGAAGTGAGCGCCACGACTTCACCATCGATGGCGGAGCGAAGCTCGGCGAGCCCACCTGCGCCGGCGACCCATTTGCCTTCGGCGTAGTTCTGCAGGGTGATCGGCATTCTCTTCTCCGTCATTCCAGGCGAGCAAAGCGAAACCTGGAATCCAGGGATCGCAGAGCTCGTCGTTTGCCTCTGGATTCCAGATCGCGCCTTCGACGCGTCTGGAATGGCTCAGGAGCCAGTAAACTTCGGCTGGCGCTTTTCCATGAAGGCGGCGACGCCTTCTTTGTAGTCGCCGGTGCGGCCAAGCATGCGTTGCGCGTCGCGTTCGACGTCGAGCTGATCGCTGAATGTCCGCGTTGCACCTTCGCGGATGAGTTTTTTGGTCGTTGCGAGGCCCTTGGTCGGCGCCGATGCGAACTTCGCGGCGAGCGCGTCGGTTTCTTCGCGGAGTTTATCGTCGTCGACGCACTTCCAGATCATGCCCCAGGCTTCGGCGCGTTCGGCGGTGAGCGGCTCGCCGGTGAGTGCGAGGCCCATGGCGCGGGCTTGGCCGGCGAGACGCGGCAATGTCCAAGTGCCGCCGCTATCCGGCACGAGGCCGATATTGGCGAAGCTTTGGATGAACTTGGCGCTCTTGGCGGCGATGACGATATCGCAGGCGAGCGCGATGTTCGCGCCCGCGCCGGCTGCAACGCCGTTCACGGCGCAGATCACAGGCATATCGAGCGAGGCAATGCGGCGAATGAGCGGGTTGTAGCGCTTCTCGAGTGACTCACCGAGATCGAGGCCGTCGGCGCCAGGCGCCACGGCGCGATCTGAGAGATCTTGGCCTGCGCAGAAGCCGCGACCAGCGCCAGTGAGCACAAGCACGCGCGCGTCGCTCTTCGCGACAGCTTCGAGGCCGCGCGAGACTTCGTCGTGCATCTGGACGGTGAAGCTGTTCAAGCGGTCGGGGCGATTGAGCGTCAGGCGCGCGGCGCCGTTTGCGATCTCTAGCTGAATGGTTTCGTAGTCCATCGATCGCCTCCTCGCGGGTTGGCGTGGCGTATGATAGAACGCATGGTCGGTCAATTCACGAGAGATGCATGAACGAAGCGGACAAACTCGCGCGCCAAATTGCCGACACGCTGCTGCAACGCGAAGGCACCGGACCAGCGTGGGGCGTCTCGATTGATGACGCGCGCGAAGGCTATGCGCTCATCCGCATGACAGTGCGCGACGACATGCTCAACGGTCATCGCATGGGCCATGGCGGCATGATCTTCGCGCTCGCCGACACTGCGTTCGCGTATGCGTGCAACTCGCGCAATGAAAACACCGTCGCGCAGAACGCCAGCATTTCGTTCCTGGCGCCGGCGCAACCGGGCGATGTTCTGATCGCCGAAGCTCGCGAGGTTTCGCGCTCGGGCCGCAGCGGCGTGTATCAGGTGAGCGTCAAAACTGACGCTGGCGCGGTAATCGCTGAATTTACGGGGCTTTCGCGCACAATTGGTGGGTCGGTAATTAATTGACCGCTCGGTCAGCGAATGCTATGGTAGGACAAGTTCCAGAGGTGCGCCGTGTACACGACCGATACGAGCGGCAAGACGAAGGCCGAAACCGTCGCCGAAGATCCCGCGCTGATCGCCGCTTTCGAAGCGCGCGTCGCCAACGATGAATTCATCGAGCCGAAGGATTGGATGCCCGAGGCCTATCGCAAAACGCTCGTGCGGCAGATGTCGCAACACGCGCACAGCGAGATCGTCGGCATGTTGCCGGAGGGCAATTGGATTTCGCGCGCGCCGAACTTGCGCCGCAAGGCGATCCTGCTGGCGAAGGTTCAGGATGAAGGCGGGCACGGGCTTTATCTTTACGCGGCAGCTGAAACGCTCGGCACATCACGAGATGAAATGACGGAGGCGCTACTTAGCGGCAAAGCCAAGTATTCGACGATCTTCAACTATCCGACGCTGACGTGGGCGGACATCGGCGCGATAGGCTGGCTCGTCGATGGCGCGGCGATCATGAATCAGGTGCCGCTGCAGCGCACGTCGTATGGCCCCTACGCGCGCGCGATGGTGCGCATCTGCAAGGAAGAGAGCTTTCACCAGCGCCAGGGCTACGAGATCATGATGCATCTCGCCGCCGGCACGCCCGAGCAGAAGCGCATGGCGCAAGATGCGCTGAACCGCTGGTGGTGGCCATCGCTGATGATGTTTGGCCCGCCGGACGATAAGTCGCCGAACACGGCGCAGAGCATGCGTTGGCGGATTAAGCGCGATACCAACGACGATCTGCGTCAGAAATTCGTCGATATTAGCGTTCCGCAAGCGGAAGCGATCGGCCTTACGGTGCCGGACGATAAGCTGAAGTGGAACGAAGAGCGCGGCGCTTACGATTTCGGCGAAGTCGATTGGGAAGAGTTCGCGGCGGTTGTGCGCGGCGAAGGCCCGGTTGCGAAGGAGCGCCTTCAAGCGCGCAACAAGGCTTGGGACGAAGGCGCCTGGGTGCGCGAGGCGGCGCGCGTGCATGCTGAGAAGCGTGCTGCAGCAAAGCTGGCTGCGGAGTGAGACGATGAGCGACGCGAGCAAGGAATGGCCGCTGTGGGAAGTGTTCGTGCGCGGCAAGGGCGGGCTTTCGCATCGCCATGTCGGCAGTGTGCACGCGGTTGACGCGAAGATGGCGCTTGAGCACGCGCGCGATACCTACACACGGCGCATGGAAGGCATCAGCCTCTGGGTGCTGCCTTCAGCACAAATCGTGGCATCCGATCCAGGCGATGCGGGTGCGTTGTTCGAGCCAGCGGAAGACAAGGTCTATCGCCACCCAACGTTCTACAAAATTCCTGACGGCATCACGCACATCTAATGGACGCGATCGCGACATATGCGCTGCGCTTGGGCGATGACTCGCTCATTCTTGGTCAGCGGCTCAGCGAATGGTGCGGGCACGCGCCGGCGCTTGAGGTTGATCTGTCGCTGGCGAATGTGGCGCTGGATCAGGTTGGGCAAGCGACGCACTTTTTGAACCTTGCCGGCGAACTTGAAGGCGAAGGTCGTGACGGCGATGCGCTGGCGTTTCGCCGCGATGTGATGGATTTCACGAATTGCCTGTTGGTCGAGCAGCCGAATGGTGATTTCGCACAGACAATCGCGCGCCAGCTGCTGTTCTCGCACTATCAGGAATTGCTGTTCACAGCGCTGATGCGCTCGAAGAACGCGACCATCGCCGCGATTGCGGCCAAGGCGGTGAAGGAGACGTCGTACCACGCGACGCTCGCAAGCGATTGGGTCGTGCGCTTGGGCGACGGCACCGATGAAAGCAAAACGCGGATGATCGCGGGGCTCGATTGGATGTGGCGCTTCGCGGACGAGTTGTTCGTGATGGATGATGTCGATGCGGCGGCGATGAAGGCTGGCGTTGGCATCGACAAAGCCGCGCTCCGCGCGGCTTGGGACGCACGGATCGATGCGACGTTGGCTGAAGCGACGTTGGCGCGCCCTGCTCCGCGCCGCGCAACGACGGGCGGCCGTATAGGTCGTCATTCCGAACATCTCGGCCATTTGCTGAGCGACATGCAATTCCTCCAGCGCGCCTATCCGGGCGCGACCTGGTGAGCGCGGTGAGCGCGATCTCCGATACCGAGCGCATCCGCGCCATTCTCGCGCTCGTGCCTGATCCGGAAATTCCGGCGGTGTCGGTTGTTGATCTTGGGATTGTGCGCGAGATCGCTTCGGGCACGGTGACGATCACGCCGACTTACACCGGTTGCCCGGCGACGATTGCGATTGAGCAGTCGATCCGTGAAGCACTGGATGCGAACGGCTTTGCTGATGTTGCGATCCAAACGACGCTTTCCCCGCCCTGGTCCACCGATTGGATCAGCGACAAAGGGCGCGAAGACCTGCGCGCTTACGGTATCGCGCCGCCGCCGAAGGGTGCGGGTTCGGCTTCGCTGAAGAACCAAACGCCGGCGGAATGCCCGCAATGTGGTTCGTCCAACACCGAAGAGCTTTCACGTTTCGGCTCGACGCCTTGCAAAGCGCTGTGGCGCTGCAAGGCGTGCGCGGAGCCGTTCGACCGGTTTAAGTGTCACTAGGTTTCGGTCATTCCAGACGGCCGAAGGCCGATCTGGAATCCAGGCAAGCAATGCGGCGATTTCCCTGGATTCCAGGTATCGCTTCGCGATCCTGGAATGACTCAAGAAGAGGAATTTGCGCGTGAGCATTGATTTCCATCGCCTGCGCGTGGCCGAAGTGAAGCGCGAGACGCCGGATGCGGTGTCGGTACGCTTTGAGCTGCCTGAGGCGTTGCGCGAGGCGTTTGTATTCAAGGCAGGCCAACACCTCACCTTCCGCCGTGAATTCGGCGGCGAGGAGATGCGGCGCAACTATTCGGTGTGCGTGTCGCCGAGCGAAGGCGTGCTGAAGATTGGCGTGAAGAAGATCGCTGGCGGCGCGTTTTCGAGCTGGGTCAACGACGAGCTGAAAGCTGGTGACGAACTTGAAGTAATGGCGCCTCATGGCTCGTTTTGCTGGAGCTTCGATCCGGAGGCGCGGCGGGAATATGTGGCGTTCGCGGGCGGTTCGGGGATTACGCCGATCCTCTCGCTGATGAAGACGGCGTTGGCGATGGAGCCGCACTCGCGGTTCACGCTGTTCTACGGCAATCGCAATTCGCCGGGCGTGATGTTCTTGGAGGAGATCGCTGGGCTGAAGGATCGCTACATCGATCGGCTGGCCGTGTTTCACTTCCTTGAGGAAGAGGAAGAAGAGATCGAGCTGTTCAATGGCCGTCTCGATACGGCGAAAGTGCAGGAGATTCTTTCGACGCTCGTGAAGCCTAGTGATGTCGACGCGTTTTTCATCTGCGGACCCGGGCCGATGATGGATGCGGTCGAGGAGGCACTCACTGCAAAGAACGTCGAAAAGCCACGCATTCTGATCGAGCGTTTCACCACCGGTCCGCTCTCGGCAGCACAAGCCGCCGCTGCGCGCATGCTGGAAGAGAAAGCCGCTGGCCTGAAGATGAGCGTGACGCTCAATGGCCGGCGGATGCAGGTTGCGTTCGATCCGAAGAACCATTCGATCTTGGATAATGTGCGCGCCGCTGGTCTGCCGGCGCCGTTCGCGTGCAAGGGCGGCGTTTGCGCAACATGTCGCGCGAAGGTTACGGCGGGCGAAGTCAGCATGAAGGTGAATTACGGCCTGTCAGAGCAAGAGATTGCCGACGGCTACGTGCTCACCTGCCAAGCAACTCCTCTTACCGAAGGCGTAGCGCTGACGTACGACGTCTAGGTCATGTCAGAAAATGGTTGGAACGAGTCCGCGGGCGCTTGGATAGCGCACCTTGAGGACAAGGGCGATTTCGGCCGCCGCTATGTGCTCGATCCGGTGATGCTACCGCGCGCGCGCGCGCGGCGCAGCCGAAGACGATGCTCGATGTTGGTTGCGGCGAAGGCCGGTTTTGCCGGATGCTTGGCGCTGAGGGCGTTGCATGCACGGGCGTTGATCCAACGCGCGCACTGCTGGAACGTGCGCGCGATCTCGATCCGAGCGGCGCCTATATCGAGGCGCCAGGCGGTGCCCTTCCCGCGGACGATGCAAGCTTTGATCTGGTCGTCAGTTATTTGAGCTTGCTCGACATGCCTGAGATCAGCGCGCCGATCGCGGAGATGGCGCGGGTGCTGAAACCGGGCGGCACGCTTCTGATCGCCAATTGCAATAGCTTCAACACAGCTGGCGCGGAGACGGGTTGGGTGCGTGGCTTCGGCGGTGAGCTTAAGCACTATCCGGTCGATCACTATCTCGATGAACGTGGCTTCTGGACTGAGTGGCGCGGCATTCGCATCGTCAATCATCACCGCCCGCTCAGCGCCTACATGCGGGAGTTCTTGCGGCATGGGCTTGAACTTCGCTTGTTCGAGGAGCCGGCGCCGATTGCTGGCGCGCCGGAGCCGAAGGCGGCGCGCTATCGCCGGGCGCCGTGGTTTGTTGTTATGGAGTGGCGGAAGCCGCTTTAGCTTTCAGCGGCGCGCCCGATGCCGCCGAGCGTTAGATCTACGGCCATGTTTGCCAGGGCCTCGGGCGTGACGGCGCCGCTTGGGTTATACCAAGTGTGAGTCCAGTTGATGGTGCCGAAGAAGAGCATGGCGGCGGTAAGGCTGGCGCCGGTTTGCTTCTTTAGCGACGGTTCGATCTCCACCAGGAGATTGCGCACGCTTTCGATCAGGCCGCGCTGAACTTCGACAATCTCGGCGCGGCGTGCTTTGGGCACGTAGTCGAGATCGTTGAGCAGAACTTTGTGGCGATCGGCAGCGCCAACATAGAGCGCCATGAACAGCTGCGTCAGATCGCGGAGTTTCTGTTCAGCTCCGGCGCTGCCGGCGAGCGCGTCAGCGGCGGCGGACTCCAAAGCGCGCACGTGACTGATCATGACGTCGTAGAGGATGTCCTCCTTCGACTCGTAATAGTGGTAGATGAGGCTCTTCGAGGTTTTGCAGCGCTCGGCGATGTCGGCGACGGACGCGCCGTTGAAACCGCGCGCAGCAAACAGCGCCGCCGCCTGTTCGACGATCGCTAATTTTCGTTCATCATAATCAGCCGCTTGCGTGCGCGCCATGCATCCCTCGCCCGCACGATACAGGCGAAGCAGCGGCAGACGCTAGCCCAATCCCGGCTGACTAAGCGGCGCGTTGGCTTGAACCGACGCTGGCGAACGGGACGAACAAGGCGCAGGCGCCGTGTGCCGTAAAATCGGTCAGGATCGGCGCGAGCGCCAAAGCGCCTTCGATCTCTTCGCCACGCTTGCTCAAAAGCGTGACATTGACGGTACGGCCAAGGCCATCGCGAAGGACGCGCTCGATGACTTCCGCGGCTTCGCGGCGCTGGCTTGCCGCAACGAGATCGATGACGCGGTGTCCGGCCAGGTCATTCGTCCCGAAGCCAGTCCAGGCCGTGAAGGTTTCATCGATCGTTTCCACCCGAGCGCGCGCATCGAGCTTGATCGCCGCAGCGCGCGAGTGGAGCCGCACCGCTTGTTGGAGCGCTTGGCCGTCTTCGAGGCGTTGCTGGAGCACGTGTTGTTCGGTGACGTTGCGAAGGAGCGCAGCCGCGCCAACCGAAACCGGAAACACGGTTACCAAAAGGTAGCGCCCATCTGGGGCGCCACAATCGCCTGTCCGCACCGTCGTGCCGCCTGAAGGCGCCGGCGTCATGATCCACTTCAGCGACGCGCGCGAGCGGATCATCGAGACACGCGTTGCCTTCGCCGATGGCGAGGCTCCGCCGCGCGGCAGCATTCTCGTTCGCGACCGAGACGGCGAGCGTTTCCCTATTGGCAGCGAAGGCCGCATCGTTTTGCAAGGCGCTCAAGACGGCGACGAGCTGCGTTTGAGCAACAGCACGTGCAGCGCGCAAGCCAACGAGGCCAACGCCGAGGCTGGCCTCACGCTAGATTGTGCGGCTCTCTCGTGACGCGCTTCTTGCTCACCTGCGTTGTGCTCTGCGTCGCATGGATGGCCGCGCCGCCAGCGGACGCCTTGATATGTACGCTCGGTGGTTGCTCGTGCAACGTCACCGCGACGCCAATCCACTTCGACAATCTCAACCCTTTGGACGTAGCGCAATCCGCTCAGGGCGAGGTTACGGTCGATTGCACAGGCATCGCTGAACTCTTCCCTACAATGCTCGTGCGTTTGCAAAGCGGTCTCTACGGCACGATCAGCGCACGCAAGATGCGATCGCCCGCCGGAGATTTGCTCGACTACAATCTCTACACGACGAGCCAGGGCGGCGTCGTTTGGGGCAACGGGACCATTGGCTCTACCGTCACCGTGAGCGGTGGCTTGCTTGCCATCGGCCACTGGAGTGTGAACCGCACCGTTTATGCTGTTGTCTCACCCACGATTGCGACAAAGCCCGGCACCTACACCGACACAGTGACCATACGCATCGATTGGTAGCTCACGACGCCGGGATGACCTCGATATCAAGCCCCAGCCCGCTAAGTTGCGGCCGCACGACCGATGCATCACCCACCACGACCCAAACGAAGCGCGAGGGGTCGATTACCGCGCGTGCGGCTGTATCCATCTGTGCGGCGCTCATGCCGCGATAGCGCGAGGCGACGCTTTCCCAATAATTGTCGGGTCGATGATAGAGCTGGTTCGAGCGCAGCGCCCCAAGCACCGCACCGGCGGTTTCAAACGAACCCGGCAGCTGGCGGATGTTGCCGTTCACGGTGCGCACGTGCTCGGACTCCGAGACGCCGTTCGATGAATTGAACGCGTTGATCTGCTCGATCAGCACGCGAATGGAATCCCCGGTGCGATCGGCTTGGACAGGCGCGTTGATGATATACGGCACTTGGTTTTCACGCAGGCTCACGTTGCCGCTGAGACCGTACGACCAGCCACGCCGCTCACGAATCTCCGTATTGATGCGCGAGAGGAAGTTGCCGCCCAGCACTTCGTTGGCCGCGTTGAGCGTCAACGTATCGTCTGACCCGCGGATCGGCAGCACCGCGCCGGCGTAGATCACCGATTGCGGCGATTGCGGGCGGTCCACGATGACGATGCGCGAGCGCGGCGCAGGGATAGGCGTATCGAAATTCTTGTGGCCCACTGGCACAGCAGCGCCATGCCAGTTGCCGAAGCGGGCATTGAGCGCGCGCGTGATTTCGTTCAGCGGCCGATCCGAGACCACAAACACGCGCGCCGTTTCTGGGCGTATCCAGGTTTGATGAAACGCGACCAGATTGTCGCGCGTCAGCGGCGAAAGCGACGCTTCACTGCCGAGACCCGACGATGGCCGTCCGTACGGATGATTGGCGCCAAACACGAGCGCGGGGAACGTGCGCTGAGCTAGGCCGTTCGGCTGCGTCCCTTCTGCGGCGATGGCGGCGAGTTGTTGATTGCGCTCGCGCGTTACTTCTGCCTCGGCAAAGGTCGGCCGCAGCACGACGTCCGCGAACAGGTCGAGCGAAAGGCCGAGATTGGCACTGAGCGTTGTCAGCGTGAGCGATGAACGATCAAGCGTGCCGTTGGCGCCGATAGTCGCGCCGAGACGCTCCTGCTGCTCAGCGATCTGCATCGCATCGCGGGCGCCTGCCCCCGAAGTGAGTGACGAAAGCATCAGGCGTTGCGTACCGAACCCGCCTTGCGGATCGGCTGCTACGCCCGCATCGAAATCGAAGGCGACGTAGGTGATCGGCACAGCTGCGCGATGCGCATAGACGACCTCGATGCCGTTGCTCAGACGCGTGCGCTGAACGTCAGGGAAATCCAGGTCAGCAATCGTGCCGATATCCGGCATCGGATCACGCGCTTGCGCCGTTGGCGGGCGATTGTCCGGCGCGGGGCGATTGGTGGCGCTGGCTTCTTGGTAAGCTTCACGCACGCCAGGATCGACACGCAGTGCGTACGTCGGACGCGTGAGCCAGCGGCCCATCACCTCTCGCACGGCCGCTGGCGTTACTTCGCCGTAGGCGCGCAGATTGCGTTCATAGAAATCCGGATCCCCGGCAATCACGGTGCTGTTCGCAAGTGCGACCGTCTTGCCGCCAAAACCGCCGACTTGCTCGATCGCCAACACGCTGCCGAACACTTGCTGCGTCGCGACGCGTTGAATTTCGTCCGCGGTCGGGCCGGTCGCAATGTACTCGCCGACGATCTGATCGAGCCGCGCCGAAACGGCGGCGGGATCAACGCCTGGCTTCACGTCAACGGTGACAAAGAAAAAGCTGAGACGCTGGAACGGCAGCACGCTGGAGCTCACGGACACCGCGCTTTGCTCGTCGCGCACCAAGATGCGATCGAGGCGCGAACTGTTGAGCCCACCCAAGACTTGCGCAGCGACATCGAGCTCAAGCGTGTCGTCATTCGCCAAGCCAGGCACAACCCAAGTGCGGTAGAGGCGCGTGTTTGAAACGCGATCGTGCATCGTGTCATCGATGCGCGCCGGAAGCGTCGGAATGTCGGCGGCCGCAGGCACATTGGCGCGACCGCGCGGAATTTGGCCGAAATAGCGCTCCATCAGCGGGCGCGCTTCGGCGACGTTGATGTCGCCCGCCAGCACGATTACTGCATTGTTGGGCCCGTAATTGTCGCGGAACCACTGGCGCACCTCTTCCAACGACGCGTCATCGAGATCGGCCATCGAGCCGATCGTGGAATGGCGATACGGGTGGCCTTCCGGGAAGAGGCGTTCCAGCGTGCGATAGAATGTCATGCCGTACGGCTGGTTATCGCCCTGGCGCTTCTCGTTCTGCACAATGCCGCGCTGCGCATCGAGACGCTCTTGCGTGAGCGCGCCGAGCAGATAGCCCATGCGCTCGCTCTCAATGTAGAGCCCGCGATCCAAGGCCGGCGTCGGCACTGTTTGAAAATAATTGGTGCGATCGAACCAGGTGGTGCCATTCCAATTGGTGGCGCCCATTTCGCGCAGCGGTTCGATCAAGTTCGGAATGTGCTCGGTGCCGTTGAACAGCATGATGTGTTCAAACAGGTGCGCGAAGCCGGCTTGGCCAACCGGCTCGTCCTTCGAGCCGATATTGTACCAAGCAGCGATCGCTACGATCGGCGCTTTGCGATCTTCGTGCACGAGAACAGTGAGACCGTTGTCGAGTGTGAAGCGCTCGTACGGGATCTCAACGCCTTCTAGGAGCTCAGCGACTGTCGCAGGCTGGTCTTGGCTGGCCGTTGTCGAGCTTGAAGTCGCGCAGGCGCTCAGCGCCATCGCAAACATCAACGCACCCGCAAGCGTTCGCTTCATCGTCTAGCTCCCCTGACCTGTCGGTCTAGGCAGCGCACAGCCGCGCGCGTGTCCAGCCTTTTTGCGGACGCGTGCGACGAATGACGTGGATTGGTCGGCTAGCGGCGGACGACCTCAGGAGCGACCGCCGGGCCGCCGCCAAATGCGCGGTAGGTGGCTATCGCGGCGCTGGCGGCTTGCTGCTCAGCAGTGATGCGCGTCAGGCTCGCATCGATGAGCTGTTGCTCCGAGCGCAAGCGATCAGCCAAACTTTGGATGCCAGCTTCGAATGCAGCGCGCGAGCCGC
This sequence comes from Terricaulis sp., assembly GCA_040080935.1. Taxonomy (GTDB): domain Bacteria; phylum Pseudomonadota; class Alphaproteobacteria; order Caulobacterales; family Aquidulcibacteraceae; genus Vitreimonas. The sequence goes on from JBEBHI010000032.1 coordinate 15,344, forward strand.
GTGTGGCGGTGCTGGCGGCGTCTTCGGCGGCGCGCGCCGAGTTGAGACGCAAACGGCCCTGATCGAGCGAGACGAGCGCGTTCGATCCTTCGGCGATCGCTTGCGTCACCGTCTGGCGATATTGGATCAAGGATTGATCGAACTGCGCATCGCGTTGACGCGAGACGGCGAAACGCTGTCCCCAATCGAACAATGGCATCGAAATGAGCGGGGTACCGGTCGCCAGTGTCAAACCGGCGCCGCTTGGATTGCCGATCAGGGCATCAGTTACGTTGATCGCGCCGGTGAGATTGATGCGCGGCAGGAGATCGGCACGCGCAGCGCCAAGCTGTGCAGCGGCGATAAGAGTTTGCGCCTCGGCGCGCGCAACATCAGGCCGCAAACGTAGCAAATCCGCTGGTGCGGCGGGCGCTGACGTCAGCTCAAGATGCGGTACTGGTGCATTTTCCACGCTCAAAGCGCTTTGTGTTTGCGCGTCTTCCGTGCCCGGCGCGCGTCCGCGCAGCACAGCGAGCACGTTCTCTGCGCGACGTTCTTCGATGATCAAGCCAGGAAGGCGCGTGCGCGTGCTTTCGGCGAGGCGCCGTGCATCAGCAGCATCGGCTTCGGAAGCGAAGCCTGCGCCAGCGCTTGTCGCCAAGATGCGTGCAAGCTCGTCCGATGTTTCGACTGAGCGTTGCAACGCTGCGCGGCTTGCCTGCGCCGCGCGCAGATCAACATAAGCTTGCGCCACATCGGCCGCGAGCGTCACGCGCGCACCGCGCAAATCCGCGAGCGCACTCTGAGAGTTCGCGCGCGCGCCAACGCTGGTCGCGCCGATCGAGAAGAGCGGCAGCTCCCAAGAAGCCTGCACGCCGTACGAGCCGCTCATCGACTCGCGGTCGACGCCAACAGGCACCGGCCCTTCGACAAAGCGCTGATACTGCCCGCTGCCCGTCGCGGTGAGCTGCGGCAGGAATTGCGCGATGGTTGAGTACGAAAGCGCGCGGGCTTCGCGAACGCGCGAAACGGCCAGCTGAACGCTCGGGCCTTCAGAAAGCGCCTCGGTCACCAATTGGTTCAGAGCCGGATCGTTGAAACCTTGCCACCAATCGGTCACCGGCAGCTCCGCCCCCTGCGGGGCGTCACGCCATGCAGACGGCAGCGGCGGCGCTTCGGCGCGCTCGCTTGGCATGGTCACGCAGCCGGCGGCGAGCAACGCGCCCGACAGCGCGGCGCTCCGGAAGAGGTTTCCGACTGCAGCCATTCCCGATTGCTCCTCAAGTACTTAGGCGTCTGGAAAGCGTGGCCTGAGACACTCAGTCCGCGCGAGCCATTTGGGTTTTCAGCTTGACGCCGTCCAGGCTTAACATTTAAAGAACGAACATTCGTTTTATATGCGTCGCAACATGGCGGCGCAAGCCGTTTCCGGCAACCAACCGATCTGGGGACCCTCTTTTGGCCCGTCTAGCCGATCCCGAACTGGCCGAGCGCCGGCGGCGTCAGATTATGGACGCGGCCATCGCCTGTTTCCGCCGCCGCGGCTTTCACCAGGCCACGATGGCCGAGATCTGTGCCGAGGCCAGCGTCAGTGCTGGTGCGCTGTACCGGTACTTCTCCAGCAAAGCCGACATCATCGGCGCCATCGCCGAGGATAAACGCGGCGACAACGATCAGGCATTCTTGCGGGCTGCAGAGGAGCAAGGCTTCTTGCCGGCCATGTGCCTCGCGGCGCGGGGCTTCTTCGAAAAGTTCGCCGAGGGCGATGGATCTCTGATCGCAGACATCTTCTCCGAAGCCATTCGCGACGATGCGGTGTCGGAGCCGTTGCGCAAGAGCGACGCCCAGAGTGTCAAAATCTTCATGCGGGCCGTGGAGGCCGCGCAACAGCGTGGCGAAATTGATGCCACGCTTGATCCTGAAGCCGTGACGGACACCTTGTTTGCAGCCCTTGAAGGCATAGGTCTCAGGCGCGCTTTTCGCCGCGACATCAATACTGAAGCCGCAGTCTCCCAGTTTCGCGCGCTCGCCGAGCGCTTTCTTGAGCCACGCAAATGAACAAGCCTGACCTCCCCCAGCTCGAACGCCCCGAGGGCCTTTTCAAGCGCGCAAAAGACGCGGGCGGAAAAGCGTTTCGTACGGCCCGTGACGCCGGCAAGCGCGCGTGGGAGCGCGCAACCGATGCGCCGGATGCAGGCAAGCGTCGCACGAAGATTTTGTGGCTCACCGGCGGCGCGATCGCTGCCGTGATCGCGGTGCTGTTCTTCACCAGCCGCATGGGCGGCGACGACAACATCCAGGCGCCGCCTTCAACGGCGCAAGCGATCAGCGTCATCCCGGTGGCGACGCATACGTTTGAAACCGAAGTTTCGCTGAATGGCGAAGCGCGTCCGGTGCGCGACATTCAAGTTGTGGCGCAGGCAAACGGCGTGCGCATTCTGCAGATCCTCGTCGATGAAGGCGATACAGTTCGCCAGGGCCAAGCGATGGCGCGGCTCGACAACGCCCTTTCCGCCGCTCAAACGCGCGCGGCGCAGGCCAATGTGGCCGAGGCCGAGTCCTCTGCCGTAAGAGCGCGCGGCGAATACGAGCGCGCTGAATCGATCCGCGACTCTGGCGCGCTTTCAACTGAAGCGATCGACCAACGCCGCGCAGCAGCGGTGGCGGCGGACGCACGACTGGCGGCGTCCCGCGCGCAGTTGGCCGAAGTGAACGCTCGCCTTGGTGGCGGCTTTGTTCGCGCGCCGGCCTCGGGCTTGGTCATTGATCGCAACGCTCAGCTTGGCGCAGCCGTCGAAGGACAAGTGCTGTTCCGGATCGCGGCGGACAATCGTCTCGAAGTCGCCGCTCAAGTAGCAGAAGCTGACGTGCTCGCCATGCAGCGCGGCCAATCGGCAACGTTCGCGCTCGTCGATGGCTCGACAGTTGCGGGCACGCTGCGCCGCCTGCCGGCGTCGATCGACAGCCGCACACGTACGGGCGAGGCCCTCTTCTCGCTACCATCAGGCTCGCGCGTACGCGCGGGCATGTATTTGCGGGGGCATGCGAACCTGCCGCCGCGCGACGTGATCGCCGTGCCGCAAAGCTCGGTGCTTTATGAGAGCGGCCAGGCCTACGTTTATGTCGTGTCGCCGAACGCTGCGCCGGTGACAGCGCAGGAGCGCGACAACCGCCGTCAACAAAGCGCGGAAGCAACGCCGCCAGAGTCGACTTACCCAGTCAACCGCCAGGACGTGCAGCTTGGCGGCCGCGACGGTGACAATGTGGAAGTCGTCACCGGTCTGCAGATTGGTCAGCGCATCGTTGGGTCGGGCGCTGCGTTCTTGCAGGAAGGCGAAGCGGTGCGCATTCTTCAAACGCCTGCGCCGGCGGCGCAGCAGCCCGCCACCACACAACAGAACACCCCCGAAGGCATTCGCGGACGAGAAGGCTAATCGCTTATGGCTTGGAACATCTCAGCCGGCGCGATCCGCAATCCGATCCCGCCGATCCTTCTCATTCTTGCGCTGCTGTTCGCTGGCTGGACCGCGTACGGTCGCCTGCCAATCAACCAGTTGCCGAACGTTGATTTCGGCGGCTTCACCGTTGTCGTCGCGCAACCTGGCGCCGCGCCTGCGGAAATGGAAACGCAGATCACGCAGCGCATTGAAGCTGCGCTGACTTCTGTTGAAGGCGTGAAGCGCATCACGTCGACGATCTCGCCCGGCGTTTCGCAAACCATGGTCGAGATGGAGAGCGACGGCGATCTCGGCCGCGCCGTCGACGACGCGCGCGACGCGATCCAGCGCATCCGCTCCGATCTACCAGCGGACATCACTGAACCTGTTGTCCAACGCATCGACGCTGCAAGCCAGCCGATTGGCTATTACGCCGTCGAAGGCGAAGGCATGACGCCCCAGGATATTTCCTGGTTCATCGACAACGATCTGCAACGCGAACTGCTGGCAGTGCCGGGCGTCAGCGCTGTTACGCGTCTCGGCGGCGTCAGCCGCGAAATCCGCGTTGAACTCGACCCCGCGCGCATGCTTGCCTACGGCGTTTCAGCTGACCGCGTCAGCGCGCAGCTGCGCTCGATCAACGCCGACCTTCCAGGTGGCCAGGCGCAAGTCGGCGGCCAGGCGCAGTCCATCCGCACGCTCGGCGGCGCGCAATCGGTGCAGGAACTGGAAAATCTGCGTGTCACGGCCGCCAACGGCGAAACCGTGCGCCTCGCGGATCTCGGTACGGTTACCGATAGCTCCAGCGATCTGAACTCGATCTCGCGTTACAACGGCCAGCCGGTTGTGGGCTTCATGGTGCAGCGTTCGCGCGGCGCATCCGAAGTGCAAGTATTCGACCGCATGGACGCGCAGATCGAAGAGATCGAGCATGCGCGCCCGAACATCCACATCACCGAAATCGCCTCGACGGTCGAATTCATCCGCGGCATGCACGAAAGCTCGATCGAGGCCCTGATCGAAGGCGCCCTGCTCGCGTGCTTGGTCGTCTTCCTGATCCTGCGCGACTGGCGCGCGACGCTCATCGCCGCCGCCGCCATCCCGCTCTCGATCTTCCCGACGTTTGCGGGCATCGAGATCCTGGGCTTTACGCTCAACATGGTGACCTTGATCGCGCTGGCGCTCGTTACCGGCGTTCTTGTCGATGACGCCATCGTCGAGATCGAGAACATCATCCGGCACATGCGTATGGGTAAAAGCGCCTATGCAGCCGCGCTCGAAGCCGCGGATGAAATCGGCCTCGCCGTTGTCGCCACCACCGGTTCGATTATCGCCGTGTTCTTGCCCGTCAGCTTTATGGAAGGCGGGATGGGCGTCTTCTTCAAAGAGTTCGGCCTCACGGTCGCGCTCGCGGCGTTCTTCTCGCTCGTCGTCGCACGTTTGATCACGCCGATGATGGCGGCGTTCTTCTTGAAAAACGAAGGACACGAAGCCGAAGCTAAGCCGGGCGTGTTCACTGACGCGTATCACGATGCCCTGAGCTGGGCGATCCGCAGTCCGTGGAAGACGGTCGGCATCGGGGTTGCGGTGTTCGTCGCCTCAATCATGCTGGCGAGCACGGTGCCATCCGTCGTTATTCCGCGCTTCGACAACGGCATGATCCAGGCGCGTGTGGAAATTCCACCTGGCACGCCAGTCATCGAAGCTGACCGCGTGCTGCAACGCATGAGCGCGCGCATTCGCGAAAATCCGGAAGTGATTGGCGTGTTCACATCGATGAACGGCGCCGACGGCTCCGCGCCGGATGCGAACATGTACATCCAGCTCACGCAACGCGATGAGCGCAATCGTTCAGCGTACGCCATCCAGCAAGAGATGCGGCCAATCCTCTCTGGGTTCTCGGACTATCGTGCTGCGTTCGTGCAGGACCAGGGCGGTTCCTCTGGTTCTGATATCACCGTGCAGTTCGTTGGTTCGGATCCTGCTGCGGTGAACGCCGCTGCGGATCGCTTGGCGGTCGCGATGGGCAATCTCGACTCTCTCGCCGATGTGCGCTCGACTTCAGCCCTGCGCCGCCCCGAAATTCAGGTGCGTCCGCGCCAGGAAGATATGGCGCGGCTTGGCGTGACGTCTGCTTCCCTCGCCTCAGCAATTCGTATTGCGACTAGCGGCGACGCTGAACAGAACTTGCCGAAGTTCGATCTCGCGGACCGGCAAATCCCAATCCGCGTGACGCTGCGTCCAGACCAACGCAGCGATCTCGATGCTTTGCGCTCGTTGCCCGTGCAATCGACCTTAGGTGCGCCGGTGCGCATCGACGCAGTCGCCGACGTGCAATTCTCACTCGGCGAAGCCACGATCGAACGCCGCGACCGCGAGCGCGCGGTGACTGTCGGCGCCAACGTGCGCCCCGGCACGCAACTCAGCGTAGCGCAGCAAGAAGTGTTCGGCCTCGATGAAGCCAAAGGTGGCCCCGGCGCGCGTCTCGCCGCTGGCGGTCAAACTGAGGACTTCGCGGAAATGACCGCGAGCTTCGGCAGCGCGATGCTGTGGGGCATCATCCTCATCTACATCGTGCTGGTGCTGCTGTTCCGCGACTTCTTCCAACCGATCACGATCATGACCGCCCTACCGCTTTCGCTCGGCGGCGCGTTCCTCGGCCTCATCATCGCCAACCAACCACTCTCGTTGTTCGCCTTCATCGGCTTGCTCATGTTGATGGGCCTCGTGACGAAGAACTCGATCCTGCTGGTCGATTTCGCGGTGGAGCGCATGCACGCCGGCATGAGCCGCAACGCGGCGCTCATGGAAGCGGGCATGCAGCGCGCGCGCCCAATTATCATGACCACATTCGCGATGTCCGGCGGCATGATCCCGGCCGCTGCTGGCTGGGGCGTTGACGGCACCTTGCGCCAAGGCATGGGCGCAGCCGTTATCGGCGGGCTAATGCTCTCGACGCTGCTGAGCTTGGTGTTCGTGCCTGCGATGTTCGTGCTGATCGATCGTTTGGAGCGTTGGGTGCAAGGCTTCTTGCCGAAGCCCACGTCGCAAACTGACGACGCAACGGCGCATACGCCGGCTGAATAGTCAGCGTGAGCGGCCGCGGGCGCTGACCGGCCAGATGTCAATCAGGCCGCCATCACGCACGACGTGGTACGCCTCGTAGAGATTTACCGTCGGATCGCAGTGCGGAACGGCAAGGCTGACGTGATCGCCAATACGGAAGGCATGATCGGGCGCGATGAGCGCGCCGTGCTCGTCGCCCATGAAAACGAACATGGCGCCAGCCGGAGCGCCGTCCATTACGACAGGCAAGCCCCCGTCCGTTGATAGCGCTTTGAAGCCGGCATCGATTGTCGCCATCGAAGCGGAATTGGCCGAGATCACATGAGCATCGACAAACAGCGATGTCTCGAACGGTTTTCCGCCGCCGCCGTCGAGATCGCAGTCATTGTACTGCTTATCCATAAACACGTACGAGCCCGCTTGAAGCTCAGTAAGAACGCCGAGCTCTGCGTCGATGCGGTGTGTGCCAGTGCCGCCGCCGGTGACGACATCCGGCGCATAACCAGCACGCGAGAGAGTTTCGATCACGCCGCGTAGATATTCTGTGCGATCCGCAATCGCTGCGCGGCGATCAGCGTAAGACTCGATGTGCTGCTGCGCGCCGCAATAATACTGCACGCCCGCAAACCGCAGCGTTTCGGCTGCCGCAATGCGTTGTGTCAGAGCCAATGCGGCTTCGGCCGATGGCACACCGGTGCGGCGAATGCCGGGATCGACGTCGACGACAACATCCAGCGCTTTGCCCGCCGCCCTGGTGGCGACGGCCAAGGCATCGACGTTGTCGGGATGATCCGCAACGACGCGGAGCTGGCTGATCTTGCCATCGAGCGCGATCAAGCGCGCGATCGCCTGCGGCGTCACCACCGGCGACGTGATCAGGATGTTCTGCACGCCGCCCTCGGCCAGCGCTTCGGCTTCGCCGAGCTTCGCGCAGCACACGCCGACTGCGCCCGCCGCCAATTGCAGCTTGGCGATGTCGGCGCTTTTGTGAGTCTTCGCGTGCGGGCGCAGCGCCATGCCCTTCTCGCGCGCGAATTTGGCCATTGCTTCGATGTTGCGCTGAAGCGTGTCGCGATCGATCACGAGCACAGGCGTGTTGAGCGCGAGGCGCGAGCCCTGCTGGCCGATTAGGTGCTTGTGCAAGTCGATATCGCTCACGATCGTTCCTCGATAGCAAACACATCCATCAGATGCGCGTTCGCGAACTTTGCGCCGGGATCGACGCTATTGCGCACGGCTTTGAACTTGGCCGCGTCTGGATAAAGCGCATCCACATCGCGCGCGGTCAGCGTGTGCCGCTTGGCCCAATGCGGACGGCCGCCGTGGGCACGGAAAATCGGCTCGGCCTGCGTGAACAAATCGCGCCACGGCATCTTCGCGTACTGGTGCATCGAGATCGACGCTCCAGGCGTTGCGTTGAACGGTGAGAGCCAGATGTCGTCAGCGGCGGTCAGGCGAAACTCGAACGGAAATGTCACCGGCAACTTGCGCTTCTGAATCCAGGCAATCGCTTCTTTCAACGCAGCCCAACCGTTCGCGCGCGGCAGCTCGTATTCCATTTCCTCGAACCGCACCGTGCGGTCGGACGGAAAGATTTGAAACGCCGGCCCAACGCGCCGCTGCCGCACACCGGCGCCGACAATCACCGGCTGCAAGCGCCGCGTGAGCCACGGCGCGACTGAGCAAATATCGCAGACCATGCGGAAGGCGCGGTCGTCGATATCGTTCATATGCTTCAACGGCCCTTCGGCGGGCGCCGGGTTCAGCGTTTTGAGAACGACATACTTGCCATACGGAAACACGAAGAACTCGACGTGACGGTTCTTCGCCGCGAGTTCGTCCCAACGCGCCTCGACATCGTCCAGCGTATAGGTCTCGACCGTCTCTTCGAGATGATAGGCCGGCAGCACATCGATCTCGATCTGCGTGGCAACGCCGACGAGCCCGAGTGAGAGGCGCGCGGCTTGAAACAGGTCAGCTCGCTCGGTCTCATTGCAGGTGACAACAGATCCATCCGGCATCATCAGCCGGAAACCACGCGCCGCCGTTGAAATTGAGCCTAGTTCGGCGCCGGTGCCATGCGTGCCGGTGCCGATCGCCCCGGCCAGCGCTTGCGGATTCACGTCGCCCTGATTGATCATCGAGACGCCCTCTTTCCAGAGAACATCCGTGAGCTTCGCCAAGCTCCAGCCGGCAGGCGCCCAGGCGCGCGACTTGTCGGCGTTGAATCTAATTTCGCCCTCAAGCGCATCGAGCGCGAGCAGCGTACCGTCGGTTTCGCAGAGCGGCATAAAGGAATGGCCGGCGCCGACGACGCGCACTTTGCGTGCTCGCGCCACCAGCCCGGCCAGTTCGGTTTCGGTCTTCGGCCGCGCAATCTGCTGCGGCGTGGCGCTAACGCTGCCTGACCAATTCTTCCACTGCATCAACGCAACATCCCTGCACGCACATGCGCGCAGGGATGCTTAAGCGTCAACA
>JBEBHI010000325.1:0-1730 GCA_040080935.1 Terricaulis sp.
ATACTTCTTCAGACCGCCAGGACGGAAATTCTCGACGAAGATCTGGCAATGTGGCGCAAGCTTGCGCACGATTTCCGCGCCTTCAGGATGGGCGAAGTCGATGGCGACCGACCGCTTGTTGCGGTTGGCGGCGAGATAATAGGCGGCGTCGCCTTCGCCGTTGTCGATGAATGGTGGGCCCCAGCCACGCGTATCGTCGCCAGCGCCGGGCTTTTCGATCTTGATCACATCCGCGCCGAAATCGCCGAGGATCTGCGTCGCCCAAGGGCCGGCCAAGACGCGTGAGAGATCAAGCACGCGCACGCCCTCTAGTGAAGCTTTGGTCTCTGACATCCGCCGCCTCTCGCTTGCGCTGTTCCATAGCGGTGGTAGAGCGGCCCGATGAGCGAAGTCAAAACGCCAGTCGCCACAGGTGGCTGCCAGTGCGGCAAGGTGCGGTACGCACTTTATGTCGCGCCGCAGAACTCACATGTGTGCCATTGCCGGATGTGCCAACGGGCAACGGGCGGGCTCTTCGCTGCGCTTGCAGGCGCGCCGAGGAGTGAGTTCGCATGGACAGAAGGCGAGCCAGCGATTTTCGCGAGTTCAAACTTGGCGAAGCGCGCTTATTGCCGTGACTGTGGCACGCCGCTTTCGTTCAGTTACAACACGCCTGAGGCGCGTTTTTACGTGACAATTGGATCAATGGACGAACCCAACAGCGCACCGATCATCATCCAGTACGGCGTCGAGAGCCGCGTCGAATGGGTGAAGTTCTGTGAAGACGTGCCGAGCGAGACGACGGGCGGCGAGGACCCGAAGGCGCAGGCGTTCTTCGCCAAGATGGAAAGCCGTCAAGGCATATGAGGTCTCGTGCTCGCTCGCGTGTGCGGGCGCTTTACTACGGACACACACAAGGCGCGGTCCGCTTTCAAGGGCTGCTGCTCGTCCTCGATCTCTTGATCATTGGCTTCTTCATCGTCGGCCAATTCATCCAAGACCTGCCGTGGTTCTGGATGGTGGACGCAGCGATTGCTGCGTTTTTGGCTATTGATCTCTTTGCGCGGCTTTTCGCGCTCGGCAGTTTCAAGCGCTGGCTGAAGTACCCGATCACTTGGGTTGATATGCTGGTGCTGGCCACGCTGCTGTTTCCGGCGTTTCTTGCCAACTGGGGCTTTCTGCGCATTTTGCGGCTTTGGGGTGTGGTGCAGAGCGAGCGCTTCTGGAATGTGCTCGCGCGCGGGCGCTTCGACGACACACAGGTGGAAGATCTCACCAAGTCGATCATCACGCTGGTGACGTTCATCTTCCTCGCTGCGGGGCTTACGCAGGCGCTGTTCATCGGCGATCACCCGAAGCTCAATAACTTCGTGGATGCGATCTATTTCGTCGTCGCCTCGCTCACCACGACCGGCTACGGCGACATCACTATCGACACCGCGTTCGGACGCTTGTTTTCGGTGGCGCTGATGCTCACCGGCATCAGCTTGTTCTTCTCGATTGCGCAGAAGGTGTTCTCGCCGCCGCAGAAGATCGTCGCGTGCTCGGCCTGCGGATTGGATCGGCACGACCCTGACGCAAAATTCTGCAGGGCGTGCGGCGACCGGCTAACGGCGCCCTTGCGCGGACGCGTGCGTAGGGCCAGAGGAGTGCCCCCAAAGCCGAGACCGGCAGAGGGCAGTTAGCTCAGCGGTAGAGCGTCTCCTTTACACGGAGAGGGTCGGGGGTTCGATCCCCTCACTGCCCACCAT
>JBEBHI010000326.1:0-1729 GCA_040080935.1 Terricaulis sp.
TTTCTCGCCGGTGTGCTGATGATCTGCATCTATTTCTTGCGCGATGGCGTCACCTTCGGCGTACGCAAAAGCAAAGGCGCCAAAGGCCCAGGGTACGGCGCACTGCTCGGGGTCGGCGCTGCGGCCGCAGTGAGCCAAGCCGTAGAGGCGGGCGCCTTCTCCGCCATGACCGTCGTCGCCGGTCGCATCGGCGCCGAAGTGGTCGCGGCGTATCAGATCATGCTCAATTTGATGGCGCTTGTGTTTATGGTTGCTCTCGGTCTTGCCGCCGCCACCGCCGTGCTCGTCAGCGAAGCTATAGGCCGCCAAGCGCCGCACGACGCGGCACGCGCAGGCTGGACTGGTATCTGGCTCAACGCCATCGGTATGCTGCTGTTGGCGATTGGCATTCTGATTTTCGCCAGCCCAATTGGCCGCGCCTATACCGCAGACGCCGAGCTTGCGGCGTTGCTCGCCTCACTCATGTGGGTCGCCGCACTGGTGCTCTTGCCCGACGGCACGCAAGTAGTGACCGCGTCGGCGCTGCGCGCGCGATCCGACAACTGGTTCCCCACCTTCAGCCACATCCTCGCCTACGCGGCGGTGATGCCGGTCCTGGGCTATTGGTTGGCCGAGCACCAAGGCATGGGCGTCGCTGGATTGATCTTCGCGATTTTCTGGTCGAGCATTCTGAGCGCCGCCGTTTTGCTGCTGCGCTGGTGGGCCATCGCGGCAAAACCTGCGAAGCCCATACTGCAAGCAGCGGAATAGGGCTCAGGCGTTCGCGCCCAGTATCCAGCCTTCTTCGCGTTCAACGACTTCGCGGCGCTTGTCGTCCTTCGCTGGGCCGAACACCGCGCCGAGTTGAAACTTCTCATCCAGCGCATTGAAGCGCTCGCACGCCCCGCGGACTTGCGCTTGATCCTTGATCTCGCCCGCGTTCGGTTTGGCGGCGTAGAGTGATGGATAGATTTCCGCGAACACGGCCTCGGTGTCGGCGACATCGGCAGGCGCCAACGGCTTCCAGCCGGTCTCAAACGGCCACATCTTCACAGTGCGCGCATCACGCAGACGCTTCACAACCGGCAAGCCAGTCAGCGCCTGTCCGCCAACTGAGCCCTGATAATAAAGCTTCCAAATAGACGACGCGCCCTTTGCCGCTTCATCGGCGTATCGCAGCTCAGGCAAATCATTCGGCCCATGCTCACGCGGGCGCTTCGCCGAAAGCATGGTCTGCTCGTCGCGCGCTGGCGCGCCCCAGAACGGAAAAGCTTCGCCCGTCATCAGCCGGTTCATTTTTGCGCCGACTTGGAAGCGGTTGTTGGTGTTATCCGGCTTGTCCTTCACTTCCTTTGCCGCGAAGTCCATGAGCGCACGCCACGGATCGCCGGGGAGTTTCAACGCAGCAGCCGTGCCGCGCGGAAAGCTCATCGGAAAGTCGAAGCCAACAAGCGTGCGTTCGCCTTTGCGCTTCAAATCATCCAATACGCTGTTGAGCAGTTTCTCCGCCTCAACCCGTGTCGATGGATTGTGCGCTTCGAACGCCATCTGGAAACGCACGTTGCGCTTCAGTACGCCGACCCAGATTGAATCCGGGCCGGTTGTCGGCTTGGAGGCGGCGCTCCAGTCGACCATCACGTACGCTTGAAATAGACGTTGGTTCATATCAGCCGAGTTTGACGAGCATCTTTCCCGTGTTTCCTCCGCTGAAGAGGTTGAGAAACGCTTTCGGCGCGTTCTCGACACCGTT
>JBEBHI010000175.1:0-6695 GCA_040080935.1 Terricaulis sp.
TTGGCTGGCCGGGTCTTTGGCGGCGACTCCGTCACCGCCTGACATGGGATCAGTACCGCTCGTCGCGTTGAGCCTCAGCCTCTTGCTGAAGCGCACGCAGAACGTCGTCTTCGCTGGTCTCGACCGGAGCCGCGATCGCCAGGCGATCCTGCTCTTCTTCGGCGGCGGCAGCCGGCTGAACGTCCTGATAGAGCATCACGTAGCTGTCGCGGAGCTCTTCCGGGGTGATGGCGCCGTCGCCGATTTCGCGGAGCGAAACGACCGGATCTTTGTCGCGGTCGCGGTCGACCAGGGGTTCCGCACCCGAAGAAATGTTGCGCGCGCGGTGCGCGGCCAGGAGCACCAGCGAGAACCGGTTTGGAATTTTTTCTACGCAATCTTCGACGGTTACGCGAGCCAAGGCGTGCTTCCTCAGGGTCAAAAAGGGTCGGAACGAACCCCAACCTAGTGGGGCTCGCGGTTTTTCGCAATGCGGCAAGGGTGTTAGCCGCGCTTCGCGGCGGAGGAAAGATCACCAATGCGGCGGTAGGCATATACGTCCACCAGTCCCGTCAGCATTGCCTCAGGCGTCAGACCGCTCTCAGGATGACGCCAACTGGGGGCGATTTCGGCCAAAGGCGCCAAAACAAACGCCCGCTCGTGCATCCGCGGATGCGGCAGGGCGATGCCGTCGACGTCGCCGGTCACGCCTTCCAAATCGATGATGTCGAGATCGAGCGTACGGGGCGCCCATCGCTCGCGGCGTTCGCGCCCAAACCGGCGCTCGATGCCCGTGAGCACCTCGTAGAGCTCTCGCGGCGTCCGATCGCCAGCATCCACCTCCACGACTGCGTTGAAATAGTCAGGCTGCCCGCTGTCGCGCGGCCACGCTTCGGTTTGCCAGACGCCGGAGAACGCAAGCGGGGCCAGCCCTACCTCACTCAGCGCCAAAGTTGCGCGCGCAAGCAGCTCAGCCCCCTGCACGCCCTCAAAAGGCATGTTTGCGCCCAAAGCTACGAACGCGCGCGTCATTCGCCCAAATCCTCCGCATGCGATAAGGACGGCGATCACTAGCAGACGAAGACGAGACCCGGTGAGCAAAACTCCGCCCGAAGCACCGAAGGACTGCCCGCTTTGCCCCCGGCTCGTCGCCTATCGCGAAGACAACAAGCGCGCTGAACCCACCTGGTTCAACGGCGCCGCGCCCTCTTTCGGCGACGCCAAAGCGCGCCTCCTCATCGTTGGCCTCGCGCCAGGTCGCATGGGCGCCAACCGCACCGGGCGCCCTTTCACCGGCGATTACGCCGGTGACCTCCTCTACGGCACGCTGAAAAAACTTGGCCTTGCGGAAGGGGAGTACCGCGCCGACCCCAAAGACGGCTTCACCTTGAAAGGCGCGATGATCACCAACGCCGTGCGTTGCGCGCCGCCCGAAAATAAACCGACGCCCGCGGAAATCGCTACGTGCCGACCGTTCCTCTCTGCGCGCCTCGATGCGCTACCGACAATGCGCACAATGTTGGCGCTGGGCTCGATCGCACACGAAAGCGTCCTGCGCGCGCATGGACTAAAGCCAACCTTCTCAAAGTTCGGGCACGCAGTCGAAACGCAGTTGCCGGACGGGCGCATGCTCGTCTCAAGCTACCATTGCTCACGCTACAACACGCAGACGCGCCGGCTCACGACCGAGATGTTCGAAACCGTGATGGCGCGCGCAAAGCAACTCGCGTTCCAATAGTCCCGCGACTTATTCCGCGGACAGCGGTTCCGCCGGCGGCTTTGGCGGCAGGATATTGTAGTCCTGATACTGCAGCGCGATTCCAGGCTGCAATTCATCGGCATGAGCCTGATCTGCCGAGCCCTCCGCAGTCATGCCCAATGCGATACGCGTAAGGCCACGTCCGTAAAGGAAATGACCATTGTTTGGCTCAATGCGGACTGCCGTTTCGTAGTCCGCTAACGCTGCTGCATAGTCGCCACGTTTGAACTGCACGAGCCCGCGGCTGTCGAACACGTTTGGGTCGTTCGGCGCCGAAGCAAGCGACGCATTGCAGTCCGCAAGCGCTGCATCGAGATTGTCATTGTTGACGACCCGCAACCAGCAACGGTTGTTGAGCAACGCAGCATCCGTTGGCGCACTGAGCAAGCGCTGGTTCAAAAACTCCAGCTGCTCTTGGAACGATGTAAGGCGCTGCTGCAAAGCTGCGGCACGGCTATCGAGCGCGCTCTGCAAACCCGGCTGTAGCGCCAACGCGCGATCGAAATCACGCACCGCAACGTCGAACGCACCACTCGCTTGATGGACTAGACCGCGCTGCAAATAGATCTCGGCATTGTCGCCATCCAAACGCAGCGCGCGTCCGAAATCGGCCAACGCGCGCGCATATTGGTTTTCTTCGGCGCGCAGCGTGCCGCGCACGATTAACGCTGCGGCGCGGCGCTCAGGTGTCGTTCCAGCAAAGCCAATCACATCCGAACACTGGCTTAAACGATCGGCGGGCTGGCCGGCCGCGTTGCAACGTTCCCACGCAAGCTCAACCGTGTCCGCGTTAAGCGGCGGGATGCAAGCGGCGAGACACGCCGTCAGCGCGATCGCGATTAGAGCCCTCATCCCTTATCCCGCATCAGCCGCCCTTGCTGGCGCTTCCACTCACGATCCTTGGTGGCTTCGCGTTTGTCATGCGCCTTCTTGCCCTTGGCGAGGGCGATCTTGATCTTAGCAATGCCGCGGTCGTTGAAATAGAGCTCAAGCGGCGCAAGCGTGCGGCCTTCGCGTTCAACTGCGCTTGCCAGCTTTTTCAATTCCTTAGCGCGCACCAAGAGCTTTCGCGGCCGGCGCGGCTCGTGGTTGAACTGCCCAGCCGGCGGGTATTCCGGGATCGTCGCGTTCACCAGCCAAAGCTCGCCTTTGTCTGTGCTGGCATAGCTTTCAGCGATATTCGCGCGCCCACCGCGCAGCGATTTCACCTCGGTGCCGACAAGGATGATGCCGGCCTCCAGCGTATCCTCGATCATGTAATCGAAGCGGGCGCGGCGGTTCTCAGCAATGAGCTTACGCGAAGGATCTGCTTTCTTAGCCATGGCGCTTAGATAAGCCCTGCGTGCGTCATTGCCGAGCGGATCTGCGCTTTGGCCGCATCGCTGCACGGCACGATCGGCAACCGCACCTCGTCCGCGCACAGCCCGAGTAGCGAGCAGGCGTACTTCGCCGGCGCCGGCGACGGCTCACAGAACATCGCCTTGTGCAGCGGCCACAACTTGTCATCGATCGCGCGCGCCGTGTCGTAAGCGCCCTGCAGCGTAGCCTCCTGCAGTTGCGCACAAAGCTTCGGCGCCACGTTCGCCGTCACCGAAATGCACCCGCGTCCGCCATGCGCGTTGAAGCCAATCGCGTTCGGATCATCGCCGGACAGCTGAATGAACGTCTCACCCGCAAGCGCACGATGCTTGGCGATGCGCCCAAGATCGTTCGACGCATCCTTGATGCCGGCCACATTCTTCAGCTGCGCCAAACGCCCAACCGTTTCCGCCGACATGTCGATCACTGTGCGCCCCGGCACGTTGTAGAGATAAATCGGAATATCGACCGCATCGTTGATCGCCTTGAAGTGCGCGACCAATCCGTCTGGGCTCGGCTTGTTATAGTACGGCGCAACGACAAGCACCGCGTCGGCGCCCACGCGCTTCGCATGCTGCGCCAATTCGATCGCATGAGCGGTATTATTTGATCCCGCACCCGCAATGACCGGTACTTTGCCCGCCGCCACCTCAACGCACATTTCCACAACTCGGACGTGCTCTTGGGTGCTCAGCGTGACGCTTTCGCCGGTCGTGCCGCAGGGAACCAGGCCATGTGTACCTTCGGCAATCTGGTGCGCCACCAGCGCCTGAAAGGCCTGTTCATCAACGATTCCGTTGCGAAATGGCGTAATCAGCGCCGGAATCGAGCCATGTACCATCGCCATAACAACCTTTGAGGTGGAGTTGGCGCGATTCCTGCCACACTGTCAGGCGAGGTTAAATAGCGGCCCGCCGAACTCCGGTTTTGCGGGCTGCGTGCTGTTTTGTTTTGAGGCGGGTGGATGGACCGATCCAAATTGATCCGTATTGGCGCCGTGGTCGCGGCGGTAGGCGCGCTCGCCGTCGCCGGCGTCATGGCGCCCCGCGTCGTCGCGCCGGCCCCGGCCAGCGCGCAGGAAATCGCGCCAATGCCGTCCGCCGCCGAGCGTATGCGCCTGCGCGACGCCATGGTCGCCGCTGACAACCGCGATTGGGGGACTGTGGCGTCTCTCCGCGACAGCGCCACCGATCCGCTCATCCGGCACATGCTGCAATGGCGCTGGGCCGCAGCCCCAGAAGCGCCGCTCTATTTCAACGATATCAAGCAAGCCCTCGACGAACTCCAAGGCTGGCCGGGCCGCACCTCCATGCGCCAACGCGCCGAGCAGGCGATCTTCGACAGCACGCTCTCACCGAACGATCGCATCGCATTCCTTCGTCAGGACAACGGCCCGATCACCGGCGACGGCCGCATCGCGCTCGCCATCGCGCTTCGCGACGCGGGCCAACGCTCTGAAGGCAACGAGATGGCGCGCGCCGCTTGGCGTGACGATGCTCTGACCACCGCCACTGAAGATCGCGCGCTGCAAGAGTTCAGCTCGGTGCTGACCCAAGATGATCACGCCGCGCGCGTAGCCGGGCTCCTGTGGCGCGATCAGCGCACGGCTGCTCAGCGTCTTTTCTCGCGCATCTCACCAGCGGACCGCGCCCTCGCGCACGCTCGCATCGCCGTGCAAACCCGCCAACGCCGCGGCCTGCAAGCTGCGATCGATGCCGTGCCGGCCTCGCGCCAGGACGATCCCGGCCTGCTGTTCGATCGCGCTCAATATCGCCGCCGCACTGATCAACCGGTCGACGCGATGCAAATGGCCGCGCGCATCGATCCGCGCGCTGCACCGCTCGCGGCGCGTTCAGACATATTCAAGGAACGCCGCCTCTACGTTCCACGCGCCATGCGCGCCGGAAACTATCAGCTGGCCTATCAGCTCGTTTCCAATCACGGCCTGACAAGCGGGGAGTCGTTCGCTGACGCCGAATGGCTCTCAGGCTGGATCAGCCTCCGCTATCTCAGCAACCCGCAACGCGCCGCCGAACACTTCTCGCACTTGGCCGACAACGTGTCGTCGCCGGTATCGCTCTCGCGCGCACTCTACTGGCGCGCCGAAGCGCAGCGGGCGCTTGGCAACAATGCCGAGTCCGAGCGGCTCTTCAACGAAGCCGCCCGCTTCAACTTTACCTATTACGGGCAGCTCGCCGCCACACGCGGCAACCGCACAGCGGAGCTGTCGCTGCCGGCAACCGCGCAAGTCAGCGACGCCGCTCGCGCCCGCTTCAACAATCGCGAACTGGTGCGCGCGCTCCGCGTCATGGCCGAAGTCGGCGCCCAAAGCGATTTCGAGTCGATCGCGTTCTATCTCGACGACACGCTCGACGATCCGATGGAGATGGAGCTGCTCTCGCAACTGGCGCGTGAGCAATCCTATCACCGCACAGCGCTGCGCAGCGCCAAGGCAGGGCTGTTCCGCAACGTTGTGGCGGTAAGCTCGGCCTACCCGCTGATCGATCTCCCGGCGACAGTCCAAAGCCAAGGCCGCATCGAGCCGGCCCTGGTGCTCGCAATCATCCGTCAGGAAAGCGAGTTCGACGCCGGCGCCATCTCAAACGCCAATGCCCGCGGCCTGATGCAGCTCATTCCTTCAACGGCGCAACTGCAAGCGCGCCGCGAGGGGATGACATACGAGCGCGCCGCGCTCACGACCGATCCGCAATACAACATGACGCTCGGCTCAGCCCACCTCGCTGACCTCGTCAACAACTTCAACGGCTCATACGTGCTTGCAATCGCGTCCTACAATGCCGGCTCAAGCCGCGCGAACGAGTGGATCGCCGATTGGGGCGACCCACGTTCGCCGAACGTCGATGTCGTGGATTGGATCGAACTCATCCCGTTCTCCGAAACGCGCAACTACGTCCAGCGCGTTACCGAGAACCTACAGGTCTATCGCTACCGCCTGGCCGGTCACCCAACGCCGATCACGCTCGAGCAAGATCTGAAGCGGGGCGGCTAAGCCGCCAGCGCGCGCTCGAACGTTTCGACGTCCACATTGCCGCCGCTGGCGATGATCGCCACCGTTTGCCCGTTCACGTCAGCGCCCCCCTCAAGCAGCGCCGCAAGCGAGGCCGCGCCTGAAGGCTCAAGCACGAGCTTCAAACGCTGAAACGCAAACTTCATCGCCCGCAGCACCGCTTCGTTGGAAACCGCGAACACGCGCTCAAACCGCTCGCGCGCGATCGCATAGGGGATCTCACCCATCTGCTCGGTCAGCAGGCCATCGCAGATCGAACGGATGCCCGGCGCGTTACGCTGGATCGAGCCCGACTCCAACGTCTGCTGAATATCGTTGTGCCCCTCCGGCTCGACAGCGAACACGCGCGCCTTCGGCAACGACAGCGCCGTCCCGGTCGACAAACCACCGCCACTGGCCGGCACGAACACGATGTCCGGCGAAATCAGCTCGGCGATTTCCAAACCCGCAGTCCCCTGCCCCGCCAGCACAAACGGATCGTCGAAAGGTTTGATTAACGAGAGACCTCCCTCTGCCGCGAGCCGCGCGCCAATCTCTTCACGGCTCTCACCAACGCGATCGTACGTCACA